>JAFQOH010000232.1:0-29865 GCA_017403345.1 Thermoguttaceae bacterium
GAAAATCGAAAAAGTTTTTTTGAGAGAAGAGCGGAATGGAAGGAAATTCCGGAGCATTTTCTGATTTCCTTCCCACGCGAACGTCATGACCTGACGGCCGCGCGCCGTGACGGAACGGACTGCGCAGCCAGTCGGATCAGCCTGTCGTAGATCAGCGGTCAAAAGGTCAGCAGTGCAGTTCCACGATGTCGCGGTCATTCAGCACATAGTCGCCTTTCATTGGCGTACCGTCATGGACGGCAGTTCCCCAGATCCGTGCGTACTTGAGCTTTTCCAAGTAATCTTTGTGGACCAATCCGGCCAGATCAAGCAGAGTGCTCCCTGCCGGCAGCGTAAACGGCCGGTCCATGTCTGCGGTTTTTGACGTCGGGAGTTTTGTGTAGACGCGCACGACGTTCAGCGCATGGTAGATCGCGTCACGCAGCGGTTCCACGCCCGTCAGTTCCGTCGCACTGATCGGAAACTCCTCAAATCCCCAATCTGTGAGCTCATGGAAGATCTCCAGCCGATCCATCGCACCGGGAACGTCGATCTTGTTCGGCACCAGAAACGTGCGCGTGTAGGAGAGTCCCACATCGTCTTCGTCCAGGCAGGATTCCTTTCCCAGGCGCGTCCGTGTGGAATTCAGCCGGTCCATCAGCGCGATGCAGTTCTCCACGCCGTCATCGTCTCCGAGATCCAGCAGAAGGAGCGCCAGATCCGCACTTCGGATGAAACTGTAGGTGCTCGGCTCGAGAAAATCCGGAGTAATGGGCGGCGTGTCGATCATCTGTACCAGAACGTCCTCCCACGGCATCATTCCGGGCTGGGGAAGCTGGGTCGTGTACGGATGCGGCGCGATTTTGGGAGTTGCGCGGGTCATGCTCGCCAGAAGCTGACTTTTTCCGGCATTCGTCCCGCCTAGGATCACGACCGTTCCTGCCCCCTGCCGAGGGATCCGGATACTCAGACCGGATTTCTTTCCGGAAGCCCGGTCCGCCTCCATGTCTTTTTTTGTTTTGGAGATCTTGGCTTTAAGTGAGGCCTGAAGGTGGTCCGTCCCTTTGTGCTTCGGAATTTCCTGAAGCATCACCTGAAGGCAGCGCAGCTCTTCCTCGAGCGACTGAGCCTGACGGTACGCCTGTTCTGCTTTCAAGTAGACGGGAGTTAAATTCGCGGGCATGAAAACCTCCTGAATAGGTGCCTTGCGGGTCTTTTTGAGTCAATTTCTTTTACTATCATAGCACAAAACGCACTTTTTTTCAAGGGGAACGATGCAAAATCGGAAAAGAAATGCAAAGAAAAGCGACGCCAAAAGTCCCCAAACGCCCGTTTTCCGGAAATATTGACGCATTCGCTAGACGCACGCCATTTCTCACCGCGATTTTTGTCGCAGAAAACGCGGTGAGGATAGTTCTTCGCTCATTGGACGAATCGAAAAAATCGACTCACTCGAAAAGAGCCGACCCGATGCGCACCATCGTCGCGCCTTCCGCGATGGCGATCGGAAAATCACCGCTCATTCCCATGGAAAGTTCGCCGCCTGGGAGGAATTCATCCCGGAGTTCCCGAAGCGACGCGAACTGCCGGTGCGCCTCCGATCCATCCGCGTCTAGAGACGTCATTCCCATGAGCCCCGCCAGCTCCAGATGCGTGAAAGCCTGGATTGCCGGAAACGCCTCGCAAAATTCCCTGTGCGAGAAACCGTGCTTGTTTGCCTCGCCACCCAGATTGATTTCCGCGAGCACACGCCGGCGCACGTTCAGTTCCGCACTGATCCGGTCCAGCGTCTGAAGGAGTTCCAGGCTTTCCCCGGAATGGATCACGTCTGCCATCTGCAGGATCTTTCGCGCTTTATTTCGCTGAAGCGGTCCAATGAAATGCCAGGTGAATGCCGAAGCTGGATCGTCCTGCATGGAACGCAGCGCCTCAAACTTCGGCTGAAAGACCGGAAGGCGATTCTCCGCGAAATCCCGGCATCCCGCTTCGTGCAGGTCCAAGAGCTCCTGAGTTCCCGAAAAGTACTTCGTCACGCCGATGAGCCGGATCTCTGACGCCTTTCGGCCGGACGCCGATGCTGCGCGTTCGATCTGCTCGAGAAGTTTGGCGTAGTTCGGATTTTTCATTTTCGTTTTCCTTGATCTTTCAAAAAATTACGTTCCATCCGGCAAGTGTGTACCGGTCCTGCTTCTTTTTTCTGGCTCTTCCGGAAAGGGTGTACCTTCCGGAAGAGCCGATTTTTTAACTTAAAGTAAACCGTACTCCGCGAGGACCTTCCGCGCCTCCGAGGCCGTGGAGAAAAGTTCGGCATGGAAACCGACTGCCCGCGCTCCTTCCACATTTTCCGGCCGGTCATCAAAAAAGAGGATCTCTTCCGGACACACACCGGCACGTTCTGCCGCACGAAGGTAGATCTCCGGTCCCGGTTTTCTTGCTTTCAGCCCCACACTGGAAAGCGGAACGTCGAAAAGCTCGAAGAGTTCCGGGAATTCCGCTTGACAGAAATCCCAGTGGACCTGGCAAATATTCGAGAGTATCCCAAGCCGAACGCCCTGCTCTTTCAGCTCGCGCAGCAACTCCCAGGAATCGCGCATCGGCGTGAAAATGTCGCGGTGCGCCGCTTCAAATTCCGCGCGGGAGAGCGTGAGTCCAAACTCAGCACACACCTGCTCGTAGAGTTCCTCGGAACTCATGGCATCCGTCTCGACCGCTTCGCAGAGCGGAGTCGCTTCCGCCAGCGTCGCGTTCATCAGTGCCATGCCGTCAAGCCCGGTCAGCGAGTGAAGACGTTCTGCCGCGATCGAAAAATCAAAGTGGAGCAGGACTTTGCCCAAATCAAAAAAAACGAATTGGATCTTGGAAGGCATTTTGGTATTTCCTTTCTTAAATCAACTTAAGCTCCGACTGGCAGCTGCGCGAGCCGTGCCTGTGCCTCTAAGGGGAGGGACTTGAATCTCTTAGTCTCTCGCTTAGGGACCTGAACGCGGGGACTTGAATCTCTTAGTCTCTCGCTTAGGGACCTGAACGCGGTGTGGCGGAAACGGGTGTGAACGCGGTGTGAACGCGGTGTGGCGGAAGGGGGGGCGCCTTTTTTACGTGTGTTTTCCCGTACGCTTTACTCTTCGCTCCGTCCCTGATGGACGGCAATGTCGAACTCGGAGATCGCCGGAATGAGCATTGCCGCGGTCGTGAATCCGTATGTGACGGCAACCACGAGAAAAACGCCGAGCGTGTAGTCCATCATGAGTGCGCTCATTGCGTAGAAGGTCGCAAATGGGCAGCCGAATGATGCGAGTCCAATGGCAGAAGACGGATTGCGCGCACCGAGTGCCAGAAACATTGCGAGTCCTCCGCCGGCCATGAATGCAAGGAATGGCTGGATCTGCGCGTGGAAGGCACCGCCCATGGAGAGCATCATGCGCAGACAGACCGCTACGCCGACGAAAAGGAAAAAGAGCGTTCCGAGACTCACGCCGATCGCACTTCGGCTTCCAGCGTAGGTCATTCCGGAGTGGATCCCCAGCATCGCGGCGAAAAGGAAAAGGACTGCGAGTCCGCCGGACAGGTAAAACACGATCTCTCCCGACGCAATATTCTGGCTCCAAAGGTAAAGTGGAAAGAGCAGCGGCAGAAACACGATCTCGCGTGTGTTCCAGAAGACCCCGCCCAGCTTTCCGAAAACGATCTCCTTCGGCGAAAGGTCCGTCACGCGCAAAAGATCGAGCGCCCGGCCGTCCCGTTCTCCCGTGATCGCCGTGACTGCCTGCGCATTGACTAGGACCAGCGCCAGGAGCGCAAGCGGAAGGAAGACCTTCATCGAGAAGAGAAGCACGCCTGTATTTTCCGCAAGAAACGAAAGATCCAGCGTTTCGAAATGCAGGTGAACACACCAGAACGTCAACGCAAAGAGCAGAACGTAGCTTAGACGCACCAGAAACGCACGTTTTCCGTACGCTTTCGTGCAGATCTCGCGCCAAAGGATCGGATTGTCCCACACGATGCGTGAGCGTTTGGCGTTTTTCGCAGAGTGGGAGGCCTGTGCGTCAGTCTGCGCGCTGGAGTTTTGTGAGGGGGTGGCATCGTGCGTTTCGTCTTCTCTGCGGCGTTCTGTGGAATTCCAAGCGCGGACACGTAAAATGGTCCAGAATGCCAAAATGACGGAAATTCCGGCTGCGAAAACCGGGAAAAGAAGCGTCGGTGCCGCAAAACGCGTGATGCTCAGCACGGCACGCCATGGACTCACGGCAGCTGCGAGTTCCTGCGCGGAAAGCGTTCCGGAAGCCATCGGGAAGGTGAACGCCGTTCCGAAAAGCCCAGACGCGAGACACTCTCCCAGCGCGAGCCAGACGACGAGCAGAAGCGCAGTCATCGAGACGGCTTGGAAAGTCTGTTCGCGCCAAAACGCGATCAGCGTGCCGAGCGTTCCGCAGAGAAGGACGGTCGAAAACGTGATCGCGAGGCACTGAATGACCTGTGCGAGACTCACGCCGCCGAAGCAGAGGACCATGAAAAAGACCGGGACTGCCGCCAGAAGATTCACGAAAAGGTGAAGGAGCGACGCGCCGAGTTTTCCGAGTACGAGCTCTGAATTATTCATGCGGGTCAGGAGAAGGAGGACCAGCGTGTTTCGGTCTTTTTCCTGCGAGACGTTTCCGGCTGCGAACATCGCGGAGAAAAACATCGCGAGCACCAGCTGAAGCGGAGCGAGTAGCGAAAAGAGCGAGTTCCCAAACCGCGCCATGTCCCCAATGTCGGAGATGAGCTGCGATCCGGAAACGATGAGCCATGCCGTGGCCGTGAGGATGAGGAGGGCCGCAGTGTACGCTGTGCGCGAGGCGTAAAGTTTGGTACGCCGCGGAGCGATCGCCGCTTCCCGATGAAAAATTGGACCCAAAATCATTTTTCTGCCTGACTTTTTCCGCACTGGAAGAGAGCCGAATTTGCGAAAAAAGAGGAAGCTCCCGCAAGGAGTTTCCTCTTCCGGAACGGGACGCTAAGGTCCCAATTCTTTAATTTAGCCGCGTTTCCGCATTTGTCAAGGTCCCGCATCCTCTTTCTTTTCAATTTTTTAAAAATTCGAAAGAAAATGCAGCCAGTTTCACGGATTTTATCTACTTTTGCGCCTTTCGCCAGACGTCCATCGCCTTGAGTTCCGGAGCCAGGCGTTCAAAGATCGCGTTGGTGTCTTCCGGCGTACCGTTTCCGTATTCCGGGAAATTTGCTTCCGCACAGAATCTTGCGATCTCAAGTGTCTTGCGCATCGGTTCCAGGTAGACGATCTCCAGCCGTTCGGCATCCAGAGAGGTCAGCGACGGCGCAGTCTTCTGGAGCTGGGCGCAGAGCGCGTCCATTTCGTCCAGCAGCGCGAGCGCTTTTGCACGGTTTTCCGCAACGTTTCCCTTCAGACGCGGCGGGTAGTTTACGCCTGGTTTCACTCTGCGCGGCGAAAGAACATAAAGCGACTTCAATTCTACGAGTTTTTCGTCAAATTTCTGTGCCGTTTCCGCATTTTCCGGTCCATAGATCCAGCTATAGACGGCCTTTTGGCAGCGTGTCCAGTCAAAATTTTCCGGATCCCACGCCCAAAAACCGAATGCCGTGACGAGATACTCTTCCGGAAAACCGCCTCCGATGCAGAAAAGCATGACGGTGTCGGTCACCTGCGGCAGGTCGCGGAGATTTTCGTATTTTGGAGCGTGCCAGCCGGCAGAAAGCGGGTGAAGCTCGATGTATGCCGGACGCGGGATCCGGTCTTCCGGTTCCGGATAGGAGGCGCCAATGTGGCAGAAAGTCGGTGAATCGACGTACTGCGAGCGCATGGAGACCGCGATGTTTGCATTGTTCAGGAAGCCGCTGCGCAAGTGGATCAGATTGTGCCACCATGCCGGTTTGAGCTTGAGCCCGTACTCCGCGCACAGTTTCGTGTCTGCCTCGCACGGAACGCTGGTGAAAAACCACTGGACTTCGTTGAAACCTGGGAATTTACTGTACTTGGCGTTCAGCGGGTGACTGACCTTCTGGTACGCCCCGATCGGAGGCGTGAAGGCGAGCTGCCGTCCGGAGAGTCCGCGGCTTTTCGCAAATTCCATGAAATTCCCGATCGCTTTTTCCGGATCCGTCCCGCTCCCAATATCGTCAAAGGAGAGCCAGAGACCGTCCGCGCCGAGTTCCAGAAGTTCCGAGAACGTTGCATTCACATTTTCGTAAAAACGGCTTTCGTCCAGCTGATCGAATCCAACGATGATCCCGTGGGCTTTTTTAGTCGTCGCAGCCGCCACGCACGCATAGACGAACATTCCGCGGCGGTGCATCTCCTCGATCACACGGGCAGTATTTTTCCGGTCGATCGCGATCCCTGGCGCAAACCCCATCGGGGCCGCACGATCCGGGTAGGTCAGCCTTTCCGGGATCTGCGGATTGTCGCGCACGTCGCCAAAATTGATCCTTCCGCGAGCGTAAGCGTCCAGCGCCCCCGGAACCAGATTCTGCATCATCACGAAATGCGGTCTGCCGCGCCATGGAAACGACGGCCAGTCCGTGACCTGAAATGCCTGGATCTCCAGCTCAGCGGCGGTCCGGTCTGCTGAATCTTTGCGGATGCAGAGGTCCAAGAGCGCGAAGGTCCCGTAAAGGACTCCGTTCGCATCCGTGCCTCTGACGTGAACTTGATTTTCTCCAAAACGGAGCTGGAAAGCGTTCGGGTGCGTCTCCGCTTTCAGCTGCTGTTCGGGACCCGGGAAAGTCTCGGCTGTTTTATCCAGCGGTCCAACTTCAAGATGAATGCGGAATTTCCACTCGCCCGCGTTTCCGTCGCTGCCAGAAATTCCATCGCTGCCAGAAATGACTGCGGGAGCCGTTCCGAATCGGTTTTTCAGGGTCGTCTGGAGAATTTCTGCGGCGTAGGCGACCGGTTTCGGCGCATCCTCGGTGATGAAGACCGCAAGCTGTTCCGGAGTGCAAATGTATGATTTTCCAAGATCTGCCGTCAGTCGGGGCGTCGGGAAGATCGGGCACTCACGTGGAACGGTATTTTCAGGGGTTTGAGCGGTACACATGACCGAGTCTGTGCAGAGCGTCAGAACCAGCAGACAGAAAAATAGACGGAAAACCGGACGGAATGTTGAGCGGAAAAACAGACAAAAAAACTGCGTTCCGCCGAAAATCGTTTTGGATTTCAGCATGGGGATCCTTTCTGAGATCATTTGGGGTGGGGGAGGGAGTTCCGTGAAAACTCACGGAAAGAGAGAAACAAACGTGAAGGCTGCAGTCAATGGAAACGAAAAACACGAAAAAAATCTCTAAAGTGCGTTAAGGGCACTTTGTGGATCTTGAAATTTTCGTGTTTTTCGCAAATTGCTTGAGTTTTGCGTTAAGTTTCTATTTTCGCGCGGCCTGCGGGACGTAGGCATCCAGTACCTTTTCGGCATAGATCGGCGCGAACTGAGTCAAACGCTGGCGTCCGTCGATCATCGGGAGCGTTAGCATTTCGTGTCCCACGAGCGGTTTCGCATACGCGATGAACTCGTCGGTCACGTCGCATCCGTCGTCTGTGATCCAGGCTTTCGGGAAGGTGCGTTCGCTGTTTGCCACGACGGAAAGCGGCACTTTGTCGTAGCGGACATCGTAGATCGGACCGGGATTTCGGAGGATCGTGCTCATGAAACCGCTTTCACCGGCAGCAGCCAGCGCGCACGCTTTCTGTCCCAGCGCGAATGCTTCATCCAGGTCGGTCACGGAGGCGTAGGCCATACTGTGGCGCTGATCCGTTCCCGGGACGTTTCCGCGGGCATTTCCTTTGACGCAGAGACCTTTTTCGTTCAGGTAGTTCACCACCTTCTGGGCGACGGTCATCTGGGAGCTGCTGAAAGTCGTGTGGCCGAAGGAGTCTTTCAGCTCGCCGAGAGATCCGACGTTGAATCCTTCGCTGATGACCACGACGCAGCGTCCGCATTCACGCAGTTTAGCGTTGACCTGTTCGTGCAGCTGTTCAAGCGAGCATGGAGACTCGGCCATGTAGATCAAAAGCGGCATTTCGCGGTTGGGATCTGCCAAACGAGCGGCTGCGGGAATGAAACCGATCTTGCGTCCCATCGCCTGCATGACGAGGACGGGGTCCGCCGGGCAGGAGCCTTTGTTTTCCTGGTTGGCGTACTGGACGGTGTGCATCCAGTACTTCGCGACGGACCCGTAACCGGGCGTGTGGTCCACGAGTTTGAATTCGCTGTCTCCGACATCATTGTCGATCGTCTTCGGAACGCCGACAGCCGTCAGATCCAGACCGCGGACCTTCGCCATTTCCGCGATCTTGTTCGCAGTGTCCATCGAGTCGTTTCCGCCATTGTAGAGGAAGTACCCGACATTGTGGGCTTTGAAGACCTCAATGACACGGTCAAAATCTTCCGTCTGCCATTCCTTCAGCTTGTATCGGCAGGTCCCGATCGAACCGGCGACCGGCGTGTAGCGCAGAAGCGAGATCTCCTGCGGATCCTGTGCCGAAAGATCGAGCAGATCTTCCGTCAAAACGCCTTCGATTCCATGAACTGCGCCGTAAACCGTTCCGATATTCTCAAAACAGCGCGCAGCTTCCACAACGCCCTGAAGCGAACTGTTGATGACGCACGTTGGACCGCCACTCTGAGCGACTACGAGATTTCTTGCCGCCATAAAATTCTCCCTTCCCTGCTGACGTATGGTGTTTTCAGGGACAAAAAAAGGATCGGATCTCAAAAAAATGTTCCAAAAGACCACGGAACCCCCGCGTGTTACACGGAGTTTACGGAAAAAGTTCACGGATCTTCTGCATTTCGATTTTATTATACTCAAAAACGGTGAAAAGAAAAGCCCCCCCCGGAAGAGAAAAGCCAAAAAATGCCCGAGCAGCTCTAGAGGCCGTTTTAAGGGCACTTTTCGGTGCGTCTTTCTTGGAGTCTGAGGTCACTTTCCGATACGCGTTTCGAGTTGCTCTTTCGCCATTCTATCCAGTTCTTCCATCTTGAAGCGTACTGCGGCGATGGAGTGTTTTGCCTCTCCGGGTCGGTATTTGATGTACGTCAGCGCAACGATCGTGCCGTCAGCTGTGTTCACGACGCCGGGGTATCCGCAATCCCAGCCTGCGTGGGAGTGGAGGAGCTTGACGCGGTACTGGCCGGGCCGTTTCTGGCGAATGTCCTCGTAGGTACCGACCCATGCGACGAAAGAACCGAGCGAGGGCGAACCTGGGGCAGTGTCGCGGAAAGCGAAGATCAGGCGTCCGTCGTCCGTGTACGTCCCGATGTGGCGGTGTCCGGTGAGTTCCCAGGAAGTCGTTTCGGGCGTCGTCCAGGTCTTTCCGGCGTCACGGCTGAACATTTGGAGCGCACGCCGGCCGTCCCCCTCTGCTCCGCGGTTTTCACGCATCAGGACGCAGATCTCTTTTCCGTCCGGACTCCAGAACGCGCACGGTTCGCACGGGTCTTTTCCTTCCACGTCGGCGACCATGACCGGCTCGCTCCAGGTGGATCCTGCGTCGGACGTTTCGCTCATCATGACCGCCAGAGTGCCGTTTTTGACCCGCGGTTCAAGATTCAGAATGTTTTTCTCCTGATCGAGACGCACGTGGTAGAATCCGAGGTACTTTCCGTCCTGCACACCGGGAGTTTTGGGGATGATCGTACTGAACGCCATCACGTTCGGGAAACCGAGCGGCTCCTTTTCCTCCCAAGTTTTGCCGTCGTCCGCACTTACGATGCGCGCCATCATCGGCTGCGACGTGAAGACCCAGAGAAACGCTTTCCCCTCGGCATTCACCATGCGGTAGATGCTCGGGCAGTTCTTGTGCTTCCAGAATCCCTTCGGCATCCGGCCGTCAATGCGCTCCCACGTGAGTCCCGCGTCGGTGCTTTTCGCCATTGGGCCCGCAAAACCGCCGTGGTTCAGACACCATGTCGTGAAGATCGTTTTGCGGTCTGGAAGCATGACCGCGTACGGATGACCCTGGTAGATCACGGCCGTCCCCTGCGCGATGACCGTCTGACGCGCAGTTTCTCCGGAAATGTCCAGAAACTCCGCATGCTCCTGCGCGAAAACCTCTGGAAGTCCAGAAAACACTGAAAATTCTGAAAGTCCTGAAAGTCCTGAAAGTCCGGGAAGTCTGGGAAGTCTGGGAAGTCCTGAAAGTCCGGGAAGTCCTGAAAGTCCTGAAAGTCCGGGAAGTCCTGAAAGTCCGGGAAGTCCGGGAAGTCCTGAAAGTCCGGGAAGTCCTGAAAGTCCGGGAAGTCCTGAAAGTCCGGGAAGTCCTGAAAGTCCGGGAAGTCCTGAAAGTCCGGGAAGTCCTGAAAGTCCGGGAAGTCCGGGAAGTCCGGGAAGTCCGGGAAGTCCGGGAAGTCCGGGAAGTCCGGGAAGTCCGGGAAGTCCGGGAAGTCCTAAAATCGCCGCCGCAAGCGTCAGAGTGCGAATGGATCTCGAAAAGAGGCGGGGATGAGATGGAAATGAGGTAGGTTTTTTCATGGTTTTCCTCCAAAAAACAAAATTGAAAGTCTCTCCTCCAGAAGCGGCTCGCGGCGTGAGACGAAACGGGGCGGACCGCGCCTCAGAAAGACTTAAAGTCTGTGAAAAAAGGCGCGGCTTCCTTCCGTCTCACGGCGTTCTCACCTTCCCAAATGGTGAGGCGGAAAAGATTCGATCCGCCTCACGAAGACTCACTTCTTCAGGTCCAGGACGCCTTTTTTCAGGCCGTCAGCACGGACTTCCAGGCAAATATCTCCATTTCCCGGCTGACTGCGCAACACGAGGACGGCTTTTCCGAAGAAAAGAGAGTGTTCCGCATCGGGGATGGTCTCGAAACACATGGGGTTTCCTGCGTCGATCCCGACCAGTTCAGCAGGTCCGGTGACGGACGCGGTGACTTTTCGGTCGTCCCATGGACAGAGCGTTCCGTTTTCGTCCACGGCTTCGATCTGGACGTAGATCAGATCGTCATCGCTGCGGAACTCTTTGAGATCTGGAGTCAGCCGGAGCTCTGCGGCCTCACCGGCAGTCCGGACCGTCGTGCGTCCGATCTCTTTTCCGTCTCGGTAAGCGACGGCTTCGAGCGTTCCCGGAACGTACGGCACATTTTCCCATCGGAGTCGGTATCGGTCCACCTGCGCGTAGTAGTGGGGAAGAGCATCCGGATCCGGTTTTTTGCCGGAGAGCGTCCACTCGCGCACCGAGGCCCAGCCGCCAGTCGTTTCTTCAAAGAAAATGCGGAAAAATCGCGCATTCCACGGTTTCTCGCCGGCATGAAAGGAGACCGCGTCGCCATTTCCTTCGCCGTCTGCAAATTCATGACGGAAGACCGTCTTCCACTGCGTGCCGTCGAGCGAGGCTTCCACGCGGAAACGGTACTCCGAGGCCTTGCGCTCCAGTGTGAGTTCCTGCGACCAGACCGAAACGGCCTTTCCGAGATCGATCTGAAGCCATTGCGGCATGGAATCGTCCGAGGCGCACCAGCGGGTCCGGAACGTGGAATCGAACGCTGCCGAGGCGGTGTTTTGGCGTCCGTCTTTCGTTTCTTCCGAGCTGGCGGTGAACTTCACGCCGTCACGGTGCAAGAGATCTGAATGCGCACATTCCGCAAGGGAACGGACTTTCGTTCGGCATCCGAGAGACTTTCCGTTGAGGAAAAGTTCCGCAGAATCGCCGTTCGTGTAGAGGTAGACGGGGATGTTCGTCTGTTTCCCTTCCCAGTTCCAGTGCGGGAGCAGGTGAACGGTCGTTTTTTCGGGTGCCCAATAGCTGCGGTAGAGGAAGTATCGGTCTTTCGGCAGGCCGCAGAGATCCACGATGCCGAAGTAACTGGAACGTGCCTCACGGTCAAACGGCGTCGGCTCGCCAAGGTAGTCGAAACCGGTCCAGACGAACTCGCCGGCGACGTAACGGTCGGTCTCCATCCGGAAAAAGTCAACGTCCGGAATGTCTCGCGGGCCGCTCGCAGAGACCAGATCGTAGCCGTCGACTTGGAAGGCCTCGCGGTCGTACGTTTCCTTGGATCTTGGGTGCGGAAGCTGGAAAAAACCGCGGGTCGAAAGTGCGGAGGCGGACTCGGTATAGACGAGCGGCATCTGCGGGTAGCGGACGCGGGCTTCACGGTATTTCGCGCCGTAGTTCCAGCCCGTCAGGTCGAGCGAGTCGCGCACATGGTTTTCCGGCCCGCAGGTCCCTTCTACGAAGCAGCCGAGGCCCACGGGACGCGTTGGATCGCATTTTCGGAAGCAGTCAGCAGCGTGAGTGACGCGGCGCTGTGCGTCGTCGTCCGGATTGGAACCGCCGCGCTTGTCCGACTCAATGTCCCAGATCTCGTTTCCGATCGACCAGACGCAGACGCACGGATGGTTTCGGTCGCGCTCGGTGAAACGGCGGACTTGGCGAAGCACGAAAGCGTCAAAGTGTTTTTGGTCAAGCAGATCGGCGGTCGCATTCCATTTGTCGAACAGTTCGTTCCAGACGATCAGACCGAGCTGGTCGCAGAGGTCGAGAAACTCACGCGAGGACGGGTCATGGGAAGTCCGGATCGCGTTCACGCCCATTTCCTTCATGATCTTCAGCTGACGCTCGACCGCAGCAGGATGCGCAGCCGCGCCGAGGATCCCCTGGTCGTGATGGAGATTCACGCCGTAAAGCTGGACCCGGCGGCCGTTAAGATGGAAACCGTCATCTGCCGTCCACTGAAAGGTCCGGATCCCGAATGGGACGGTGAGTTCATCGTCTGGCAGCACGACGCGCAGTCGGTAGAGACTTGGTGAGGTCACGTCCCAGAGCGCAGGTTCGCGAAGCGTCATCCGTACGGTGAATCCGTCTGTTTCGACGCGCGGAGTGTCGGTTTTGGCGAGCGCATCGGAGTCTGGAGCGGAAGCCGTTTCCAGCGGTTTGCCTGCATCCTGCGTGAGGGTCAGCGATTCCGGGGTCACGCGTGAGCCGTCCGGTGCAAAAAGTTCTACGCGGAGATCTTCGGTTTGGAGCGGACGTCCGGAAACGGTCGGGCAGACGCGAACTTCCACGACGGCACGTTCTGCAGACGGCGTTTGGAGGACGTTTGACTTCACTGCGTCGGACTTTACTGTGTCGGACTTTACTGCGCCAGAGTTTACTGCGCCAGAGTTTACTGCGTCGGACTTTACTGCGTCGGACTTTACTGCGTCGGACTTTTCCAGAACGACTTCCGGAGTCGAAACGGTGACGGAACCTTCGGGGAGCCACGCATTTTTGGACGTGAAAAGAAGTTTTGCGGGTCGGTAGATCCCGGCGCCGGGGTACCATCGGGAACCATGAGGGCGAGTGTCGCACCGGACGGCGAGCGAATTTTCTCCCTCACGCAGATACGGAGTCAGATCGACCTGGAAACTAAGGTAGCCGTAATCCCACCCGCCGGCGTAGATGCCGTTGACGTAAACTTCAGGAAACGCCATGCAGCCTCCGAGATCCAGGACGATCCGGTGCGCAAGTTCCTCTTTCGTGAGTGTGAGCGAGCGGGAGTACCAGCCAACACCGCGCCATGGGAGTTTTCCCTGCCCTCCCCAAGTTTCCGGGTCCGTGTCAAAAGGCCCAAGGATCCCCCAGTCGTGCGGAAGGCGGACTGGAACGGCAGGGAGCGTCTCTTCAGAAACCATCGATGTTCCGGGACGCTGTGCATCGGGGGACTCAGGATTCGTGACGGCAAAGGAACGCTCACCGCCGGGCTTCACCAGAGCAAAGGACCAGCCGTCGTTCAGCGGAAGCTCCTGCCGAAGTTTTCCGGAGGGAAGGTCTGACGGCGTTTCGGTCTGCGTTTCGGTCTGCGTTTCGGTCTGCGTTTCGGTCTGCATTTCCGCTGGAGTTCCCAGCGAAATCGCGGCGCCGCCCCACAGGATGAGGAGGGAGAGAAAAAGGGAAGATCGTGTCTTCATGAAAGATCTCCTTGGATCTGCGGGGCCAAATTACTCGATCTCGAACTCAAAGGCATTGATCGGTGAGGTCTCAAACGCCTTTTCGGCCGTTTCGGGATCCTGCGCGAAGTAGGGTGAGTACGTGTACGCTTTCGCGTGCTTCATGTCCGGGGTGAACTCGATCAATCGGAGCCATCCGTCGCCGCCGTTTCCGCCGAAACCGCCGCCGAGCGCCTGGGTGTCGAAGAGCATCTGGTAGACCGGTTTCCCTGCGTCATTTTGGTCGATGCGCCAGCCTACGCAGCCGGTGAAATCATCCGAAGCCGAAATGTGCCCGGAAATGACCATCCGGACATTCGGCGTCTTTTTCACGAATTTCTGCCAGATCTCCTCACCGTTCAGACCGTCTACTTTCATGACCGGGTACGGATGATTGTTCGTCCGTATGTCGCCGCGTTTGTGCGAGTGCATGTAGTTGTGCGTCAGAAGAATGACGAAATGATCTGCGTATTTCCCAGTCGCCAGCGAGTGCGCCCAATCCAGGAGCTTTTCGTTCGGCGCGAACTGGAGCGAGATGACGAGCAGTTTTTGTCCCTGCGGTCCCTGAAACTGGTACGCGGCATTTTCGAGCGTCTTTTTGCCCGCGAGATTTTCTCCGACTTCGACCAGCACACCGTCCCACTTGGGATTTCGATCCACAGGGAAGTATTTGTCCAGATTCGATTCCCGTGTATTGGCACCGCCGCTTCCGTAGTCGTGATTTCCCGTGCACAGCACGTACGGGATCTTGCCGTCCAGGAACTCAAACGCTTTGGAGGAGGCCTTCCACTGCGCGGGTTTTGCGTTGGAATTCACGATGTCGCCGACGCACAGGACCGTTTTGACGTTCAGTGTCTCCAAATTGTCCGCGATCCAGCCGAACATTTGCCAGTAGCGCTCATGATTCCGGGGATTCGTGTACTGCTGCGGGTCCGGAACGACGACGATGGTCCAGTTTTCCGGGGACTCCAGCTTCGGATTCGGAACTTCTGCCGCGGAAAGGCTTGCGGACGGAATGCTCAGCGTCAGCAGGAAAAAGGACAGCAGGAAAATACTGAGAGAGGCAAGGATCTTCTTCATAAAAACTCCTGAAAGGTAAATGGTTAAAGGGGTGGCAGGTTTGTACCAGATCAGCGGCGTTGTACCAGGTCAGCGGCTGGTGTAAAATTTCGCCTCTGTTTTTTATATTTTATCAGATACTATCTCTTTTTTCAACTCCCCCCGGGACGCACTTGCCGGATCGGACGCAAAATTTTTGAAAAAATCCCAAAAAAAGAGCCGACCCACTTGACAATCGCGTCCAAATGGTATAATCTAATCCATTAGGATCTTGAAGCTGCGTGAAAAAAGCGAAGTTTGGTGAAGATCCTAGAAAAACGCACATCCGGAAAATGGTGAACGGGCTTTCTTTTTGCCGTTTTCCTCAAAAATGCCTGAGAAAGGAGAAATACTATGGACGATCTGCATATGTACTCGCTGATCTACCTTCTGATCATGAATCTTGCAGGATTCTTTTCCATGGGCTTAGATAAAGCGAAAGCCAAACTCAATGTCTGGCGGACGCCGGAAAAAACGCTTTTCCTCATCGCGCTCCTTGGCGGAAGTCTTGGCTCGATCCTCGGAATGCAGGTTTTTCGGCACAAGACGCGTCATGCGTCCTTCGTCGCCGGCATGCCGCTGATCCTGATCCTTCAGATCGCCGTGCTCGTTGGGATCCACTTTATTTAGAGTTTTGGAGGATCTTATTCCTATCAGCATTTTCATGCTATCAGCATTTTCAGCCTTAGGAGAATGTCATGCGCATTGATTTTCGTTCATTCGTTTTTTCCAGTCTTCTATTTTCCGGAATCTTTTTTCACTGTTTCCAGCCCCGCTGCGTGTCGGCAGAGTACTTTACGCAGGAACCCGGCGAACCGATCGTAGGCGAGGCTCTGACGGAATCGGACCTTTCCGGCAAGCTCGTCATCTGGGTCTTCTGGGGGATCGAGTCTCAAAAATGCCGTGATGGTTTGAATAAAATGACGCAAGTGAAGGCGTGGCTTCGAGACTCGGACGACATCGTCATCGTCGGGAGCCATATGCAGGACACACCGGAGGATCTCGGTGCGCGTTTGGAAGAGCTTCAGTGCACTTTCACCGTTTACGATCATTTTGTACCGGAATGTGCGGAACTTTCGGAAGAGAGTCTGAAAAAACTGCCTGTGATCTGTCTTTTCGATGAGGAAGGGAAACTCTCAGCCCGCGGTACGCCGGACGAGATCTTGCAGCAGCTGCCGGACGCATTCCGAAAGCGGATCGAAGCGCGTGCGCGTCAGGGATTCCGCTACTCGCCGATGGAAGAGGCTGTCTTTTCGGAAGAAATGGCACACGCGAAACCGTATTTCGCGCCGGATCGTGTGTGGCGGACCGGGTTTTTGTATCTGGAGTACCTTTCGGAGAATGAGGAGTACGAATTTGCGTCGGAAGCCCAAGTGCTCAGCGACCACCTTCAGATCCTGATCTATGATGAGCTGGAACGTTTGGAGGAACTTGCGAAACTGCGTCCCGGAGAAGCCGCCTACCGACTTCGGTTCCTGCGTCGGAATCTTCAGGGACTGGAGGCGGACGAAGATGCCGCGGAACTGTGGGAGGAATTGAGCGCTCGCCGCGGTGTTTCTGCCATGCTTTCGGTCTACACCCGCCTTGAGGATCTCAAAAATGCTGTTCAGCGTCGGGAGATCCGGCCGCTTCGAATGCGGTCTTCTGCCGAGAATGTCCTTTCCTGGCTTCGTTACCTCTCACGCAGCCCGCAGTATGACGAAATGCTCCGTTCGGAAGCCGCTTTCCTTTTGCAGATCGCGGAAGAAACGATGGAACGGCTCTGAAGAAACGCGGTGAGTTTCTCTTGAGAGCACAGAATCAGGCACAGAATGCACGAAACACACTGAAAAGAATGGGAAAATTTTCCTGATTCGGATCTCACGAAAAACGCGGAAAGCACACGAAATGGATCTTAAAAGATTTTTAAAACATTTCGCGCGATCCGCGTTTTTCGTGTTTTTTGTGTTTCTCCGTGTAAACGCTATGCTCTCAGTGGTGAAACTGGTACGCAGTGTTTTTATTCATCGCCGCACGGATCCGGAAACGCTGCGAGTCCGAAGTTCAGACCTCTCTGGTGACTCCCGGGATCGGGGCGTCGTAGAGGCCGTCGGCATTCGGGAGGACCGGCGGGTCACTTTCGAGCGTGAGCGCGTCGTGGTTCTCATAGATCATGTACGTCTTTCCGTGATTCACGGCTTCGTCCCAGGAAATGACGCGTCCGGAGTAGGTCGCCATTCGTCCCATGATCCCGATCATGCTGGCTGTTGCACCGGCCCAGCCCTCATTGTACGGCGTGTTTTGCTTGATGGCATTGATGAGATCCGTGTGCTCGACATCGTAGGGATCCAAGAGTTTCTCGCCGCGTACCCTTGCCCGAGCGACTTGCCCGCCGCCTTTTGTTCCGTAGACGAATTCATTCACGCAGTTCCACGTGCCGCCAAGCTGACGGCTTTGGCTGTACATTCGGCGTCCGTCGCCGTACTCGAACTCGACGAAATGGTATCCGAAGATCTCGCCGACTCGCGGAGTCGCGCCCCCAAAGTACCGCGGAGCGCGTCCGCCCATGCCGTTGCACTTTACCGGATGGTAGAGCGGGTCCCAGTTTCCGAGGACGATGTTTCCAATGTCGAGATTGTGCACGTGCTGCTCGAGGATATTGTCGCCGCAGAGCCAGACGAAAAAGTATCGGTTACGGATCTGGCGCTGCATTTCCGTCGGTTCTTCGCCGGTTCCGCGGACGGGGATCCCCCCCATGTTCCAGTAGACGTTGGCGTACATGATGTCGCCGTACTTTTTCTCTTCGAGGATCTGACGCAGACCATCCAGGTAAACTTTTTGATGACGGCGCTGCATCCCGACGCCGACTTTTAGGCCTTTTTCGTCCGCGAGTTTGTTGACCTCCATCAGCATCCGGTAACCGTAGGAGTCGACGCAGCACGGTTTTTCCAGGAAGCAGTTGAGTCCCTTTTCTATCGCGTATTTGTAGTGGATCGGACGGAATCCCGGCGGTGTGGTCAAAATGGCGTAAACGGCTCCGTTCGCCACGGCGTGATCGATCGCTTTTCGGTAGGCGTCGAACCCGGTAAATCCAGCTTCCTTCGGCAGACCGTAGCGTTCGACCGCGCGTTCGGTCTGGTCTGGAAAAACGTCGCCGACCGCGATGATCTTCGTGTTTGGATTCTTCAGGAAGTTGGCGGCTGCGCCTGTTCCGCGTCCGCCGCAGCCGATCAAGACGGCTTTGATGGTCTCGTCCGTTCCGTTTGCGTACGCATTGGAGACGGCAGAAACGGCAGAGACGGCAGAGACGGCAGAGACGGCAGAGACAGCTGAAACGGCTGGAGCGGCAGCTGTTCCGCTGAGAATGAGTCCGGATCCCGGCACAAAATTACGTCTGGTCATTTCTAACTCCTTGATATTCAGTCTTCAGGAAGGCAGGATGGATGGAAAGGAACGCGGGAAAACGGAGATGCAAAGCGAGTCAAAATTCCCGCGCTCCATTCTCCCTTTTCGCTCTTAGTTTCTCCATCATACCACAGACTCGTAGAAAAATCAATCGTGTTTTTCCGCAAATCCTAATCTTTTTTCCGCAGTCTTCAGAAGGTGGTACTGAAAGCGGCTCTTGAACACACTCGCCAAACTCTCCATTTTTTGCAAATGGAATATTGGCGGCTGTTTTTTCGCTTTTTTCGTCAAGATCCCACCTTGGGTACTTGACCTTTCTCGGTGTGCGTGTAAAATAGATGGGAATTTTGCGCGTGTTTATGTCCCGCTGCCGTCTTCATTCCTTGAAAGGGGCCAAACGGAGAGAGGTAAATCATGAAAAAGATCCGCCAGTCTAAATTTACGGAAAGAAGCTCTTCTGCTGTTTTTTTGCCTTTTTTTCCGTATTTTTTTTCGCATTTTCTTTCTTATTTTTCCGTTTTCTTGATCCTCTTGATCTTCACTGGGTGCGTCCGTCGGGAAGATGACCGGTCTGGAGCGTTGACTTTGAATGGGAATGTTGACGATCGGCAGATGAATCTCGCGTTTCTGATTTCCGAACGTGTTGCGGAAATTTACGTTGAGGAAGGGAGCCGAGTCGAAAAGGGAGAGCTTCTCGGTACGTTGGAGACTGTGCGCCTTGAGAAACAGGCAGCCGAGGCAGAAGCGGATGTTGAAACGGCTCGTGCAGCGGTGATGGTTGCCGAGGGGGCGGTCTCGGTCGCTGAAAAGGGGATCCAGGCGGCGGAAGGTGTGCTTCTTGCTGCGAAAGCGGAGTTGGAAAAGGCGGAGAACGGCAGCCGTGCGGAAGACATTCAGCTCGCGGAGGCTGCGCTGGAGATGATCAGCGTTCAACTTCCTGCCGTAAAGAACTTTTACGAGCGCAATCAGAAACTCTTGGCCGATTCTAATGCAGTGTCTGCGCAGGATTTTGAAAATGCGCAGTCCAGTTACCAAAAACTGACGGCAGAGAAGCATCTTGCGGAAGCCAATCTCGAAAAAATCAAAAATGGTCCGCGCCCGGAAGAAAAAGCCGCTGCCAAAGCTGCCGTTCTTCAGGCTGAAGCGCAAGTCGCGCAGACGAAAGCCCAGCTATCGCAGGCGCAGGCTCAGGTCGTGCAGGCGAAAGCGTCTTTGGGGCGTGCTGAAGCGATCCTGGCGATCCGGAAACAGGCGCTTGAAGACTGCCGGCTCATCGCTCCGTGCGGCGGGATTATTCGAAACCGCATTCTGGAACCGGGGGAACTTGCGTCGCCGCAGCTTCCCGCATTCACGCTGGCGCTCGTGTCTCCGAAATGGATTCGTGTTTACGTCGAGGAGCCGGAATTGCCGAAGATCCGGATGGGAATGAGTGCCGAGATCCGCATGGACGGCCGCGAAACGCCGTGGACCGGCTGGGTCGGATTCATTTCTCCCAACGCGGAGTTCACGCCCAAAACAGTCGAGACGCGGGAACTCCGCACCTCGCTCGTTTACGAAGTCCGCGTTTTTGTGGAAGATGAGGACGACATTTTGAAGCTCGGCGCACCTGTCAGCGTGAAGTTTAGCGAGTCCGCGTCCGAAAAAAACGTTTCGCCGGCAGTTTCTGAAACCGTGGAAGTACCAGATGCCGGTGATTTGGAAGTCACCGCGACTGACGCTGCGACAGACGCCGCGACAGACGCTGCGACAGACGCCGCGACAGACGCCGCGACAGACGCTGCGACTGACGCCGAGACAGACGCTGCTGCCGCAGAACTCGAAGTTGCCGAGGGTGAAGTTGGTCCCGCTCATGGTGGAACGCAGAAATGATCGAATGCCGAGAGCTCACAAAAACGTTTGGCTCCGGCAAGGAGAAACTGAAAGCGCTTGACGGCGTCTCGTTTCGGATCGCGTCTGGCCAGATCGCGGGACTTCTTGGGCCGGACGGTGCCGGTAAGACGACGCTGATGCGGCATCTTTGCGGACTTTTGCGTCCGGATTCCGGAAGTGTGTCGGTACTTGGACTGGATTCTGTCCGAGACTCTGCGGCGCTTCAGAGTCAGCTTGGTTACGTACCGCAGAAATTTGGACTCTACGAGAATCTGACGATCGCGGAAAATATTCGGCTTTACGCGCAACTTCACGGCATTTCCCGGGAAGAATTGGCGGAGCGTGTTCCGCGTCTCCTCGAGATCACGCTTTTGGAGCGTTTTACCGAGCGGATGGCTGGAAAACTTTCGGGGGGGATGAAGCAGAAACTCGCGCTGATCTGTGCGTTGATCTCGCGTCCGCGTCTCATGCTTCTCGATGAACCGACGGTGGGGGTGGACGTTCTCGCTCGGCGTGAAATGTGGCAGATCCTGCGCCGTATCGTCGAAGAGGAAAAGATGACCGTCATTGCCAGTACGGCCTACCTTGACGAGGCGGACTACTGCGATCAGACGCTGATCCTGTTCGAGGGCCGTCTTTTAGCGCAGGGAACGCCGGAAGAGATCCGCAGGAAAGCAGCAAACTTTACGGAGTCTCCGACTTTCGAGGAGGCGTTCCAGGTACTCATTTGCGGTTCCGTTCCGCAGCGTCTTACCCGGAAAGCTCCAGTCCGCGATGACGCACCGGTCCGGATCCGCGTGGAAGAGCTCGTTCAGCGTTTCGGTAATTTCACGGCCGTGGACCGGATCTCTTTCCAGATCCGCAGCGGTGAGATCTTCGGACTTCTCGGAGCCAACGGAGCGGGCAAAACGACCACGTTCCGGATGCTCTGCGGCCTGAACCGTCCGACGGAAGGAAAGATCGAGGTCGACGGAAAGCCTCTGGCTCAAAATCTTGAAAAGATGCGAGCTCAAACCGGTTACGTCGCGCAGAAATTCTCCCTCTACGGCGACCTTTCCGTACGGCAGAACATGGAATTCTACGGCGGAGCGTACGGTGTGCGCGGGAAACTCCTTCAGGAACGGATCGCGTGGGCGATGGACGCATTCCAGCTTGGGCCTTTTTCCCGGATGAATGCCGAGAAACTCTCCATGGGCTTCAAACGCCGTCTGGCAATGGCGTGCGCACTGCTTCACGAGCCGTCGATCGTCTTTCTGGATGAAGCGACCTCCGGCACCGACCCGATCTCCCGGCATGAATTCTGGAAACGGATCCTGGAACTGGCGGATTCCGGCGTCGCAGTCATCATCACGACGCATTTCATGGATGAAGCGCAGTACTGTGACCGGATCCTCATCATGCGCGACGGACGCTCGATCGCACTCGGCACGACAGAGGAGATCCGGAAGATGGGAGGGAATGTGAAAACGCTGGAGGACGCATTCGTGAACCTCGTTTCTTACGGTGAGACCGGTACGCAAACTTCGGAAATCTCCCCGCACACGGACGAGCGCGAGCCGGATCCAGCGGCACATCAGGAGGAACGCGCATGAGTCTATCCCGAATTTTCGCTTTGATGGGAAAAGAGTTTCGACAGCTCGTCCGTGACCCGCTGAGCATTTCGATGGGGATCCTTTTGCCCATCATTCTGCTTTTGATCTGCGGGTACGGCATCTCTACGGACATCCGGAACATCAAGATGGCCGTCGTCGTTCCTGAACCGTCACGTGAGGCAAATCTCATCATTTCCCGCTTTCAGTCTAACGGCTTTTTTGATTCCGTGACCGTTCGTTCCACACGCGAGGCGGAGGAACTGCTCCACCGTCATGTCGTGGACACGTGCCTGTTTCTCCCGCATGATCTGGCCAAAAAATGCAAGGAAAAGAACGTAGAGCTTCTCGTCGTGGTGAATGCGTCCAATCCCAGTCCGGCCTTCCTGAAGAAAGGGTACATTCAGACCGTTCTTGCGGGGATCGCGCCGCAGCTGCTGAGCGAAACGCCCTCGGATCCGTCCGGAAGTCCGCTTTCCGGAATGGGTTTCACGATCCACACACGCCAATGGTTCAATGAAGAAAGCCGGAGCGCGTACTCGATCGTGCCGGGGATCATCGTCATCATTCTCACCATCATCGGCGCCCTGCTGACCTCGATGGTCATGGCGAGAGAGTATGAACAGGGAAATCTCGAGAGCATGTTCGTTACCCCCATGCGTTCCTCGGAGATCCTCTTGGCGAAAATGACTGTGAATTTTGGACTCGGCATGGTGGGACTGGGGATCTCGCTTTTCATCGGCTGCGCTTTGTTTGGTGTACCGATGCGCGGAAACCCGTTCATTCTCATCGGAGGATCCTGTATTTACCTGATCGTTGCGCTGTGCATTGGTCTGCTCATTTCCAGTTTGACGAAAAACCAGTTTCTCGCAGTTTCCGGTACGATCATCACGACGTTCCTGCCGTCGTACATTCTGTCCGGTTTCCTGTTTGAGATCAAGAGCATGCCGCCGTTTCTCCAGTTTCTGACCAATTTCGTGCCGGCACGCTACTACGTGGATTTCCTTCAGACCTCGCTTTTGGTCGGCGACGTATGGCCGAACATTTTGAAAAACCTTTCGGCACTCACATTGTTTGCCGTTTTGTTTTTCATTCTTGCGAAGGTCAAAAATCCCAAACGTCTCTAGATCCATGGTGTTTCACAGAAATGGTGTTTTCGTGTAAAAGAGGGCGTCTTCGAGAAAAGATCTTTCGCGGAAAAAGGAGTCTCTGCGAAAAAAATGCCGCATCCGACTTTTGTTTTTTCGGACGCGGCCGGTGATTTTGGAGACGCGGTGAAGAGCTGCTACGCCTTGATACCCGTGACTTGGAGCAGCTCGATGTCCGGTGCGAGGAAATCCTCTTTCAGCGGCTCTTCGCGAGTGTAGTCGGTACTGAGGTACTTTTTGTTGTCGTCCACAAAAACTGTCACGACGGTCGCCTTTTCAGCTTCTTCGTCACTCATTTCGTTGAGGAGTTTCATGGCTCCCAGGAAATTCCCTCCTGCCGAGATGCCGACGCCAAGTCCAAGGTCACGTGAGAGCTTCTGCGCCATGAGGATCGCGTCTCCATCGTCGACTTCGACCACTTTGTCGAGTTCGTTGAGCTTGAGGATCGCAGGGATGAACTCATCGGAGATCCCCTGGATACGGTGAAATCCGATCTTGAAACCGGTGGAAAGCGTCGGCGAGCTGGAGGGTTCGAGCGGGTGAACGGAAGCGTTTGGATTCACGGTCTTCAGGTACTTTCCGACTCCCATGACCGTACCTCCGGTGCCGACTCCTGCGACGAAAGCGTCTGCCGTGCGTCCGATGCTGGCCAACTGCCGGGCGATCTCGGGACCGGTCGAGCAGAAATGCGCCTCGCAATTGTCCTCATTGTCAAACTGACGCGGCAGGAAGACCGTCGGATCTGCTTTCTGCATCTCCTCCGCCTGTGCAATGGAGCCGAGGAAACCGCCCTCTTCTTTCGAGACGAGCCGGATCTCTGCACCGTAGGCGCGCATAAGATTTTTCCGTTCCGCACTCATCCAGTCGGGCATGAAGATCGTGACGGGATGTCCCATGAGACGCCCAAGTGCGGAAAATGCGATCCCGGTGTTTCCGCTCGTGGCTTCGGCGATCGTCGCATTAGGAATGAGCGTCCCGTTCATGTACGCTTTCTTCAGAATATGGTAGGCCATTCGGTCTTTGATACTGCCGGTCAGATTCAGATACTCCGCTTTTGCAAAAATGGAACGCGGACGGCCGCGCCATGTAAAGTCGATTTTTAAAAGCGGAGTATTGCCGATGAGGCTGAGGATTCCGTCAAGTCGTTTCAGTGGATCCATGATTTTTGGGGAAAGTGGGAAAAAGGAAAACGGAAAAACAAAACACGGTGAGCCGCGAATCATGGTGAGATCTTGTCGATCCCAATGAGTCCAGAGTAGATCCCGGAGGATCCCGGCAAAACGTTCCGTGGAATTTGCTGAATTATAGAGCATATCGAATTTTTTTCAAGGAATCCTGAGTGAATTTGGATAAAAAAGAGACAAAAAAAGAGAAAAAAGGTTAAATTTTTCCTAATTTGCGCAGGTTGTTTGCGTGGATCGAGGTACGGCGAGGGAACATGAGAGTCAAGGGGGAATTTCTGGAATATCGTGTGTATTTGGGAGGAAATGGAGGAGTTTCTGCGGGATTTTTGCTCTTTCTTGGGGTTTTTTGAGCTTTTTAGAAAAGAAAGTCTTGACTTTTTTAAATTTTGGATTAATCTATGAAAGGGGATTTTTGTCCTGATGGTATCCTGGCTCGGTCGCGGAGGCGGTGAGCTTGGAAAAGAAAATGATGGAAAAACGGCAGAAAAGAGTGCCTCATGTTTCAGAACAGATTTTGCCTTTTGAGATATTTAGCTTTTGGCATTTTCGCTTTGATCTTATTTTGCGGATCCGCTGCGTGTGTGGAACTTTTTGCACAGGGGGAGCCGCAGGAGAACGGCAGTGCGGTGTCGGCAGAGACTGCGGTGTCGGCAGAGACTGCGGTGTCGGCAGAGACTGCGGTGTCGGCGGATGCTGCGGTGTCGGCGGATGCTGTACCGGATGAGGGGAACGTGTCCGCTGACGGAGGGAGTGTGTTGAGATCCGAGTCTGCGGAAGGTCCTCAGACTGCGCGTTCCCTTTCTGCTCGCGAACGTGCTGAGGCTGCCGTTGAGGGTGAGAATCTCGTGACGGACGTGCATCTTGAGACGGTCGAGACGCTCCAGCTTTCGGAAGAGGGGGCGAAAGAGGCTGCGCGTGTTTCGGAATCCTACCTGAAGGCGCTTCGAGAGACGGTGCGTTTGCGGACGGAGCTTGAGTTTCTGGAAAAGGAAAACGCATTTCTTCGGCAAGCGGCGGGAGAGCGCGGCGATTTCAGCCGATTTCTCGCACAGCTTGGGGCGCTTGAAGACGCGGAACTTCAGGAGTACATTCCGACGGTCACGATGATCCTTCGGGACGGAACGGCACCGGCAGCTGATACGCTGGAGGGGATCCGGACGAAGATCCAGAAAAAGTCCGAGATGCAGCAGTACACGCTTCAGAAACTTCACCAGACGCTCGTGGAACGTGAATTTCTTCAGTTCGACCTTCAGTCCAACCGGCATATCGTGACGCAGATCGCGTCGATGTTCAGCATGGATAAACGGTGGTTCTGGCTCTTGGGCGTCGCGGCGTTTGGTGCGCTCGTGGCGGCGGTCTGGCATGAACGGCGTCATGAGATCCGACGCTGGCTCAATGGCGGACGTGCGCGTCAAATGCGTCTTGCGCAGGTCCTGACGGTCTGCTTTACCCTGCTCGTTTCCATGACGCTCATCTCGTTTTTCATGGGAGAGTTCATCTACCGCGCCATGCTCGACATGACGTTCCATTCCACTGCGCCGAGTGCCGTTTATGCGCACCTTGAAAATGAGCTGACGAAGGAATCCAAAACGCTGGAGGCGAAAC
Source organism: Thermoguttaceae bacterium (assembly GCA_017403345.1). Lineage (GTDB taxonomy): Bacteria > Planctomycetota > Planctomycetia > Pirellulales > Thermoguttaceae > RGIG3701. The sequence goes on from JAFQOH010000232.1 coordinate 25,776, forward strand.
TCGAACTTGAGAAAATGGAACAGAAGCGGATCCATGAAGTTTGGAAAGAGGCGGCGGAAAAGCAGGTCGCAGATGCGGATCCCTTCATGACGGCGTGGAGTTCCTGGCGCGGTTCGGTGCAGGAGATCGCGGTCCAGGGAAAACTTTTGGCTGAGACGGACCGGCAGATCCGTGAGGATGAGAAGAAACTGCGCGAGATCAATGCTGCGATGGGAACGGTGTCCGGCGACACGCTTTTCTATTTGCGCATCAAGCATTTGGTCCGATTCCTTCTTGGGCTTTTCTTGGCGTTGGGGACGTTTTTGGGGATCGCGTGTTTCTGGAGTGAACTTAGGGTGCGGATCCAGCGGATGCAGAACACGTGCCCGCACTGTTTGTCCGTCAACACGCTGCAGCCTTGCGATGAACATGGGAATCAGCTTCCGGAAGAGTATCAGAAGAGTCCGATGGTCATCTGTACGAAAATGGTGCAGGAGACGCCTTACGAAATGTGCGGGTACCGTTTTGACCGTCGATTCCGCCCTCTGACGAAACTTTCATTCCCGACGCTCGGGATCCCGCAGGTGGGAAAGACGCACTGGCTGACGATGCTTTACTGGGAGATCCGGAATCAATACTATCCGAAGCTGGGGTTTTCGTGCGTCCAGTCGAGCGTTACGGAAGAGATGGACCGTCGTGTGGAAGAGATCATGAACTACCGCATGGGAACGGCCGCGACGCAGCGGGACAGTATTCCGCTTCCTCTCGTTTTGAAGTATCGGGACAAAGACTCGCTTGGACGCAGTGAGATCCTAGCGAACATTTTCGACTATTCCGGTGAGATCACGACGGACGCTTCGAGCGACGATTACCGGCGTGAACGCGCACTGAAGAGCGAAGGATTCCTTTTCTTCCTTGATCCCACGTTCCCTTGGCAGCCGCAGGCGGAAGCGCTTCGCCGTTTCCGGAAGGACCTGAAGTCGATCAAGGGTCTGCGCGGGAAAGAGTCGCTTCATCTTCCGATCGCGGTCTGCCTGACGAAGATCGACCTTCTGCCGCTGGTCAAAGCGCTTGGCGAGGATGCCGAGGGGGAAGCGATCCGGTTTTACGAGGCTTTGGGGCAAGTGGATCCAACTGGTCTCGAGCTGAGTAAAAAAGTCATTGAGGCGCGCAGTGCTCTGACGGATGCGCTTCGCAAAAAGATCTGGCCGGACTGGGACATGGAGGCGCAGATCAACGATTTGTTCGGCGGTCGATTCCGATTTTTCCCGCTTACGCCGGTGGGGTTGGACGGAGTGGGTGAGGCGGACCTGAGCCAGCGTACGATCGCGCCGTTTGGGTTAGTCGAGCCTCTTGCGTGGCTTTTGGAGATGAGTGGGTACCCGACGCTCGATTCCAAATAGGCGTGTGGTGTTTGGATCTTGAAACGCCGTGCAGCTGGGGGCTGTGCGGCATGAAGAGACAGACAAAAGAGATCACCGAGATCACAGAGATCACAGAGATCACAGAGATCAAGACAGACAGATTTTTTCGAAATTTAAAAAGGTTTTATTATGCCGTGGCCGCTTGCTTCCCATTTCAGTACGATGCTCCAGAAGCCGAACTTTGCGTTCAAAGATCCGGTCTTGAAAAACTCCGAGATCCTGCGTAATGCGCAAGGTCAGCCGAAGCCGTGGGCAGGAGCTTTTGCCGTCGTGTACAAAGCGACGCTTGAAAATGGCGAGCATCGAGCATTGCGCGTTTTTTCGTCGGAATCTGCGGAGCGCCGCGAGCGGTACGAGCAGATCAGTCAGTACCTTTCGGAGCATCCGCTGAAGTGCCTAGTGAATTTTGAGTATCGTGAGTCTGCGATCCGCTCAACGGACGGGCATTGGTATCCTCTGGTCGTGATGGATTGGGTCGAGGGACATACGCTTTTTCAGTGGGTGGACACGCAGTGCCGAAATCAGAATGCGCGAGCTCTGCGCGTTGCGGCGGACGTTTGGACGAATGTCGTCCGAGAGGTGGAAGAGGCGGGTATCGCGCATGGTGACTACCAGCAGGCGAATATTTTGGTGACAGCCGCGGGGCAGATGAAGCTGGTGGACTACGACTGCATGTGCGTTCCATCTTTGGCGGGACGGCGTAATTTGGAGATCGGCGTGGAGCCGTACCAGCATCCGGAGCGAGACGGTCAGACGCTCCTTTCGCCGACTTTGGACCGTTTTTCGGCCATCATGATCTACCTTGCGCTGAGGGCGTTGGCGGCAGATCTTTCGCTTTGGGACCGTTACGTCGTCCGGCTGGACTATGACAAACTGATGTTTCGCCCGGAAGACATTCAGTCGCCGGACGAAAGCGAACTGATCCGTGAATTGCGGGCCTCACAGGATCAGGATGTGCGTGAGATCACGGAGATCCTGCTTCGCAGTGCGCATGGGCCGATGGATGAAGTCGTTTCTTTGCAGACGGCTGCAAGTCCTTTTCGCCGGGTCGTTCCGCTTCTTCGCGCGCATTTGTGGAAGGAGGCGGTCGCGATGCTTCAGGACCTTGGGATCCAGGCGGTTCCTGAGGAATTCAAGGCGCTGGTAGACCAAGCGTACGAGGAGAGTTGGAAAGAGCGGGCCTGGCGAGAGTATCAGACGCTTCCGAAAGAGGTGAATGAGCGTGCGGACCGGATGGCTGCGCGGATCTGCAATGACCGATTTCTTGCAGAGTTTCCGGTCCCGCCGGACGTGCAGGAGCGCGTTTTGGCAGCGCGTGCGCGCGTCATTCTTTTGGACCGTATCGCGCAGATGATCCAGAATGCGAAACAGGCGGTCCTCCTTTCTGGTGAGCGTTCCATGGCGGCGCTCGGAGATCAGCTTCCCGCGGATTACCAGTACGCCAATCGTGCGCGTGTCCAGCAGGCGAAGAAAATTTCGGGGATCCTCGATGCCCTGCTTGAGAAGATCAACGCTCCGGAACAGGATGAGATCCAGATCGCGGAGGCTTGGGCCGTGGTGAAAAAACACCGGCTTCAGGAACTTCTGAAAGACGAGCAGCGGATCCGTGCGGATCTTGCGTCAATGCGGGCACCGCGTATTCGTGTCCTTTTGGGGTTCCGGAAATCGACGCCGCTGGATGAACTGGACCGGCAGATCCTTTCGCTTTGGGATGCGAAGTTGTTTGAGGGCTGTGCGCAGGCAATGAAGTACGCGAAACTCTACGACGTTGCACTCCGCCGCCGCGTCAAACTTTCTCAGCTTGAGGAAGCTCTTCAGGCGAACGATCAAACCGCAGCCTTTGCGCTTTTGGAGGATCCGCTTCTGAAGCACTACCCATTCCAGGGGGATTTGGGAGCGCAGCTGAAATACCGTCAGGAACAGTGGGCGCACTCGGAAGGGATGATCGGTGCGATGAATGCGGGCGACGCTGCTGAGTTCCAGAAACAGTTTGACGCAAACGCGCTGATCCGGGATCCGGAATCGTACCAGGAAGTCTTTCCAGTCATGGAATCATGGATCCGGGAACTGATCCTGCCTCTGGATGTGATCGGGCTGCGTCCAGTCTTCGGCCGAGCGAGCGTCATTCATGAGGATGGCGGTTCTGTTGCGGTCCGCTGGAACTGGATGCACCCCCGATTCGGGAATGTGTGCGTTTTGGGGATCTACGGCGGGAATCTTTTGGAAACGGATCGGCCGGAGGACATTTCGCTCGCTTTCCAGCAGGAGATTACGCGCGGAGAATGGGAAAAACGCGGCGGTTTTTTTTCGCTGGATCCCCTTCCTGCGTGGGGCGGGATGAAAGTCATCGTGTGGGGGGTCGTCGATACCGGGTTCTGCCGTTTCTTCACTCCGCCATTGGTTTTGGGAACGCTTGAAGTGCAGAAAAAGTCGTGGTTTTCATGGAAAAAGTAAACGGTCTCTATGGGAAAAAGAAGAACGTTTACGATTGAAAACGCAGAACGTTTCTGCGGAAAAAAGCACGGGAGTGCGTCAGTGACGGTCTTTCCCTGCGTTTGAGGGCGCGCTTTGGGGGGCGTCTTTAGGGGACGCTTTAGGGGACGTCTTTAGGGGACGTCTTTAGGTGGCGTCTTTAGGGGGCGTCTTTAGAGGGCGTCTTTAGAGGGCGTCTTTAGAGGGCGTCTTTA
>JAFQOH010000233.1:0-1906 GCA_017403345.1 Thermoguttaceae bacterium
CCCCAAACCCCTTTTCAAAAACTTTTGAACGGAAAAAGATGTGAAAAAGTGAGATTGAGTGAGAAAAAGTGAGATTTTACATAGATAATTCCGGTTAATTGTCTTTGAGCGTTGATTTTTGACTTTACCTGACTTTGACCATTCCTGACTTTTGAGGTATAATAAAGCCACAAAGAAAAGGTCAAAGATAGTCAAAATCAAAAAAGACCGGAAACGGAGAAACAATCATGATATTATCCGACCATATCGCGCGGCTGATCGAAGAAATGCTGGAGGAGGGCGGCGGCAGTACGGAAGTACGGCGCAACGACCTTGCAGCGAAGATCGGCTGTGTCCCGAGCCAGATCAACTACGTCATCACGTCGCGGTTCACGCCGGAACGCGGCTACGTGACGGAATCAAGACGCGGCGGAGGAGGCTACATCCGCATCGTGCGCATCAAGATGACGAAAAACGAGTACCTGATGCACTTTTTCCAAGCGATCGGGCAGACGCTCGACGAAGCCGAGGCGAAGGCGTATCTGAAAAACCTCATCGAACACGGCATCATGACCGAGCGGGAAGCACGGATCGCGGCACAGGCGATGTCCCAGTCGGCACTGGACAAGTGTCCGGCAGATAAGAGAGCGATGGTACGCGCGGACATCCTGCGGCATATCCTGATGCTGCTGATGATGGAGTGAAACAAAAACTCAACTTTTAAATTGTATAGTATAACGGAGGAAGATCGTATGCTTTGTGAGAGATGTAAGAAGAAGGAAGCGACATTTTATTACCACGAAAACGTCAACGGAAACGAAAAGACGTACTCGCTGTGCAGCGATTGCGCGGATGAGCTGGAAAAGAAGGGGGAATTTAAGAAGTTCGGCGGATTTGCGTCGGAACTTGGTCCGTTTGAGAGTCTGTTTGCAGGAGATCCGTTTGAACATATGGAGAATTTTTTCGGAAGCCTCTTCGCACCGGCGAAGACACGGCAGCTTGCGGAACGGAGCCGCGCGAAGAAGTGTCCGCTCTGCGGCATGACCCTGTCGGACTTCGCGAGAGAAGGGAAGGCGGGATGCCCGACCTGTTACGAAACGTTTGCGGACGAGCTGGAGCCGACGATCGGACGGATCCACGGAAGAACGGCACACAGCGGCCATGCCCCGCTGAAGTTCCGAGAAAAGAACGAAAAGAAGAACAGAATCCGCGCACTGGAAGCGGAGCAGAAGGAAGCGATCCGTGTGGAAAACTACGAACGCGCAGCGGAGATCCGGGACGAGCTGAGAAGTCTCCGCGGAAACGCGTGAATCGGGAAAGGAGAGACGAATATGTGGTACAGAACCAAGGGCAGAGAAAACGACATCGCGGTCAGCACGAGAGTACGTCTGGCGCGGAATCTGAACGGCTATCCGTTCGACGGACGGCTGACAGAAGAGAAAGCGAAGGAAATTATCGGAAATGTTTGGTCGGTGTTTGACGGAAAAGAAGGATGGACTTTCACCGATTTCGCATCGCTTCCGACCGTGGAACGCGCGTCCTATGCGGAGCGGCACATCGTAAGTCCGGATTTCGCGAAAAAGGCGGGGCCGTGCGCGCTGATCTCGAACGAAGAAAAGTCGGTCTACATTATGGTGCTGGAAGAAGACCACCTGCGCATTCAGGCGATCACAGCGGGATTTGACCTCGCGGGCGCGGTGATGGCGGTGACGGAGACGGAACAGCTTCTCGACGGAGCACTGGATATCGCATATTCGGAAAAGCTCGGCTACCTGACACACTGTCCGACGAATCTCGGTACGGGGATGCGCGCATCGGTGATGCTGCATCTTCCGGCGTACACTGGTGCGGGCGGAATCCGCAGTCTGCAGAACCAGCTCGGTAATCTTGGTCTGACGATCCGCGGCATGGCGGGCGAAGGAACGGC
>JAFQOH010000234.1:0-5720 GCA_017403345.1 Thermoguttaceae bacterium
AACCACTCCGGCAGCTGAAACCGCTCCGGCAGCTGAAACCGCTCCGGCAGCTGAAACCACTCCGGCAGCTGAAACCACTCCGGCAGCTGAAACCGCTCCGGCAGCTGAAACCACTCCGGCAGCTGAAACCGCTCCGGCAGCTGAAACCGCTCCGGCAGTTGAGGAAGCTCCGGCAGCAGAAACGGCGCCCGCGGAAGAAGTGAAAGCGGAAGAAGCGCTGACCGTTCCGTCCGTCGTGAAACCGGGTCTCTACCTCGGCGTGGAACTTGGTCCTCCGGCCGACACCAGCCCGATGGCCAGCTCTGAAACAGTGCGTCCGGAGTGGACATTGCGCTGTCTGTATGAGTACGCACTTCTCTTCTCGAGCAAGTGCCCGGAATTCATCCTGATCTTCTGCATCCCTGGTGCGGTCGCAGTCATTTTCTTCCTGATGCCGTTCATTGCGCGGATCCGCGGCGGGCACGTTTTCAACGTCGCTTTCTTTGCCGTGATCGCACTGGCTCTGATCTACCTCACGTTTGCATCGTACGATCGTGACGCAAAGAACGAAGCCTACCAGACGGCCATGAAGTCGGAACGTCAGCGTGCGATGGATGTTTACTCCGCGATCCAGGAATTCGGCGGCATCCGCAAGACGGGTGCGCTCTCCATGATCTCCGCCGCAGCTCCGGCCGCCTCCGACGCGGAAGTCGTCATCCCGACCGGTCCGGAAGTCTTCAAGAAACACTGCGCATCCTGCCATCCGTACGCTCCGGCAGACGAAACCGTCACGGGCGACGACATTTTCCGGATGGAAACGCCCTGTGCTCCGAATCTCTGGGGTTACGGCACGCGCGATTGGATCGCCGGCTGGATGGACAAAAACCGCGTCGGCACGAAGGACTACATCGGCTACGAAAACTCTGCGTTTGAGGAAATGAAGACTGTCGCGGAATCGCTCTTCAACCAGATGGATCCGAACAGTCCCATGAGCGAAGATTTCACCGATGAAGAGCGTGCCCAAATGCGTGCGGAACTCGGCTCGGTCACCGACCTCTTGGCGGCCGAAGCGGCGCTGGCTCAACCTCGCACTGCGTACGTGGAGTCGGTGGAACTGCGCAAACTCCGCTGGAAGTCCGACGGAAAGAACCTCCGCAATGTCGAAGACCGTGACGGAAACGAAGTCAAAGAAGTCCTTCAGTACACGATCGACGGCGTGGATCCTGCCGGCCTGACAGCCTACTCGAAGAACTGCCTGAAGTGCCACCAGTTCTACGGCTATCCGAAGCAGCCGGGGCACAGCGGTCCGGATCTGACGGCGTACGCGTCGAAAGAGTGGACGATGCGCGTCATTGAAGATGCGTCGAAATTCTACGACAAAAACACGATGACCGTCTTCCACGCAGAACCGGAAGGCTCACCGAACAATCTCATGACTCCGCTGGAGATCGAGGTCGTCGCGGCTTGGCTGACCGAAGGAAACCTGAAGAAAGAAGACGCACCGGCAGAAAACGCCCAATAGTCTGATCTACCCCTGCGGCCCGGCACTCTTTCACGTTCGAAAAAATGCCGGGCCGCTTTTTTATGGCTCAAGCTCTTACGGGTGACTCAAGATCCTGACGAGAAAATACCCAAATAGAAAATCACAGCCGACACCGACGCCGGATTTTTTAACGGTTTCTGCGTCCGATCTCAAGCACACGGTCAATGATCTCGTCCGTCAATTCAAATTCCGGCTGATTCGGCATGCCTTCCCAAATGACTCCGCCGTACATCGGCTCGATGAGGATCGCGTGCGGGATGCCCCAGACTTTCAGAGCGTTCGCACAGCGTCTCTCCGTGTCGATGGCGACAAAATGCTTGAGATCCTTTCCTTTCAGGTCACCGGGCATTTCGTCGATCGCTTTCCGGTCCGTCTCGCAGATAGAGATGACGACCAGCTCGTCCCCGTACTTTTCCGCCCAGTGATCCAGCATTTTCAGCGAACGGCGGCACGGCGGGCACCAGGTCGCCCAGACTTCGATGAGGACGAATTTCCCCTTCAGATCCGGCGGCGCGGCTCCGTACCATTCCTGGTATTTCAGAAAATCGTTCAGACGCTCCACAGCGGAGATCTCGGCCGTCTCGTCCGTTTCGGGAATGAGCTCACCATTTTCGTTCAGACGCGGTACCTGCAGGAAAAGGAAGGAGTCCGCGTAGAGTCCCTTCATCCGTTTTCGCGCACCCGGAGCCTCAAACGGGGAACTTTCGACCTGAAGCGCCTCTTTTCCTTCATGTCCTGGCATAAGCATCGGTCCTTCGACCGTTTCTGTGCCCTCTGCCGCACAGAACGCACTTTCCCCAAACACACCTTCCCAAAACGTACTGCCGCAAAACACGCCGCTCGCCAAGAACGCCGAGGTCAGCAGAGTACCGCACTTTCCCGATCGAAGAAATCGCATTTTTTCTCCTCGCCTGCTAAAATAAAGTTTAAAAAATCCAAATGTTCCCTTTGGGTTCCCCACTGAATGTCCGGCGTAAAGGCAGTCTGCGCGTAAAGGCAGTCTGCGCGTAAAGGCAGTCTGCGAGAAGACTTTCAGCGGGCAGTCTGTCGATCCAGCAAGGGGGCGAGCTCCATCGGCAAGTGGATGATGAAACGCGCACCGGCGTCTCGCAATTCTTCCTCCGGGCGGAATCCCCAAGTCACACCGACCGAAACGAACCCCGCATTTTGGGCAGTCTCCATGTCCGTAGCCGTGTCGCCGACGTAAAGGATCTCCTCCGGTCTCGCGCCCCAGCGTTCCATGATCCAAAGCCCGCCGGCCGGATCGGGTTTCTTCGGGATCACGCCGTCTTTTTGGCCCACGACTTCCTCGAAAGTCCAGTTCGCGAGCAGTTTTTCGACGCATCGGGCCGTACATTCCGCGGGTTTGTTCGAGAAGACCGCCTTTTTGACTCCGCGTGCCGTCAGCGTGTCCAAAAGTTCCGGGATCCCCGGGTAGGGGCGAGTCTTTCGGTCCCAGCCGACGGCATAAGCATCGACGTAGAGCTGGAGAGTCTGCGCGAGAGCCTGCGGATCTTTCCGTGCGTTTTCCGGCAGGATCCGCTCCATGAGCGTTCGGACGCCGTCGCCGACAAAGTATCGGTAATCCGCGACAGGATGGATCGGGAATCCCATTTTTTCAAGAGCCTCGTTCGCACAGTCGGCAATGTCCGTCAAAGAATCGAGCAGCGTGCCGTCCAAATCAAAAATGACTCCCTGAAAATTCGCCATGGCTCCCGATCTCTCCTTTCTCACCATTCTTTCCATTCAAAATCCAAACCGCCGCAGAAACCACCGGGCGAAATGCCGAGTTTCCCGCCGGGTCAAAGTACCAAAAGCGCCAAAATGAGCAGCGCGGCAAAAATCGCGATCGTGACGCCAAGGACGAAGGTCAGTTCCTTTTTCTTTCGTTCGGCCCGCTTTCCCGCGCCGGACACCGAGGAGGTACCCGACTGCGAAACGGAAGAGGCGCTGCCATTCCCATTTGACGCCGTCCCCGCCCCGGCACGCTTCACCGCGGAATTTCCCTGCAGAGCGGCAGCAGGACGACTCGCGGTCTGGAAATCGCTTCCGGCCCCAAAATTCAGAGAGGCCAAGGCATTCCCGCTCTGTTTCGATCCGCTTCCAGCGTTTTCGCCGGCACTTCCCTGACTCAAAAAGTCCATCAGCGCGGCATCCTGCTTCGGATCCTTTTTCTGGATCCTGCTGGACTTCCCAAGGCGTGAGGCCGAAGCAGCCCCGGCAGTCTCCCCGCCAGCGTTCCCGCCAGCGTTCCCGCCAGCGTTCCGATTTGCGGAACTCCCCTGCGCGAGCTTCTCAAGATCCACCGTCGAAGCACCGGAAGCGGCAGGATCCTCTTTACTCGCGGGAGAGGCAGCCCCGAAAGAAGGATCGGAAGGCGCTTTCCCCTTTTTCTGTGTACGCAGTCCCCAGCCGCGTCCCAGCCACTCCTGCGCCGCAGTTCCGAAACGCTGCGCCATCTGCATCAGCTCGGGCTGGCCGTTTTTCGAGCTTCCTTTTCCTGCCGTTCGTTTGGAAACGGGATTTCCCCCGGAACTCTGACTGGGCACAGACGCAGCGGCGGACTCCTCCGTCCGTCCCAGAGAAGCGAGACGCGCGATCTCTCCGAGCGATTCCAGCTCTTTCTGCGCATCTTCCTGCAGCTCGCCGCGAGCTTGGGCATCCGAGGAATCTTTCTTGCGCTGAAGCGACGAAAGCGTGCCGGTGAAACCTTCGACCTTCTGTCCGTGCTCGAGCAGAAAACGCGTCAGATCATCCGCGACTTCTTCCGCGCTCTGCTGCCGGTCATTCGGGTCTTTCGCCATCATTTTCCAGCAGATCTCCGCAAGCTCATCCGGAACTTCCGGACGTTCATCCTGAATGCGCGGCGGCATGCGTTTCTGGTGTGCGGCGATGCGCTGCGCCAGCGTTCCTTCCGGGAACGGAACTCTTCCGAGAAGCAGGTAGTAGAGCGTGCAGCCGAGACCATAAATATCAGCGCGCGCGTCCACATTGTGACTGTTTCGCGCCTGTTCCGGAGCCAGATAGTCGGCCGTCCCGAGCACATTTTCATCGTATGCGAGCGTCAGAGAGGCCCGTTTTTCGTCCGTGAACCGCGCAAGACCAAGATCCAGAACGTGCACATTGTCCTCTTTGTCCACAAGCAGGTTCGCCGGCTTCATGTCGCGGTGGATCAATCCCGCAAGATGCGCGTGATGCAGTCCCAGCGCCGCCTGCCGAATGTGCTTTGCCGCCCGGTAAATGTCCATGGGACCGTTCGCTTTCACGTAGGAGAGGAGGTCGGGACCGTCGACGAATTCCATGACGAGATAGTGGATGTTCTCGCCCTCTTTATCCACGTCGTATGCCCGTACGATATTCGGATGATCGAGCGCTGCGACCGCTTGTGCTTCCAACAGAAAGCGTTCCAGATAGGAAGAATCCGTCGTGACGCGGCTTTTCGGCAGGACTTTGATCGCGACCTGCCGTTCCAAGAGCGTGTGGACCGCAAGATAAACGCTGCTCATTCCGCCCGCGCCGATCGCTCGGAGCAGTTTGTATTTGCCGAGGAAGAAACCTTTGTATTTGCCGATAAAAAAGTTATCCGACTGCCACTGTGTAATGTACCCGTTTTCGATCAGCCAATCCGCAAACGCGTGCGGATCCTCTGCCCGGTCCACTGTGGGCGCCTCGCTCATCTCGCCGGAGATCTCATCTTCTGCAGAGACGCCGTCCCCATCGGACGCATCGGCCGGCGACGTTTCCTCGATCCCATCCGGAGCCTCAGGACCATCCTGTCCGTCCGACTCTAAAGTTTCCAGCCACTTCGCATGAATGTCGTTCAGTTGTTCCCTGCTTTCAAAGAGACGCGACTTTTCAAGCATGGCAAGGAAATCTGTCATGACCACTTCAGCCATTTTTTCTCCACCGGAAATGCTACACTCAAACACTTTATCCAGATACGCCGATTCCCCAGATCACGTGCATCCGGATCCAAAGCGGCAGGCGGCGCTGGGACTTTCCCCGATGTCCGCCGCGCTGCGGATTCCAATATACCAGATTTTACTCAAAATTTCCAGTGGGAAATCCCATTTTCAGCCAAAATTCTCTAAAAAAAATTAAAATTTTTAAAAATATTCGCCATTTTCCGAAAATTCTGCGTGACCACGCCTTGCAAGATCCGAAAAGAAGGCGAGCCCCCTACCGACACAGTGAGACG
>JAFQOH010000235.1:0-9316 GCA_017403345.1 Thermoguttaceae bacterium
CAATACCGGCAGCGGCGGCGGTGCAGTTCGTTCGGACGACAACATTTACATTACCGGTACTGGAGCTGGAAACGTCTTTAAAGATAACTTTTCTCAGAATGGAAACGGTGGTGCGATCAGTGCCTCTGATCATGTTTTCATCAACGGGACCAACCTCTTTGACGGAAACGCAGGCTATTTCGGCGGTGCGGTGTATTCGACTTACGACATTACCGTCAGCGGAGACAATACCTTCACCAATAATACGGCCATCAAAGATACCGCATGGGGAGGAAGTTCCTCTCAAGCAAAAGGCGGTGCTCTAAGAGGAAAAAATGTGATCTTCACTGGAGACGGTTCTTCCGCATATTTTGACAATAACGAAGTCATTATGCTTAAGAACGGCAAAGAAACGCTGCATTATATAAACGATGTTGAAGCAAGTGTTGCCGTTACGTTTCAGGAGGCAGGCACATACACCTTCGGAAGCGGTATCAAGTCACCTGTATTGAACATTGTCAGCGGCGCGAACGTGACGTTCCAGGAAGGTTCCCAGACCGAAATTACCAAGGCGTTGACGCTGGAAAAAGCGACGCTCAACATCGAAACGGACGGAACGGAAAAAACGATGTTCAATGTCGGTTCCATCACGGATAACGGCGGGAATACGCTGAATATCACCTACTCCGGAACTGAAAGCGGAATTGTTATTACGGGTGATACGACCGGACTCAAGACCCGGCCGGAAGTGGTGTATACTGCACTAAATGACGGCGAGTACGGCTACGTCAGTTCTTCGACCAATAAGGGAATGAATGTAACGGTTTCCGAAACGGATAAAACCTATGTCCGTCTGAGCACGAACGGTGAAACTGCGTGGGCAGATTCGGCAGCCGCGGACAATCTTGCTGATCTCGGCACGGTCGGAGCGGATGACGAGATCGTCGTGACTGCGGCTCCGACGGCTAAAACTGCAGGTCTGACGGCGAACGGCGCGCTTTCGTTCCGCTCGAACAACACGACGGCACGCACGATCGAGTCCGATGGTTCGACGCTCGTTTCCAACGCTTCCGACCTGACGCTCAATAACGTGACGCTCAAGTCCGAATCGGCCAACAACGCGGTCGTTTCCGGCGATTCGGTGGACCTCACAGGTAAAGGAACCGCCGGAATTTCCGGGCCGATCGCAATCAACGCACCGAGCAGCGTGACCCTCAGCGGCGAAATCACCGTGGACGGCGCCATCACGACGGGCAACACGACGATCGCGGACGGCGCGGACGTCACCGTCACCCAGCGTACCGACGTTACCGGGGCTCTGAACGTTGGTAACGCGAAGATCTCGATCGACGATCTCACGATGGAATGGGATAGAACGAAACCGCTCTCGACAAACAAAGTTGATGCGGTCGAAGTAGACGGTAATATCAGCTTCGCGGACGGAGCGGTCCTGGAGATCGTTTTCGACGAGAACTTCGTACTTGGCCAAAGCGGTTCGTACGAGATCATGAAGGCCGACAAGATCACGCTCGGTGAAAACATAGAATTCAGCTGGGTCAACACGATCCTCGACATGGAAGACCGCGGCCTGCTGAACATCAGCCTCAACGAAAACCAAACGGCACTGGTCCTGAACGTCACGGGCACCAGCGCCGTCCCGGAACCTGCCACGTGGGCGCTTTTGGTCCTCGGTGGGCTGGGAGTTTTCGGAGTTGCGCGCAGAAACCGCAAAGCGAAGAAATAAAATTCGCTAACCCCTAGGTCAACCGCGTTCAGAACGGACAGAGCATTTCGGTGTTCTGTCCGTTTTCTTAAAAAATCGCATTTTTCGTCTGGCGGTACTTGATTTTCCCGCAGTTCTTTGCTAAAATAAATAGCTCCGGGAAGAATCGTGTCCCGGCATTCCCGCTATCTGCACGAAGCGATAGGCCCCCCATTCCCATTTTATCAAAGGAACCTTCCATGAAAAAAATTTTACTTGCGGTTGCCGTTCTGTGTCTCATGACGGCATCGGTCTTTGCGGAAAGAGTGATCGTCATCGGAGACAGCATCACGGCCCAGTCCAACCTCGATTGGGGCTACGCTCCGGCAGTTCGGAAAGGGCTGGCGGACGCGGGAGTCACCGACGTTGAATTTGTCTCTCTTGGCTGGAGCGGCCAAACGGTCGCCAGCTGGCACGGCATCACAGAACGCTCGTACACCGACGCGAAACTTCACGGTGACCGAGCGCACATCCTCTTCAAAACTGAGTTGGATCTGGGAGCCGACACGGTCCTGATCTTCTTGGGGATGAACGACGTTCTCTGTCCGTATATCGTGCCGACAGAAGAGGGCTACGCGAAATGGAAGGCGGACTACTGCAAGCTGATCGACCTGCTGCGAAAGCGTGTCCCGACGGCAAAGCGGTTCCTGCTCTGCCCGCCAACGATGCTGACGGAAAATCCCTACGTCGTCAAGAATCTCATCATGGACCGGATGGGTGAGGTGATGCGGGAGATCGCGAAGGAGAAAAACTGCGAGATCCTCGATCTGCGCGGAGAGATCAAGCGTTTCTTCATGAACGCGCGTCTTCAGGACAATTCCTTCCACTTCACGCCGGACTGTGTGCATCCGCATCACGACGGCCACCTCGTCATGGCGTGGACCATCCTGCGCGGAATCGGACAGGAAGAAGCCGCGGCAAAAGTCTACGCTCAGATCCCCCAATGGCTCACCGATTTCAATGCGCCAGGGATGAGCCTCTTCGTTCTGAATAGTACGGAACCTAGAAAAATGCAGATCCGCGGTCATCTGCGCGGCGCGGAAAAAAAAGAGCTGGAAGTCATCTGTCCGGAAGGGTGGAAACTCGACGAGATCTGCGAGATGCCGGGCGACGAATTCGAGATCCGGCTCAGCGGCGATCCTAAAGAACTCACGTCGATCCTGACGGTCAAAGCAGGCGAGATCCAGCGCACGATCAAGCTGAACGCGCCGTTCTACGTCTCGAAATTCTTCGACGGCAAACCCTTCTCCGGAGGAGCCGCGTACAAACCGGAAGCGACCTGCTCCGAGCTTGACGACGCCATTCTCGCCGGCCAGGATCCGCTCCAGGCCAAAGTGGACGGCAAGGCGGTCCCGTGGGTCGTTTACTATCCGCAGGCGGACGTGACGGGCTACGACCTCCCGAACGCGGTCGATTTCGCCTCTGTTGAGAACGGCCAGCAGTTCCAGACGGCGTATATCGTGCGGAAAATCACGAGTCCCAAAGCCCAGGCTGTCAAGCTGAACGTCAACGCGCTAAGTTTCAGCACGATGGCATTTCCGACGATCTACGTCAACGGCAAAAAGGTCTACGAAAACTGCGTTTCCCCACGCCACCGACAAGCGAAAGACAGCGTCGAGATCGCTCTCCAGCCCGGCGAAAACGTGATTTCCGCCCGCGTCGGACACTTCATGTGGCAGTGGGCCGTTGAATTTGCCATTGAGGGCGGTGAAGGCCTCGAATACTAACAAAAAAAAGGCTCGATAGCCGCAGACATGGTTCCTCCGATAGGTTTTCGTTTTCATTTTTTATCCTATCAGAGACCATGTCTTTTTTTAATTCACCCCGACACGCAGTTGCCGGATGAACCAAAACTTTTTAGTATTTTGTTTCGCACAATCACGAACGCAGCTCGAACGAATGGACCGCAGTACGCCGACCGGCACGTACGGTGAGGGGGTGGACGACCGTCCAAATAATGAACGGTCTCCTACTCGATCGTCTTTTGGCCGCACCGTTTCAGATCATTTCCCGCAGAGCAGCTCATCATACTCCGACAGGTCGATCATGTAGATCTGGCGCCCGCCGTCATGAGCGGAATCGACCAAGACCTTGCGTCCGTCCCGGCTCGCACGCGGATGGAGGTCGCAACGCCATTCCCCCTTGAATTCCTTACCGAGATAAAAATCGCCAAGCGGGATCTTCATTTCGGTCGGAAGATGGAAAAGGAACGGATGCTGGTAGCGTTTGCCATCCGGGTACGTATCGTTCAGGATCCATTTCTGATCCGTGAACGGCAGATAGGAAACGTGACCGTCCACTTTCATGATGTCGGCACCGACCGGCGCGGTGTTCTGCGTTTTGTCTTCAAAAACGTAGAAACGGTTTCCGTGAGTCGGACGATGCGCAAATGCGATGATGTGCGTCGGGTCACGCCACACGAGATGGGACGTCATGTTGTACGGATTCAGGACGTAGAGGTCCGAACCGTCTGCGTTTGCCGTCATGAGACGGGTCTTCCACCCTGCCCAGTTCGGCTTGATCTCATCTTCACCGCGCCAGCGATGGAGGAAGAGAAAGCGTTTGGAATCGGGGGCGATCAGAATGTGGTTGAACCAGTGCTTCGCGCCTTTGGAGTACCCGCCTTCCGGGACCATGTCTGCAACGTCACGGAAGGAGAAAAGGAGTTTCGTTTCGCCGGTGCGCAGATCCATTTTCCAGATCCCTGCATCATCCGGAGCCGCGACATTCGCGTTTTTATCCGGGACGCCGCAGTAGCCGTAGCCGGGGCGAGTGTCGTTCAGACGCGCGAAATCGGGGAAGAGCGCATACTCGCCATTCGGGGCTAAAACGTACGCTGCGTGCGGGAGTTCACGGTACTTTCCGGTTGCCGGGCAGTAGACGTGCGCGTAGAATCGGTCGCCATCGCGGTCATTCCAGACGACTTCCGCATCTTCGAATTTTTCCCGGCCGGGGATCCACTGAAACATTGGCCCCTGCTGCCAGTTCCACGCAACGGAGCTTCCGATCGGAGTCCAGCGGTTTTTGTCTTCCAGATCGATCAGTCCGACCTTGATCCGGTCCGTCGGTTCCGGTGAACGGTGATGGAAATCGACCTCAAGTCCCGTCACGAGACGGTCTGTCGGATCAAAATGGAGCTGGTCATAGTACGCGCCCCAATGGTATTTGGGACCGTGCGTCAACTGCGTGACCGGAGCTTTGGGATTGGGCCGAAGCGGCTGAAAATCGGTCCCTGAGGCAATTTCTGAAGCGGATCGGGAAACGGTTTCGGCTGCGGCGGCTCCATGACCACGCGAAATCCCCAATACGCCAAACGTACTGAACGCAGCCGCACTTCCGAGTGCCGCCGTAGAAAGAAAATGTCGTCGGTCCATAGTTTTCTCCCTGAGTTAAAGGTAGGTCAAATGTGCGGCATCACGACTTTTGCCGCACTGAAAAAAATCAAATTTCGTTCATCCGGTTCTGCTTTACGGGCAATGGGGGCTCGTGCGGTCAAGGTCTCCGATCCGGAATACCTTGACTTCCCTCCAGCGCCCGCTTTTAAAAGGTCAGTGGATCTGAAACGTCCACTCAAAGTCCTGCGAAACCGGGACCGGGGCGTTCAGTTTTCCGTCAAAGAAGCAGAGGAAAAAGTTCTTCCGATCCATAAAAATATTCGCGGGCAGACCGTGTGAAGATCCCGTGAACGTGACCGTGACCAGCGGAACACCGACCGCTTTCAGGATCATTTCATCCGGCATCACGTCTCCATTTTTCGTCTGCCAGGCGCGTGCATTCAGTTCCTGCGGACGTTCCGAAACGATGGTCCGGCCATCCTTGCGAAAATCGAATTCATCGATCGTTGGACTGTTGAGCATCCACGCAAGGAACGCCTCGGAAGCATTCTTTGCGTGCGGCGCATCGATCCGGGAACGCATCTTGAGGGAGTCGGAGTCCCCAAGCGTGAATTCCGTCACGAAACTCACCGGCTGCGGCATCCGGCCGAAACGATCTTTTTTGCGGAGCCTTCCTTCAAAATGAAGCCGAACGTCTCCATTTTCCAGCGTATCGAGACGCGCCCACGTCTCGATCTCATTGGAATTTAAGTACCGTTCTCCCTTTGGCCCCAAACCGTAATCCGTATAGAGGACCCCTTCGCTGAAAATCGTCCGTCCCGTCTTTTTCGAGACGAAATTCTGAACGTGCCCGAAACGCGAAATAGTCAGCGAAAAGTGTGCATTCTCGAAAAAGTACCCGCCAGCCGTCGGACGCAGCGTAAAGTTCGTGTTCGGCACGCCGGAAGCCGATTCTGCCGCTGAACTCGCCGCCAGATCAGGCGTTCCCGCACTTGAGGTCCCAGGCACGATGGCGACCGTCCAGGCATTCGTCAGTTCTGCGTTGAGCGGAGCATTCAGCGAAACGGCTGCGGTGAGGACTTTGCGTCCCTCGCAGCGGTTCAGCCAGCGGACACGTGCGGGGATCTGCGTTTCGTCAAAGCAGAACGAGACGGCGGCATCCGACCACTCGGCCGACACGGACGCCTCGCGCCAAAGGGGCTGGTAAAAGGAATCGTAGAGGACGTCCAGTTCCAGCGGACGCCAGTAGATACTGTGCCGAGCATTTACGTCGATGGTTTTATCCGTGCGGTAGAAAAGCCGGTCACGCAGGATCCCTTCTGCCGTTCGGGCACTCCAGCCCCCCGCTTTCGGGCATGGGAAGTAAAGCGTACAATCTTGCGGAGCCGGACCATTCAGCCACTCGGCGGAAAGAAGAAGACGGTCATTTTCCGCACGGTAGGTCAATCGGCATTCGACCGGACCGTACTTTTTCAGGAAAACGAGTTTCTTTTCATCTGACGAAATGCAGACTGCCGGAGAGTCCGCCGCCTGCGAGAAGACGGCCGTGCCAAGCAGTTCCTTTCCGTTTTGGGTCATGGAGGTCAAAAGTCCGGTCGTTCCATTGACGTACGCCTTCCATTCAGTCCCGGAAAGCATCAGCACATTCTCCGACGGTACCGCGCATTCCGGCGCCGATTCGAAAGCTGTGATGGACGGCGGGACGAAATCGACTTCACGCAGAGCGTAAACGTTGGCTCCGTACGGAGGGAGCGTCACGCGCACTTTTCCGTCCTGCACGGCGATCCTGCGTCCCGGAAGCATTTCCGTCACGGTCTTCACGGCATCGCGTTCCATGCCGGGCAAGGCATTCACGTCAAGCTCAAAATCGATCGGCGTGTCGTTGAAATTGATGAAACCGACGGACCGCATTCCGTCTTTTTCGTATCCGACCGCCCAAACGCCGTCCGGTGCGGTGACTCCGAGGTAGTCAAAATTGGCGTTCTGCATCTCCGGAAGCGCCTTTCGGACCGCAAAAAGCCGGGCGTACGTCTCGATGTTTCCGACCTCCTGCCCCTGGTAGATGAGCGGGATCCCATCCGCCATTGCCGTGAGCGCCACGACAGCCCGTGCAGCATTCACACCGTACCAGTACTGAGAACGGAGCGAGTCGTGGCTTTCGGAGTGACGCATTCGTAAAAGTCCCTTCATGCTTCCCATCTGGCACTCATGGAACCAGCGGCGGACGTTTTGGACGAATTCTTTCGGAGGATCCTGCCGAAGCGACTGGAAAACGTGATAGCACCCGGCAAAATCGTAAACTGCGTCGCTGACGCTCCCGAAGAAATCGTTTCCGACCTCCGCCAGAACGCCGCCGCGGACGGGACTTTCTTCCTTCACTCCCTCACGAATGGCGCGCTGCATGTTGAAACCTGCCTGAAGTTTCGCGAAACTCGCACGGGCATACGGAATTTCAGGGTTCCAGTTCGGGATCTTTGACCCGGAGACCGCGTCGATCCGGTAGCCGTCCACGCCGTAGTTTTTCATGTAGTGTTTCGCGACGTTTTTCATGTACTCGCGCCACGTCGGCCAGTTGAAATCGAAGCACCAGTAGTGGAACGTGGAGCCGTCTTCATCGTAAACGAGCCATTCCGGATGCTGTTTCGCGCGCTCAAATTCATTGCTCCCGCCATGCGGCACGCAATCCTGCATGACGTAAAATCCGAGTTCGTGCATTCTCTTCACCAGCGCACGGTACTCCTCGCCGGTCCCAAGTCCGTCCTGGAATCGGTAGTAATCCCGCGGCCAATAGATCCCGCGGTCTTCCAGAGGCAGCATCCAGACTGAGTTGAGGCCGGTCTCCGCGATGCGGTCCACGAACGGAACGGCAGCAGAAAAACCGCCGAGATCCTGCATATTGCTGCCGATCGAGCCTCCGGGATGGAACGAGTAGAGAAGGAGTTTCTGAAAGACTTCCGGCCGGTCTTTCGGCACAGTCCGTCCAAGACGCTCAAAGCAGCCATGCACGCTGTTCAGAGCCGCCTCACCGTCTCCCGCAAAAAACGCAAGGTACGTCGTCCCAAGTTCCTGCACATCGCCGGGTCGGATCCGCCCCATAATGTTGAAGATCTGCGTGACCTGCACGCCGGTCTTTTCACCGGTCTTTTCACCAGAATTTTCGGTGCCAGCGGCAGTTTGTGCTTCATACGGGATCATCTTCCGGGCAAATTCGGTCCCGCCCTGATCCATCATCGGGTCGGCATGGTCGTGAATGAAGATCAGAGAGCAGTCTTTCGCCAGCTGCACGATCCCCGGTCGGTCCCAGGCACTCCGTTTTCCATCCATTTCCGCGATCGTATGCTTCTGCGGAGGAAACTGCCCCGGCGTGAAGAAATACGCGCCGTCCTCGCAAAGAAACGTTGGAAAACGCCACCAGAAAGCGCGGATCTTGATCTCTTCTCCGCCGTTCCAGGAAAGTTTCACTTTTCGCCCGAGCATTTTTTTCCCGGAATCCCAAAACCAGGTCAGCGAGACAGTCCACCCGCCCGTTCGGTAGCGTAAAATGACGGTCTGCGGATCCGGCTGCTCAAGTCCAAGAAATTCCGTATCGTTCCACGCGATCCACTTCTGGTTCGTCGTCTCCTTCTCGCCCTGACTGATGTCGAACGGCATGAAAGAGTCTCCTTCCGGAACTAACGTTTTTCCTTGAAATTCCAGTCTCAGGATCCCGCCGGTCTCCGAATCAAAATCAACTCGGACACCGCTGCCATCCTTTTCAGCCGCACTTTCTATACCGGTTTCGGCTTCGGACCCACCGGAAGAACGCAGCGACACCGTCTCGCCAAACGCAGACGAAACCATCCACCCAAGACACAAACTCAGTAAAAATGCAAAACCAAATTTGACTCTGAATTTCATCAAAATTTCCTCCGGAGGGTCCGTTTTTTCATATTTCTTCGTAAAAATGCGTAAATTTTTCTTCACACATTCCCAGTATAGCATGGATCCCAAAAAAGTAAAGGGTTTCCCGAAATCACGGAAATAAAAAATTTCGTTCGCGCATTTGATTCAGTTCTTTTGTAGCTCTTCCGGAAAGTGCGTACCAGCCCGGCCGCGATTTTACTACTGAGAGCGCAGTAGAGACACTGAAACTGAAACACACTGAAACTGAAACACACTGAAACTGAAACACACTGAAACTGAAACACACTGAAACTGAAACACACTGAAACTGAAACACACTGAAACTGAAACACACTGA
>JAFQOH010000005.1:0-49363 GCA_017403345.1 Thermoguttaceae bacterium
CGGGATCCGCAAAAGCGTCACATTTTCGCCACATTCTCTAATTATATGGCGATAGGGCATTCTGTCAAGTTTTTTTTTGAAAAAATTTTGAGCGAGGTCAAGAAGAGCCGGTAAAATACGGGCTAAAGTCAAAGAAAAAAATTGAAAAAATTTACCTCAAAGTGCGCAGAAAAAGAAAGAGAAAAGGCGCTTCACGACGAAACGCCTTTCTTTTTATGAAAAAAATCGCCAATTACATCTGCGCTTTCGGGTTGGAGAAGCGCAGCCCCGCACCGTCATGGTAGGTCGCGGATTCGGTGACGATGGTACCGTTCGGCCCGGCCTGGAGGAAGTGCCATTTTTCGAGGTTTCCGAGGTGGCGAATGTCGCCCGGGACGAGGAGCTCGCACTGTTTGCAGACGATCGTGTCTTTCTGCGACGCGGGCGGAGCGCTGATCGCGGGGATCGTTTCTTCGCCTTCGGACCAATTGTAGACGGTTCCGTAACGGACGTGCCAGGATTCCATCTTCGCCGGAGCTTCTTCGGTCGGAAGATGACGGTGTTCCGGGATCATCTGCCCCGGGAGGAGGTAAATGTCGTGGCTGAAGTAACGATAGTCACGGCGATTGATGAAGAAGATGCCGCCCATACCGACGTTAGCGAAATCACCGAGACCGAAATCAACGAACCAGATGTTCTTTTCGATGAAATCGTTCAGCGGATAATGGTAGGCTTCAAACATTTCATAGAAAGCCTGACGCGCACGTTCCTCGAGGAATTTGCCGTCCTTGTCGTAGAAAAATTCGTTGGTATAGCGTTTCACGGAAATCTCTCCTTCCTTAACTTTAGCGGCTGCGGCTGCATCCGCGGTCTGAATCCCCATCGCAGCGGCACCGAGGGTGAGTGCCGAAGCCTTGAGCATAGTACGACGATCCATAATGATACCCTGTACTTGATAGAAATTGAAAATGTCCGACTGTCGACTGTCAACTGCCGAACGATCCATTCCAATGGTCAGCTCCCGGTAAGCGGTACTGCGTACCAGGAATTTCTTCCATTATGCACGAATCCGCCAAAAAAATCAAGGGTCGCCCCGGACTTTTTTTCACAATTCGCGAATATTTTTCCGCTCTTCGATCTCCTGAAGCGAAAAATGCCGTCCCCGATTGCATCCTGGACAGGTCCTGGAGATCTTTTCCCACTCCTTTTCCGATTCGAGATTCGACGCCCAGAACGGCCACGTTCGGCACTGGGCGGGCCGGTCGCGGTAGATCTTGC
This sequence comes from Thermoguttaceae bacterium, assembly GCA_017403345.1. GTDB lineage: Bacteria > Planctomycetota > Planctomycetia > Pirellulales > Thermoguttaceae > RGIG3701. The sequence goes on from JAFQOH010000005.1 coordinate 1,258, forward strand.
AGTTCGTGTGGAAGCGGTCGTAGAAAACGCAGTCTCCGTTCGGATACTCGATGAGACTCTTCCGTTCTCCCACTTCACGCACGAATTTCGCTTCGCAATCCTCCACAGAGATCCCGAACCGTTCCGCGATCTTCCGGATCTCCTCTTCAGAGACCCACACATAACCGGGCGCGCCGGAACAGCAGCAGCCGCACTCTTTGCACTCGAACTGCAGACCGCCGGCGTACCAGAGCTTCTGTTTTGCACACATAAAAAAACTCCGCTTTCAAAATAAAAACACCAACGCTTTCATTTTACCCCAGATCCGTTTTTTTGCAAGACGGTCCACTCCCATTTCGCCAAAAAACAGAAAACTTCCTGAAAATCTTTCCGCCCCGGCTTGCGTTTTTCGCAGGATATTTTATATTTAAAGGCGTTCAATGATTTCCGGGACAAAAGAAGATGGGGTCTTCTGCGTTTCCGGAACGGATCCACCTACCCTTTTTCAGGAGAAGATCATGAAATTCCTGCTCCACCTCCTTCTTCCGGCTGTCCTGTTCGCAGCAGCCGCGTTTCAGACGGTCACGCTCACTGCAGCGGAAGTGAAGACCGTCGCTTCGCCGTCCGGCATCGTCAAAATGGACGTCTCGGTCGGCGAGACGCTCACGTGGTCCCTCACGTTCGACGGAAAGACCGTCCTTGCGCCGTCCAAACTCGGACTCACGTTCAAAAACGCGCCGGCACTCGGTGAAATGAAGATCGCGGACTGCTCCGTGAAAACGATCAACGAAACGTGGTCCAACCCGCTTTCGAAAAAAAGCACGTACACAGACCACTGCACGGAAATGACGCTCAAAGTCGCGGAGACAGCCGCACCGAATCGCGAGCTGGTCATGGTCTTCCGCGCGTACGATGACGGTATCGCCCTGCGCTACATCGTGCCGGACCAGGCGGCGCTTCCGGGTGCGTTCGTTTTGACGTCCGACGACACGCAGTTCGCGTTCACCGGCGACTGGACGTGCTGGGCTTCGGACCAGAAAAAGTTCAACACTTCGCAGGAAAAAGAGTTCCCGCAGATGAAGCTCTCCGACATCACGGACGACGCGTTCGCGATCTGCCCTCTGGTGGTCTCGGGCGATTTCGGCTACTGCGCGCTGATGGAATCGGATCTTCTGAAATGGGCGGGAGCGCAGTTTGCCGCGGTCAAGGGCGGAAATAAAGCAGGCGGACCGTGCACGATCGCAGTGCGTCTTACTCCGCGAGCGGACGGCAACGGCTGCGTTCTGCGCGAAACGGGAGCCAAGTCTCCCTGGAGAGTCGTGACGCTGGGCAAAAAAGCGGTCGATCTGGTCAATAATTCGGGCATCGTCCTGAACTGCGCGACGCCGTGCGTACTGGAAGACACCTCGTGGATCGAAGCCGGCGCGTCCTCCTGGGACTGGTGGTCCGAGGGAAACAAAGTGCTGAACACCGACACGCTCAAGGCCCGCATCGATCTGGCGGCTGCGAATGGATGGAAATTCACGACGCTTGACGACCCGTGGTACTTCAACTCCAAATTCCAGTACAAACCGGAGTACCTCACCGACACAGCAAGCGGCTGCGGGACGATCGATCTTCCGGAAGCCTTCGCTTACGCCAAGTCCAAGGGCGTCCGGATCTGCCTTTGGATGCACTACCAGGATTTCGACTTCTGCGGTCACGAACGGACTTTCACCGCCTACGAAAAGTGGGGAGCGGCCGGGATGAAGATCGATTTCATGGATTCGGACAACCAGGAGCGCGTCGAGTGGATCGAAGACGTCGTGAAAAACGCGGCGAAACACCGTCTCATGATCAATTTCCACGGGATGTACAAACCGACGGGCATGGAACGCACATACCCGAACCAGATCACGCGCGAAGGGATCCTCGGAAATGAGTACAATAAATTTGGAGAAGTCACGCCGAAACACTGCGCCACCCTTCCCTTTACCCGCTGGCTCTGCGGCCCCGGCGACTTTACCCCTGGAGGTTTCGTGAACCGTCAGCCCGAACACGCCTACCGGCAGAAAAACCTTCAGACGCCGACCTGCTGCGAGCAGGGGACCCGCGCCCACGCGCTGGCGATGTGCCTGATCACGGATTCCCCGTGCCTGACGATCTGCGACAGTCCGTGGAATTACGCGAACCAGCCGGGTTTCAGCTTCCTGAAAGACATTCCGGCCGTCTGGGATGAAACGGTCGCGGTAGACGGCGAGATCGGAGAGTTTTACCTCCACTATCGGCGCAGCGGCGAGAAATTCTACGCCGGCGCGATCACGAACGCGGACGCACGAGAATTGGCGCTGAAACTCGACTTCCTGAAGCCGGGCAAAACGTACACGGCAAAGATCTTCTGCGACACACAGGAAAGCGGCGGTCCGAACGTGAAAGACGCGGAAAAGATCGCAGTCCTCGAGCAAGAGGTCACCTCCGCAGACACCCTGAGCATCCGCATGGTCCGCAACGGCGGGTGGACGGCGATCTTCACGGAGAAGTAGGCGTTCTTTGCATTCTTTTGCAGTCTGATGCAGTCTGATGCAGTTAAAACGCGCAGGGTTTTCTCTCTGCGCGTTCTTTTTCTGGAAAAAGTCTGTCTTTTTTAGTCTTTTTTTGTGGTTCGCCCCTTTTCATAAAATGAAAAAAAGGGTATGATAGAAAGGAGAACGTCATGAGTATTTTATGGAGGAAACGGAATGAATTCCACTGAGTGGTACGTTAGCGAAAAAGAATCCTTTGAAATCGTTTTGGGATACCTGAATTTTTCATCAGGAGATCCGGCTCCTAAATTTCTTGGAGCTCTAAACAGACTCTGTACCCAACTCGAAGAGCAGCAAGCACTCGAAGATCAGCAAGCACTCGAAGATCAGCAAGCACTCGAAGAGCAGCCGGAAACGAAGCAAGTGTCCGCATCCGCGAACGCGTCCCCCGCGGAAAGCGCTCCGCTGCGTCTCTGGTGCCGTCTCGGCGCAGCACTCTGGGAATACCTGGATCAGATCCAGCCGCATTCAGACGTTTTCTCCAACGACACGCAGGTGCGTCAAGCGCTTCAATTCGGTTTCCTGTACTTCTTTCCGGAGTACCGCGTCTGGCACAAAGACCTTCTTTTCCATCAGAAAGACGACATTCTGTTCAATGCGTTTTCGATCGGTCAGGCATTTTACCAGATCCTGAACACGAAAGCCTTTGCATCGGTCGCACCAGACCATTTTCGTTCGCTGGGAAAAAGCGTTCCGGAGCTTCTCCGATCCTCGGACTCGGACCTTAGGTCTCTTCGCGGCGGGCTTCCAGACGCGGTCGAGCCGGCATTGCAGAAGGTGATCCGTCAGTACGATGATTTCATCGGCTACCGTCCGATCCCGGTGCTTCACTCCCGTCAGAAAATGCAGCCGTACCAGCACGAATGGCTTCATGCCGTCCCGCTCTACATCAAAGAAGCCGGAGTCGTTCACGGTCCATTCCGCAAGATCGTCTCGAAAGCCTTGGAGATCCTTCAGAATACCGACGAATTTCTCCTTGCCGACGCGCAGTTCAATTTTGAAAATCTCGAGGAACTCACGTTTGATCCCCGCGCACTGGATTTTGAGCATCCGGTGAATCGGCGTCTGAACTACCATTTCGGCAGCTGGGACCCACTGCACATCACCCATCGCGGGACCTTCGACCGTTTCGTCCTGATCCAGTCGACCATCCAGTCGATCCTTTCGCGCGTGACGGGATCGTTTTCGGAAGAGTACGACATCCCGCAGGAAGAGCTTGAATTCGAAGCGGCTGCTGTTCTCGCAGGGACGCTCCTGATGGGAAGTGCGGTGAGCGGCTGGGGCCCTGGTGCCAGGACCTCTGCCGATACGTTCTCCTCTCTGCTTCCGAAAGTCGCCAAACTCCGCGATTCCTTCTACCAGCAGCTCCTTGCCCAGATCCCGGAATCGCATGCCGCGCGGCTCCGTACAGAGGAAGAGCTCCTTCATCAGCCCTTTGCGGCTGCGCGTCAGTATTTCAACCGGCGTCTTGCGCGTCAGCGGGCGGAACAGTTTCAAAATGTCCAGCTCGCCCGGCTGTACGCCTGGATGGGCTACGAAGAGGCGTCGAACGAAATGATCATGCAGGTCAACGTTCCGTCGTCGCGCATACGCTGCAAAGTCGACTGCCTTCTGACGAAAGCGCACATGGCCATCGACCGCGATCAGACCTGCGACGCGATCCAGTACCTCCACCAGATCGAAGTGCTCCTTCATGAGGGGATCGAGTGCGGCGCATTTCTGGATCCGTGGTTCATTCTGGGATTTGACGGCGAGTATCCGCTCTCATCTTCCGTGGAAGATTCCACACCGGACCAGCGCGTCGATGAAATGACGTCGCTCATCAGCTCCATTTTCTCGCTTTACTCCCGCATCCTGAAAGAAACGGCAGCAAAAGGCCTCAAGAAAGAGCAGACCGAACTCATGTTTCGGATGCAGGCTCTCACGGAATGGTGGGACCAGTTTGGCACCCTGGATCTGGCAGAGATCCACAGTATCTCCGGAGCAGAGACCTACGAGTCGATCCAGATCGTCGTCTCGGCATTGGAAGCATGGTATGAGGCTGGAACTGCCGCAGGCGACATCGCGTTCTGGCGTCCCAGAGTCGCGAATTTCAATTCCTCCAAAGCCTACACACTGCTGATCGAGGCGCTCCTCGACCAGAAAGACCCGATCGCCTCCATGGCACTTCTGATCAGCTGGCTAAGTCAGTCGGAAATTTTCAAGCTGGACGACGGCGACTATTCGTTCCACCCGCTGGCACTCCGATGGATGGAAGATCTCTGGTATCCGGCCACGAAAGAACAGCGCCTGCTCGGACGCAAAGGAAATCAGCTCCAGGACGGCTGGGAAATGGCGAAGCGTTTTGTGGGGATGGTGGAAGCAAACGCCGACATTTACGGAGTCGTGCCGACTCTGGAACTCGATTCCGGAACGGACGAACGAAAAACCAAAGATCCCGAAAGAAGAGGCTCGGCCAACAAATTCGGTGAAGACGGTTTCGGAGAAGACGGTTTCGGTGAAGACGGTTTCAGTGAGGACGGTTTCGGAGAAGACGGATTTGAAGAAGAGGACATCAGCGAACTCTTCCATGCCGCCTGGGAAAACGTCACGTACCACGACTCGACAGATGACGGGATCGACGGCTCGATGATGGACGGCGAGTCCCTGAAACACTCGATGGAAGATTTCCCGCTGACCAGCGAAATGGAACGGATCTCCGACCGTCTTCTTTTCATCATCACGCAGGCTCGGCTCTGGAAAATGTCCGCCGTCTTCTCGATCCCCTACGCCAAAGAGCACCCCGACCGCTCCGAAGTCCTCCAAATGTGGAGCCGTCAGGCGGAAATGCACATGGAAAAACTCCACGAACTCATCCGTGATGTCCGTGCGTTCCGGATCGAACGGCCCGACTTCTCCCGGCCCATCGCCATGATGGAATACGAAAAGCAGGTCGGCATGAAATTCTCCCTTCTGGAACGCCTCGTCTCCACGTGCAGCGAACTGATGGACGCCCAGCGCCTCATGCGCATCGCGGACGTCGAAAACCGGATCACGGAGACCGACACTTGGGAAAATGCGACCCGGCTCATCGTCCAGGCACTGATCTGCTCCGAACCGGAACGAGTCAAAGAAGTCTGGGACAAAACGATGGAACTTCTGGTCAAAGAGCCGATCCTCTACGAACCGATCGACCGCGGCGGTGACCCGATCCGAATGATCCGGATCCGCAACGTCCTGATGGTCGTCCAGCGCCTGCTCACCAACCTGCCGCTTCAGGGACTTCTGGCGGAAACGTACCGCATGCTGAAGACCGTACAGGAAATGGAACGCCAAAACCCCGTCGGCGGTGCCCGGGCGATCACGCGATACGATCACCTCTTCGATCTGGGAAGTAAAGGGATCCTCCGCTCCATCCTGCGAAGCGGAAATCAGGAAGGCCGCGCAAAATGGAAAACCCGCCAGCTCATCCCTTTCCTCGACAGCATCCTCGACATCCTCATGCAGAACTGGCTGACGCACAGCCGCGGGATCCGCATTTCCTCACTGGATCCGTACCTCGAATCCCGTGAATGGAAAAGCCTCCAGAAATTCATCCAGGAGTACGGTGAGGATCTCTTCTCACCCGTACAGATGAACTACTCCAACCTCCAGGCGATCCATCATGAAGGCATACACGCTTGGCTGGAGGCTCTGAAAGAAAACTGCGAACTGCAGGAAAACAGCATCCAGATGCACGACGAGACCATTCAGGGAAAGAAACTCATCGAAGCGCTGGAAGAAAAAAAGATCCAGCAGTTCCACGCGGAACGCTGTCTCGACACGGTCGTCGAAACGCTGCTGGAACGCTACGGTCAGTTCATCGACTACAATACGACGACGACCCAGTCGGACAACGGGAAAAATCTCTACATGCTGTTCGACTTCCTCCGTCTGCTCGCCGAATACGACAGAATGGCCTGGGACCTGCGTCCGTTCATCAACGCACACCGGGTCATGGTACGCGAAAAAAGCTACGATGTCGCAGACTCCTGGCTCAAAGAGATCCAGAAACGCAGCATCTACCACGCGAAACAATTCATTCGACGCTACAAAAAACTCTGCCTAAAATACGGTCTGGCGATCAAGACCGTCGGAGATCGGCTGGAAGAACGTCTGATCAAACCCATGACCATCAACAAACTCTGCGCTCTTCTGGAACCCGCCATCCAGGAGATCCGCTCCGGGAAGGAGACCGTCTCCTTTACAAAATTCCTGGAACTCGTGCAGGAATTCACCGCAGAACCCTCCGGGACCGGTTACGAACCCCCAACTTGGCTGGAAGAGATCGAAAACGAGATCAGCCGATACCGAAACCGTTCCGAAGAAGATGACGAAATGCTCGATCTGAAGGATTTCATCCCGCAGCTCTTTCTAGATCGGAAACAGCTCCAGACCGTCATTCAGGAGATCCAGACAGAAGAAGCAGAATCGGAAGAAGACGAGGACGAATACTCCGATCTCGTGATGGATCTTCTGGAGCACTTCTCGGACGACGAAGTGGAGACGATCCTGAATGGCGAACTCTCCGATATGGATATCGAAACGTTCTGGCAAAATCTTCAGGAACTCAATGAGGAAGACGAAGAAGATGCCCCCAATCGCGGAAAAGCAAAGAAAAAAAAGCGAAATTCCAAAAAAAGCAACGCCAAAAAAGATCCGAAAAAAGATCCGGATGACGACGAATTTAAAAAACTGTTTGAATAAGATCCCGAAACAGACCATTGAGCCTGAAAGGAACCCAAAAAATGAAAAAACTGATCCTGACCTGCCTCTCCATGATGGTTTTGGCTTTTGCCGGCAACGGAACGCCCTCGGAAGCCGCACAGTTCACCGAACGATACGATGAACTCGAAAAATGCGAGTGGAGATCGGAGAACGGAACCCTCCTCTACCGGAAATACACGCCGAAACTCGAAGAAGGCAAGAAATACCCGCTCGTCATTTTCCTCCACGGCGCAGGGGAACGCGGTGACAATAATATTGCGCAGGTCGCAGGACAGGATGCGTTCCTGAACCTGATCTTCAGCGAAGAAGGCGCCAAATACCCCGCTTACCTCATCGCTCCCCAATGCCCGCACAATAAAAAATGGTGTGAAGTCAGCTGGAGCCTGAGAGATACGCACGACACGCCGGAAACGGCCTCCTACGCGATGGGGCTCCTTTACGAACTGCTTCAGAACATGAAAGCGAACGATCAGATCGACCCCGACCGCATTTACGTGACCGGGATCTCCATGGGCGGATACGGTACCTTCGACTTCCTAGTCCGCTACCCGAACGAAGCCGCGGCCGCAATGCCCGTCTGCGGCGGTGCGGACAACGAAAAGCTCGCGTCGACTCCGGAACTCAAAAACGTGCCGATCTGGATCTTCCACGGCGATGCCGACGGCGCCGTCCCGACAGCACGCAGCCGCAATGCGTTTGAAGCCCTGAAGAAAAACGGCGGAAACGTGCAGTACACCGAATATCCGGGCGTCGGACACAATTGCTGGGACCGCGCGTACCGAACGCCGGGGATCGCAGACTGGCTCTTCTCCCAGAAGAAAAAGTAGAGTCTCTCCCCGCCCCGAATGACGGCTCCCGGCTTTCAAAATGAGAGCTGCGGCGCCGTCTCTTTTCCCGGCAAGAAATTTCCCCAATACCTGATTCCCAAAAGATCCATGCTTTCCTACATTCAAATTGCCCGGCCGGACCACTGGTTCAAAAACGTTTTCATGCTTTTCGGCGTCGTTCTGGCGATGTTTTACCGTCCGGATGCGTTTCAGTCCGCAGACGCGATGCTGCAGATCGGCAAGACCATCTTCGTCGGCCTGTGCGCAGTCTGCCTGATCGTGTCGAGCAACTACGTCATCAACGAGATCCTCGACGCCCCGACCGACCGTTCGCACCCGTCAAAATGCTTCCGTCCGATCCCCTCCGGAAAAGTCAAACTTTTCTGGGCCTATCTGGAATGGATCGTTCTGGGAGCCGCCGGCCTGGGGATCGCATGGACTCTGAACGCTCCGTTTTTCTGGTCGGGTGCCGTCCTGCTTTTGATGGGATGCGCGTACAATATCCCGCCGGTCCGAACGAAAGAGTGGATCTACCTCGACGTCCTGAGCGAATCCGTCAACAATCCGCTCCGTCTGATGCTCGGCTGGTATCTCATCCTTCCCGCGCAAGTCCCGCCGCTGTCGCTTCTGATCTCCTACTGGATGGTCGGCGCGTTCTTCATGGCGACGAAGCGCTTCGCGGAGTACCGATGGATCAACGACCCGGAACGTGCAGCACAGTACCGCAAGTCGTTTCGCCGCTACTCGGAAGAGAATCTCCTCGTGAGCATGTTCATCTACGCCATCGCAAGCGCGCTTTTCCTCGGCGTCTTCATCGTACGGTACCGTCTTGAGCTTGTGCTGGCATTTCCGATCCTCGCGGGATTCTACGGATACTACCTCTACGTCGGACTCAAACCGAACAGTGCGGTACAGAATCCGGAGCATCTCTACCGTGAACGGGGACTGATGGCCTACCTGACGCTCTGTCTCGGCGCGTTCCTACTCCTCATGTTCTGGGACATCCCTTGGCTTTACGACTACTTCAACGTCACGCCGCCCGCAGTCGAATCGCTTTGGAAATTTTAAAAAGAAATTTTAAAAAGAAATTTTAAAAAGAGCCGCCTGCCGGACTGGGATAGATTTGATTTTGCGGGTCGTATGTTTTGTTTGGATTGTGAAGACAAAAATTCCGCAAAAGTCACAAAATTTGAGAAAAGAGGGTTTTTGGGATCGCGAAATGTTGACGATAGAGTCCAATATACCGGAATATATTGAATCAAATGATTCCCAGACACAATAAATTTCCGCTTCCGGGCGGTCTGCTGGACGCAGACACTTTCGCAGACGAAACAGCGTCAGGCCGAAATTTAATGTGGGATCCGCATATCATTCAGGAGAATAAACCATGCTTTCATACTCGCAGACGCTGAAAAAATGTTTTCTGCCGGTACTGCTTTTGATGGGCGCCTTGATGCTGGCCCAAACCGCTTCCGCACAGGATAACGGTGCGTACGCCGGTGTCGAGATCGACGCGCAGAATGTGCTGAAGATGCAGACGTACGTGGAACCTTCCATGGAGTCGCTCCGCATGAGAAAAATGTCAGCGTCCCGGGAGATCGCGCAGGATCTGCGTGAATTCAACCCGGCACGCGCAGTCTCCTTGACCCGCTTGGAGTATGAGATCGCTCGGAACAACGGCATCGTCACCGACGAAGTCCGATACATGGCAGGACTCCAGCGCATCGATTACGTGTTCGTCTACCCCGAAACGGGCGACGTCGTCCTCGTTGGACCGGCAGAAGGCTGGTACAAAGACGTCTCTGGACGCGTCGTCGGTCTGACCACCGGCCAGCCTGTGCTTCGCCTGGACGACATGGTCGCCGCGATGCGCACGTATGCGCCGAACTCCAAAGAAGCCAAAGTCATCGGCTGCTCCATCGACCCGACGCAGGAAGGTCTGGCACGTTTCCAGAAATTCCAGCAGCAGATCGGCACCACGGCAGTCCCCTCCATGACGGATGCGATCGTGAAGGGGTCCCGGGAAGCTCTCGGTCTCCAGAAAGTCTCCGTCCTCGGAGTCGATCCGCAGACACACTTCGCGAAAGTCCTCGTCGAAGCCGACTACCGCATGAAGCTCATGGGCATCGGTCTGGAAAAGATCCCGTGCCGCGGAATGAAGTCTTTCGTCGATTCCGTCAGTCCCGGTTCCGTCGCACGCAATGCGCTGTTCCGATGGTATTTCGTCCCCGATTACGAACGCGTCCGCATGAGCCCCGACAAACTCGCAATGGGTCTGGAAGGCAAGAGCGTCAAACTCGTCGGTGCCGATGAAATGGTCACAGCCGACGGTGCACGAAAGGAACTCGTCGTTTCTGATTCCGCAAGCAAACAGTTCACGCAGGGATTCACGAGAAACTATGACCGAATCGCAGGATCCGCTCCCGTCTACGCCGAACTCCGCAACCTGGTCGACATGGCCGTCGTCGCGGCATTCCTGCAGGAAACGGACGTCTACGGAAAACTGGATTGGGAACTGGTCTACTTCGGCGACGAAAGCAAGTTCAGCATCCAGACCGAACGCGCTCCGGAATTCGTCGAATCTGCCGTGACTGCCGTCTGGCGCGGAAACACGCTCACGACCCCGATCGGAGGCGGTGTAGAGATCTTCGCGAAACGCGCGCTCAATGAAGAAAACCTCCTCTCGGCAAACGACGCGACGGTCGCCGAAGAGCAGAAGGCCGAGGAAGCGGAACTTCCGGAAGAAGGCTGGTGGTGGAACTGACCCTTTCACACAGCACGATCAGAACTTGATCTGACCTAAAGAAAAGACGGATGAAAATTCCGTCTTTTTTTTATCTTCCCTCCCGAAACCGCGTACCAGCTTGACCGCGAAAGTTCACCGCTGAAGACACCGAAAACGCACAGAGAAACATGGATCTTAACACAAAAAGCAGTAAAAAACAGAGCGCGCGAACATTTTTTAATTTTTAAAAATTCATGTGCGTCTTTTCGTGTTTTCCGTGAAATTCGTGTCAGAACACGTTCACTCCCTTTTTTCTTCTTTTTCTTTTCAGTCTGTTTCTGCGTTTCTTCTGCGCACTCAGCGGCCCAATGCGGTCCGGGCCGGTACATACATTCCGGAAGAGCGGCAAAAAAGATGAAAGAAATAAAAAATCATCTTCCAAAAAACCTTAGAAACCTCTCCAAATTACCGATTATTCCCATTGAACCGCCCAAACAGGCAAAAAGTTCAAATTTTTTGAGGAAAATGGCAGAATTTCCAAAAAAACTTGTTGACCTGACAGCGATTTGCAATTAAACTATAGAGATATGAAAAATAAGATTCAGGGGTAATCTATTTTTTGATAAGGTATTATCGAAAGATCACTCACAAACAAGGATAATTCAGATGGCTCGAAGTAATGCAGTCTGGGGAATTGACGTTGGAAACTGTTCGCTGAAGGCGATGCGCTGCTTCATCGACGACAGCGAACCTGACATGCTGGTCGTGGATGCGGTGGACTACATAGAGTATCCGCAGATCCTGACGCAGCCGGGAGTCGATCCAGACCATGAGATCAAAGAAGCATTTAAACTGTTTCTTTCACGCAACAAAATCAAAGGGGACAAGATCGCGATTTCGGTCGGCGGGCAAAACAGCTTGGTCCGTTTCATCAAACTTCCGCCGATCGAGCCGAAAAAACTTCCCGACATCGTAAAATATGAAGCGAAACAGCAGATCCCGTTTCTGAATGAAGTCATTTGGAAATGGCAGCGCATGGGTCAGGCCTCGGAGAGTGCCCTTCCTCTTGAAGTTGAGATCGGTCTGTTTTCCGCCAAACGGGAGCAGGTGTTCAAAACGGTGCTCCAGTGCGACGATCTCGGCATTCCCGTCGATCAGATCCAGCTGACTCCTCTGGCGCTTTACAACTACATGCTCCACGACGAGCTGAAAGACCTTCCGGACATCGACGATTACGATCCGGAAAATCCGCCGCCGTACGTCGTCGTTCTTGCAATGGGAACGGACGCAACGGACCTGATCCTCACGAACGGCTTCCGTGCCTGGCAGCGCAACCTGCCGATCGGCGGAAATCACTTCACGAAAGCCCTCATGAAGGAACTGAAGCTCACTTTTGCGAAAGCAGACCATCTGAAACGCAATCTGGCGACCAGCCAGGACAAAGTGGCGGTCCTGCGTGCGATGCAGCCGGTCTTCAATCAGTTCCAGAACGAGATCCAGCGCTCTCTTGGCTACTTCTCCAGCCAGGATCCGAATGCGGAATACCAGCAGGTCATCGCGCTTGGAAATGCGATGAAATTGACGGGTTTGACGAAATACCTTTCCCAGAACCTCGGCATTGACGTGACTCTCGGTCAATCTTTTCCGAGTCTCGACACTTCGAATCTCGCGGACAGTTCCCTCATCGCCGAAAATATGTCGACGTTCGGCACATGCTACGGTCTCTGCCTTCAGGGGCTGAAAAAAGGCGCCGTCAACACGAACTTCCTCCCCGTCGAGATCAAGACTGCCCGCATCATCAACTCGAAAAAACCGTGGATGCTGGCAGCGACAGCACTGCTGATGCTCGGCATGACGGTGAACTTCGGCGCACAAATGGCGGTCCAGGACACTGTGGCGGAAAAGAATTGGAAAACTTACGAATCGCAGGCGGAGACCCTCACGAACGAAGCGAAATCGTACGTCGACGCGGTTGCCGCGGAAGAACAGAAATTCCAGACACTCGACGCCATGGGAAATTCCTTCCTCCAGAAATTCGGAAGCCGAACGAACTGGATCGAGCTGCTTTACGGCATCAACGCCTGCCTCCCGACGGCTCCGAAACCAGACGCGGACCTGCTGACCGCGGAAGAAGTCATGGCACGCGAAGAACTGCATATTGTCAGCATCGACGCACAGCCTCTGAACGACTACGAATCCGAAGAATGGATGAAAATGGCCATCAGTACGACGCGGGGTGAGATCCTGCCGAAAAAACTTCGCAAACTCTATGAAAGATCCCAAAAGGGAAGCGGCGAAGAGGAAGGCGAAGAAGGTGAAGAAAGCGGTCTTGACAGCGTCGTGAAACAGGCACTCGCGCCGGAACCGATCGAAGGTCTCACGCCGCCGGAAGGTGAAGAAGGTGAAGAGGACGCCGAAGAAGAAGCCGCTGCAGAAGAAGGATCGGAAGAGGGTGAAGAAGGTGAAGGCGCAGCTCCGGTCAAACCGGCACGCTGGCTCGTTTCCGTCTACGGCTACCACTGGCATAATGACCGGCAGGCGAAGGTGAAACAGGCGGAATTCGTTCAGGAACATTTCGTTTCCAAACTTTCCGGCCAGACCGAATGCACGTTCAAACTCCCGATGCTGAGCTCCGCACAAGTGGTCGACCCCAATGCGGCAGACGAGGAGATCGTGAGCATGAAAGATCTGGGTGTTCGCTACCCGGTCATCGTGAACAACGCGATCCGTTCCATGTACTCCAACTGGGAAGACACGCGCCGGCTTGAGATCCGCGACGAGTATGCTGACCCTGCCGCACAGACCGCCTCCCGAAATGCCGACATGGCGGCCCAGGATGCAGCGATGCTGGATCCCAGCGATCCGGGATCGGTAAACGTCCAGCCTCTGCGTGAAGGAAGACGATACGATTTTGTCGTCCACTTCCTCTGGGAACCGAAATCTTCAGTCGAACGTGCGGAGACCCGTGCGGCGATCCTGGCTGCGGAAGAAGAACGCAAAAAGGCACAGGAAGAAGCCGACGATATGATGGCGGACGACGAAGGATCCGGCGATGACGAAGAAAATGAAGATGAAAATGAAGAAACCGGGGAAGAAGATTCCGAAGAATGACCCCGGAAACTTCGCGAACGAACGAAACAAATCCACATTTTCAGAGGGTGAGACCTGATCCATGAATAAATTCAGTTTAGTTTTGAAATATATCAAGAAATACGTTTTCTGGGTAATTTCACTCATTTGCCTTTTGGTGACCATCATCGTCGGCAATATCGTGACGGGAAGCAAATCCGCGACGTTCGAAACTCGTGAAAGCGCGATCGAAGGCCGTTTTTCCGAGATGCAGCGTCTTGCCGGTCAAGACAATCCGAACGGCGTCATCGTAGCGCAGAAGCAGGAAGACGTTGAAAATCTCAAAGCGAACATTTTCGGCGTCTGGAGCAGACTGTACGCTCCGCAAAGCACGCTCGTGGAACATCACTGGCCGGAATTTCGCGGGGACGTCAATGCGGATTACTACCAGGACGAACTGCGGAATGCCTGGAACCGTCAGACGCTTTACGATACGCAAAACACGCTGCTTTCGGAGATCGCAAGCGCCTACCGCGATTACGTCACACGTTCCCAGGCCCGAGACTTGATGGAACGCTACCGGATCTACATTCCCCAGCTGGCCGTCGGTGCCAATGATGCCATGACCACTGCGCTTCCGACCGGAATGGAAAAGGCAATGGAGAGCGAATTGCCATCGGAAGGGTGCATCATTTGGGATGAGACAAACCGTCAGCAGCTTTTAAGCCGTTTCAACCGTTTTCTCCGTGCGAAAGCCGGAGGGATCCCGACGCGCAACGTCTTCATCGTGCAGGAAGATCTCTGGGCCTACGACATCCTGCTGGACGCCATCGCGAAAATGAACACGACTTGCGAAGGTGCGCACGATGCCGTCGTGAAGCGGATCTTTGAGATCAACGTCGCGGACGACGCCTCCACGGAAAGTCAGAGCGGGATCGCCGACGGATCCGCACGCGAAAACCGTTCTGCCATGAATTCCTCGAAAAACGCACCCGTGGTCTTCCGGAATTCCGCAGAACGGGTCATCATGGTCGAAGAGCCTGCCGTTACCGGTGACGAGGAACTCTCCGACGCTTCCACTGGGGCCGAGCTGGAAGAAGAGACCGAGAGCGTCTTCGGGGACGATTCGGAATTTGAAGAGCTTTTCAACTACCGATACTGCGACATGTACGGCAACTTCATGTCGGCGGAGCGTCTGTTGAACTACCTCAAGACGAAGCCTGAATACAAAATGATGCCGGTCCACGTCCGCATACTCATCGATCAGGAACAGATTCCCCAATTCATGCTCAACTGCATGAACTCGGAACTGCCCATCTACATTCACCAGGTCAGCGTGAAGGTCCGTGATTTTGATTCGATCGCTCACAAACTGGAGATCATTCCGGAAGAGAAACCCGCCTCGGAGGAAGAAAGCGTCGGATCTTCTTCTCATGCGTCACGTACCTCGCGCGACACGGCAAGAGAAGTTGCGGCTCCGGAGGAATACCAGCAGCAGATGACTGTAGACGGAAAAGCGGACGAAAGAAAGCCGGGCGACGTAGAGTTGGAGATCTGGGGAATGCTCTGCATCTTCAATCCGCCGAACATGGCAAAATTTGATGAAGCCATTGGCGGTGAAGACGGCGAAGAGTCCGAAGACGGCGAAGAGTCCGAAGACGGCGAAGAGTCCGAAGACGGCGAAGAGTCTGAAGACGGCGAAGAGTCTGAAGACGGTGAAGAGTCTGAAGACGGTGAAGAGTCTGAAGACGGTGAAGAGTCCGAAGACGGTGAAGAGTCCGAAGACGGTGAAGATGCCGCTGACGGTGAAGATGTCGCTGACGGTGAAGATGCCGCTGACAGTGAAGATGCCGCTGACGGTGAAGATGCCGCTGACAGTGAAGATGCCGCTGACGGCGAAGAGTCTGAAGACGGCGAAGAGTCCGAAGACGGTGAAGATGCCGCTGACGGTGAAGATGCCGGCTCGGATCCGGAAACAGAAGAGTAAAAGAAGCTCACAGGCAGAACGGTCTCCTTTCGGAAGTTTGGAAGTTTCCCTTCCCAGGAGACCGGCCGTCCAGCGATCGAAACCGTTCCGAAGAACGAACGAAGAACGAACGAGGAACGAAATTTCGGGAGCAAAAAGGGGAATGGCTCCGGACGGTATCCGTTTCTGCCATCTAGGATACGAAATACAAACACGACTAAAACCCAAACAGGAATAAACGATGAAAGGCAAATTGGATGCAGACAGAATGAAGGAACTTTGCATCGATCATTTCGAGAAAGTTCTCTTCGGCATTTTGGTCGTCTTTTTTCTGATGATGATTCGATCTGCACTGCAGGTGAAGCCATACACGAAGAAACCGGACCAGTTGAGCAGCGCGTGCAGTCAAGCCCGCGCGAAACTGGAAGCGGTCCAGGAAGTCGAACCGGTGACGCGCAGTTACGATACACTGGTCGTCGGGATCCAGGAAGAGATCCCCGCCTCGGAGTATGTCACGTCGGCGTCCTGGAATCCGATCCTTTCCAAAGAGGGTCAGAAACGCAAATCGCCGCGGGCCCTGGCCGTCACCAATCTGAATGTCGTGGAATGGCACGGGAGCGTTCAGCGTCCGCAGCGAATGGATGAGACGGGAGCAGAAAACGCCTTTGACGATGGTCTCGGCGGCAGACGTTTGAGCCAGACCGAAGGTGTGCGGTGCTGCATCCTGATCGGCGAGATCCCCATGGCAGAGCAGGAACTTGAGTATCAGCGCAAGCTGGGACTTCGGGATCTGAGCAACTTCAAGGGGGCGGGAGCCGGCAGAATGGACACGATGGAAGATCCGGCCGACTCACCGATGTTCTACAATTACGCGGTCCAGCGTGCGGAAGTTCCGGCAGACGGGGACATTTCCAAACTGACGGACAAAGACTGGGAAGACCTTCGCCGCAAAGTCCGCGGCAAACCGTCGATCAACGAACAGCGCATCCTCTACTTCCAGGGAGAAGGTGAACTGGGATCCCGCGGCGGAAGTATGGACCTCCCGGAAAAATACGCACCGCCGCAACTCTGGCGAGTTGCGAAAACGGCAGAAGACCTTAAGGCTCAAAAAGAGGGAAAAAACCAGGACTCCAAGACTGCGAAAGGGAGAAATGCGCGAGGCGCGAATCCCGCAATGACCAATCCGGACGGTATGACGGTCAACGGCATGACGCAGGCAAGAAACGAATCGCTGATGATCCCGCTCCCGCAGGTCTCAAACTCCGGCAGCAACATGCAGTTCGACTGGGTGACGTACCTTCCGTACCCGGAAGAATTCGAGCTGGAACTCACGTCGATGGACGGACGCGGTCTGCGCCGCCCAGCCAATGCGGATGCAGATGCGGAAGAGGAAGGATCTGAAGATGCGGAAGATGAAGAATTTGAAGATGCGGAAGAGGAAGATTTCGCGGGAAATAATGATGACGAATACGAACTCGTCGAAGATCAGAACGTGAACGACAACATGGATCAGGAAGCGAAAGTGCGTCTCTTCCGCTACGTGGACTACACGGTCGAGCCTGGAAAACAGTACGTTTACCGAGTGAAGGTCCAGCTTCACAATCCGAACTACCAGTATGATCCGCCGTTTAACGTCGAAAATCCGGATGACCGCAAGGTGAAATACCTTGAAAGTGCGTGGTCGAACGTGACTCCGCCGGTGACGATCCCGCTGGATCAGCATTTCTATCTGCCGGGTTACGCGAAGAAATTCACGACCGACATCAAGGAGAAACGCTGGAGTCCTTACCTGACGCTCATGCCGGTGACGTTCAACGAAACGGACGGCAATGAAGACTTCACGTATTTCAGTGAGATCATGAATCTGGAAAGCAAGAAATCCTCACGAAATTCAAGACGAAAGCCCAAAAAGGAAGAGCCGGTCCGTATTTATCCGGGTCAGGTGCTGAATCTGATGGTTTACGAGGATTCGATCCGTCAGCTCGGCAATATGGATCAGGGGATGAATCCGCAGCGGCGATACGATGACGATGAGGAAGAAGATCGCCCGCGGAAATCGTTCCGGACCGGATTCATTCTTCTGGATGCCCGCGGAGGAAAAGAACTTTACGCACCGCTGGATAAACGGGATTTTGAAGGCGCGGCTCAGGAGATCAAGAGCCATCCGGAAGGGATCTACTCTCCGTCCATGGTCCTGCTCATGGGACCGAAGGGGGATTTCGTGATCCAGTCGGAGCTTGAAGACGTCTCCGACGTTTACCGCCGCCGCGACAAGTCTCAGCAGCAGAATCTTGAACTGGAATCCATGATGCAGCAGAACGGCATGGAAGACCAGGAAGAGGATCGGCGAAGCAGACGCAGTTCTTCCCGAAGAAACCGCATGAATGAAGGCGGCGACATGGGAGGAACGCAGAACAACCGAACGAATCGGCTTCGCTGACCGGTCGGTGAATTTGTCTGCGGATAAAAGTTTCGTTTTTTGAAATGAGAAAGGGAATGCAGATCGTTTCTGCGTTCCTTTTCTTCCTGAATGAGAGAAGTTTTCTGAAAAAACCATGATTGAAAAAATTCCCGCGGGAGACCTGATTTTTCTTGGGACCGGCACCTCGCACGGAGTCCCGATGATCGGATGCGGATGTGCGGTCTGCAGCAGTCCGGATCCGCGCAATAAACGGACACGCAGTTCTGTCATCCTCGGTTTTCCCGAGGGGAACCTTCTGATCGACACTTCCCCGGATCTGCGTCAGCAGTTTCTGCGCGAGCGTCTTCTTTACGCGGACTCGATCATGTTCACGCATCCGCACGTGGACCATCTGTTTGGGCTTGACGACACGCGGAGGTTTTCGTACCTAAACGGGAAGCGTCCCGTGGAAATTTTCTGTTCGGAGCACGTCGAACGGGAGATCCGCGCGCGTTTTGAGTACATTTTCGACCCGGCCGTTCAAAATTACCCAAACGGAGGGATCCCGAAACTGCATCTGAATCGGATCGAGCCGTTCCGGGAATTTGAGGTTCTTGGTCAGAAAGTCCTTCCACTGAAGATCCTGCACGGAAAGTTGGAGATCTTGGGATTCCGGATCGGCGATCTAGCCTACTGTACGGACGCGAAGGTCGTGCCTCCGGAGACGATGGAGCATCTTTACGGTCTGGAGACTCTCATCATCGGCTGCTTGCGGTACAAACCGCATCCTACGCACATGGGGTTGGAGGAGGTTTTGATATTGGTGGAAAAGATCCGGCCGAAGCGAGTCTTTTTCACGCACATTGGCCACCGTTTTGACCATGAACGGCTCTCAAGCGAGCTGCCGAAGCACATTCGTCCTGCGTTTGACGGACTTTATTTGGAAAAATGTTTTCCGACTTCTTGACATTTCGCCAAAATTCCGTTAAAATGAAATAGAGGAGCAGGGGACCGACCCGCTTTGGGGAAAGTTTGAAAAGTTCCGGTCCCATTTTATTTTCAGAATTTCCGGTGACTTTGCGTGACTTTGCGTGACTTTGCGATTTCAGTGTTTTCAGCGGCAGAGCTCGCTGCGAACGGGCACGCAGCTGCCGAATGCCCCCGCCTCTCCCGAAAAAACGATTTTGAAAGGAAAAAATCATGCCGAAACCTTCCGAATTTTCCCGCCGTCAGTTTCTTGGCACGTCCTTAAGTGCGTCTCTTGGTGCGTCTCTCGGCGCGTCTCTCGGCGCGTCGATGGTCCTCACCGCATTTCCCGGAAAACTCTGGGCTGCCGGTCCCGGAACGGAACGCGACAAAGAGCTCATCCTGCGCTGCGCGATCATGAGCGACGTCCATTTCAAAACGGATCCGAACTGCGCGGAGAAACAGCGTCTTGCAAAAGTCATGCGCTACCTTCAGACGTACGCCCAGGATTCCGCGCATCCGAGTTTTGATGCCGTCATGGTCGTCGGCGATATGTCGGACCACGGATACGCCGGGGAACTCATTCCGTTCCGCGACACGCTTCTCGGCAACCTTCCCAAAGGCGCGCAGGCTCTTCTCTGCATGGGGAACCACGAGCACTGGGGCGGCGAGGAGCACGTGAAAGCCGGAGGGAGCCGAAAGAACTGGGAGACCATTTTCTCCCGTCCGGCCAACTCGCACACGGTCATCAACGGCTACCATTTCATCGGACTTTCCTGCGAAAAGGGAACGTGCAAAGACGGCGACTACCTCTATATTCTCGACTGGCTCCGCGAGCAGCTGAACGCCGCAGTAAAAGACGATCCGAAGAAACCGATCTTCGTTTTCCAGCACTACCACGTCCGCGGCACGGTTTACGGCGGGTTTGAGAATGATTGGGCCGGAGTGAAGGATCTGCGCGCCATTTTCGAGGAATTTCCGCAGGTCATCGACTTTTCCGGGCACTCTCACTACCCGTCGAATGACCCGCGCAGCGCGTGGCAGGGCAAGTTCACCGCGTTCGGAACGGCAACGCTGAGCTACTTCGCGATGGAAGGCGGCATCTTCAACCGATTCCCCGAAGGATACCAGAACGCCGCGCAGGTCTACTTCATGGAAGTCTTCAAAGACAACTCGGTCCACTTCCGCATTTTCGACGTCCTTACGGAATCGTTCTTCGAAACGGAGTACTTCATCGCGGAGCCGGGAGCGATCGAGAAATACTGCTACACGGAAAAACGCTACGAAACGGCAACGACTCCGTACTGGACGGCCGAGTTCGCTCCGAAAAACAGTGCGGCAGAAAACAGAGTGAAAGCATGCGCGGAAAAGCCGAAAGCCGAGGTTTCCGACATTTACGCCTACTCTGCGCGTCTGACCTTCCCGCAGGCGCACGACACGGCAAACCCAAACACTTTCCTCGGTTCCTACCAGATCAAACTTCAGGACCGAAAGACCGGCACGAACGACGATTGGGCCGACTTCGGAGAGGAAAATCCATGGTCAGGCTACTATTTCGTGAATCAGCCGAAAGAGGTCTCGACAGAGTTGAGCAGCCTAGATGAAGGGCGTGACTGGCGGGTGGTCATCCGAGCGAGAAACGTTTTCGGAAAACTCTCCGAAGAGACTATCGCCGTCGAGTTTCAGACGCCGAGCGACCCGGACAAGTACCTCCAGGACCGAACGGCTCCGTACCCGAAAGCAGATGCGCTCGATTTCCGTGTAACGGAAGACGGTCAAGCCGTGAACGAACCGCTTGCCGAGACGTTCCCGCACGGACTGGAGACCTGCGGAAAACCGGTCGTTTCTGACGGCTGGGCGCAGTTTGACGGGAAAAACGCACGTTACCGCGTCAAATTCGATCGCGGACACTACGCACGTCTCCGGCGTCAGATCACGCTGGGCGCACGATTCGCTTTCGACGAATACCCGGTCGGACAAAATGGGTGCATCATCGCGAATACCGAAACCGGCGGCGCAGGGATCTCGATCAGTTACGAGAAAAAAACGCTCGATTTCTGGTGCCACGTCGCTGGAAAGTACCAGATCATTTCCGCTCCGATCACGCCCGGTTCCCATTCCGCGTACGGGACCTACGATGGACAGAATGTCCGCTTCTATCTTGACGGCAAAGAAGTCGGCGCGAAAAAAGCGTCGGGGCCTCTGACGTACACGGCAAACGACTCGGCATGCGCGTACTCGATCGCGTCCGACATTTCCGGAAACTACGGCGGAAACAGCTACCTTAAGGGCAGGATCCAGTTCGCGCGCGTCTTCACGTGGGCGCTGACTCCCGAGCAGGTGAAGAATCTCTCGCCGGACGCGAAATAAAAAGAAACTCAAGGTGAATTTTAAAATTCAGGCTCATCTTCAAAGAAACGCGTTGGAGATGAGCCTCCATTTTGACAAAATAAGATCAGTGGGAGGAAACCGAATGCGGACATTTGTACGGACCAGCCTCCGGGTCATGGGGACCTTGGGGATCTTTTTTTTCTTTGGAAGCACGCTGACGGCCGAAGAGCCGGAGCTGCTTGACCGGCTGAGATTCGGAGATCCTGCCTCAGGATCCGCGCACGCGCTGCGGTGCGAGGCAGAGACCGTCTGCGAAACGTTTCCCGCTCCAGTTTCCACTTCCTCCGCGTCTTCATCTTTGACCACACCGACCTCCTCGCCGACCTCCTCGCCAGCATCCTCGCCAGCATCCTCGCCAGCATCCTCGCCAGCATCCTCGCCAGCATCCTCGCCAGCATCCTCGCCAGCATCCTCGCCAGCATCCTCAACTGCGCTCCGGATCCTTCCGCCAAAAGAAGAAAACTGGACGACGGACGGCATTTTCTTCACGCTGAAAGTCGATCCGGGATCCGTGAATTACCTGACTTTCCGATTTTGCGGTACGGAGAAGACGGCGAATCTTCTGATCCTCTACGCGGACGGCAAGCAGCTTGGGTACCGGCATTTGGGGGACTACGACATTCTTCATCACGGCGGACACCCTGCCGGGGGAGAGAGGCCGTACTTCGTGACGACCTGCCTTCCGGAATCGCTGACGCGCGGGAAAACGGAGCTGGAACTTGAACTGCGCATGACGGGGAGGATCTGGGGTTACGGCGAGAATTTCACGCAGTTTCAGAAGGTCATCGACGGTCCGTCTCTTCCGATCTTTGAGGTCTGGACGCACAAAAAACCGTTTCCGGAACTGATCCGCACGGAAAACCGCGAGCCTCTTGCGCCCCAAATGGAAAAGTGCCCCATTCGGGAAACGCCAGGCGAAGAGCTTCTCGAAAAAGTCCGCGAACGGATCCATCGCGAGCTGACGAAGATCCTTCAGGAAAGCGAAACGCGCCCTCTTTCCCAGCAGAAAGCCGAATTTCTCGCGAAAGGCTGGTCTCTGGAAGGGTCGCCGGTCTTCCAAAACGAAAAAGTCCTTCCGGCAGTCATCGCAGCAGCGGATGCGTACGTTTTGCGGCAGAGAACGGAAGAAGCGCTGGCGTGGAGCGATCCGGCACAATACAATCGGGACTGGTTCGGCACCGGACCGCTCGCGGAAGCGCTCTACCGGCTGGAATCTCCAGAACTTCAGCGTCTGCTGGATGGACCGCTCGAACTGGAAACCGGCGAACAGCGTCCTCGGCGCGAGCTTTTAGCGGAACTCTTCCGCACCGGCATCGAGTGGGAAATGGCCCATCGGCGCCAATTCACGAACCAGTCCATGATCATCGACTGGAACATTCAGCGCATGAACCGGGCACTGCGGCTCGCGGAGCCGTCCCGCGCATTTCCGGAAACGCAGATCCGCCGCTTTCTTCACGAATCGCTCGGCATCGAACCGTGGCTCGGCTGCGTCACGGAAACCGGCTCGGCACGTCCGTACGGAGACGGATTCCTTCAGATCACGCCAAAAGGGCTGACGCGCGAACTCGGGTACGTCGGAAACTACGGGGAAGTCCTCGACTGGGGCGTGCTTCTCTACCTTTCCACCTGCGATTTCGGCGAAAACGGAAAACTGCTCGTCGAGACCGGCGATCCGCTCATGCGCAAACAGCTCGCAAAGATCGCGAAAGCCCGCTCCGTATTCCGCTACCCGGCTCCTGACGATGAAGGATTCCGTGCCATGCGCCTAGAAACGGCAATCGGCTGGCGCGATACCTCGCTCATCGGTCCCGTTCTTTACGGCGCTCGCACAGGAAAAGAAGGTCCTGCCGTCTGGAGCCCCTGGGTCCTCAACGACGAAGATTCCCTTGCCGCATACCGGCAAATGATCGAAGACGGTCAGTTTTTCCCGCAGGTCGAAGCTCTGCTGAAAGACGGAAGTCTGCGGGTGAGCAATGCCCTGATCGACATTCCGCCGCTTTACGCTCTCCTGAAGACTCGGCTGGAAAACGCCGAAAAAGAAAACCGTTCCTTCAAACGCCTGCCCATGAGTCCCGGAGGACCCGACTTCGTTTTCACCGACGAAGTCAACGGCGCCGCAGTGATCCGGCACAAGGAAGAGATCCTCTACGCTTCCCTTTACTGGCGTGCGCGATTTGCCGTGAACGGCCTGGCGAAAGTCCATTTCATGACGCCGTACTTCGAGCACTTCGCCACACTCCGAAACAAAAACATCACCGTCCCCATGAAAGACGGGACCGTCTACCGGCGCCCCAATTGGACGACGTTCGGTTTCAGGCCGGATCACGGAGTCCACTATCCGGAACGTTTCGGATCCCTCCACTGCGGTGAGGAACTCCCCGTCTCGGAAATGCCGGCGTTCATGACCGACTTCCAGCTCGGACGCGACAACTGGTACGCCGGACGCAGCGAGTACTGCGAGCTCGAGTACGCAGGATACTTCATCGCGATGAATATGAGTACGGAAAAGACCTTTTTCTGCGAAAAATTCAGCGTCTCCCTCCCCCCGCTGACCTCCTGCGTTTACCGAAACGGAAAGCGGCTGGACATTCAGAAATGAAGGTACTTTTGGAAAGTGCGCACCGCTCGACTGCCGAAAGTAGGAAATGGAACGATTTTTGCGAATATTCCTCAATTGCCGTCAAGGAAATGCCGAAATCAGTAAAAAGAGTTTCATTGTGTACCGATTTGAAAATATTTGGAATATTTTCAGGCCGGTTTGATGAAAATTTGAGAGTAACTCCAAACCGTTCCACTATCTTTCGAAAGGGAAGTCGGAATGAGCGTGGAGTCTGGCTTCCGTTGAAAAGCGTTTTTTCAGAAAAAGGACGTTTTTCAGAAACTAAAGGATCGAGGTTTTTTATGATTCGTCATCTTCCAGTGTTCCTGCTGGCGGCTGCTCTGTTCGTGATGTTCACGGATGAAGCTTCTGCCAGACGCCCACGCGGAATTGGAATGTTTGGGCCGACAGCTTCCGGAACGGCAGAAAACTATGCGCCTGCGTATGGTGAATCTTGGGGAAAGAACTACAATACCCAGGACTGGAACCGTTTCTACCACTACCCCTACATTTACTATCCGCACAATTTTTATCCGGAAGAGTACTTCCGCAGTGCCGACAACATGTACTATCGCTATCCGGCAGAGATGCGTATCCCGCTTTACGACAAGCGGAATTACAATTACTATGCCGAACCGAAAACATACCATCAGGGATTCCACTACATGACGGACATTTTCTGATGCGCGGCTCAGCAAACGGATAAGATCGGCGTTTTCGTCCGGTCATTCCTTCCCCCAAAGTCCCGGAGAGTTCATTTTCTTCGGGACTTTTTCACTCTTTCTATAAATTTTCTGAATTTCATGCCGGGGGTACTTGAAAAGTTTTCAAAATCTGCTAGAATACTATTTGTCTTGAGAGAGACGACCCGGGGGTATAGCTCAGTTGGTAGAGCATCGCGTTTGCAACGCGAGGGTCACCGGTTCGAGTCCGATTACCTCCACTTAAAAAAGCAGAGATCCCGAATTGGAATTTCTGCTTTTTTTGTTTTTCTGCACTCGGAATGGAGTCTTACGGCATTCCGTTCCGGGGATCTTCATTTGGACCGCGTATATGTGCAAAGAATAACATATGGATCACCGGTTTGGCCTCTTTGTCTGGTAATTTTTCAAATTCTTCATCGGCCTTCCGCAGCAGTTCTTCCCGTTTTTCACCCTCTTCCAGTTCCGCAGCCATACGCGTGAGGATGACTTTCAGCTTCAGATACCAATCCAGATCTGCCGAGGTTTCTGCGGCAGTCTCCTGGGAAAGTTTCGGCGAATCATTTTGAAGATCGTTTTCCTGTTCCATGGATGCTTTTTCCAATTGGATCGCTTCTTCAAGATATTTCCAAATCTCTTCCAGCGGCTTTCGGGCCTCGTTCTTTCGTCCGGCCGCCAAATAACATTCCGCGGCCGTGTGCAGACAGTCGATTCGATACGAAAGGAAGTGTTCCCGTTTAAGTTTTTTAAATTTCACGAAAATCTCCGGGGTTTGATCGATATTCTGGAGTTCCTCCAGATTTTTTTCTGCCAGCGCGAGTGCTTCCGGATATTTTTTCTCTGACCGATGAATGTGCATTTTCGTGATGCTTAAAGCCAGTTTATCATCCAAACAATCTTCAGGATATTTTTCAAGGATCGGCGCGAACACTTTTTCCGCTTCGGCTAAATATCTTTTTGCTTCGGCAAGGTCATTTCTATCGCGGAGGACCGCATCCGCCAGGAATCGGTCCTGCGAAACAAGCATCAGTCCATTTCGCATATCGCCCGGACAATTGGCCAACATTGCTTTGCAGACCTCCGCGGCCTCGATGTATAAATTTAACGCGTTTTCCTTATGCCAGGTATCCGCGGCCTTGATGCTCAATACCAATATTTCCCCATAGTAATGCACAATATTTTCCGGATCGTTTTCTTTTCCTGACCGGCAAAGGTCGATGAGTCTCTGGTAGACGCCTTCTTTTGATTCGCCCTCAAACAGCTGGGGATACGGCAGCACTGTCGTAAAAGAAATCATCCAGACTGCGTTTCTCTGGCTTTCTTCGATCATTTCAAGCATTCCCAGAGCTTCTTCGAAAGCCTGGCGGACACCCGCGGTATCTTTATTTTGATCGCAGCGTCCAGCCTCTTCAATTTTCTGACTGACCCGCAGGAAAAACAATGTATCGAGGGACAGAAAGTCCAATTTCGTGACCTCGCCTTCCAATTCCCGAAGCCGGGCATCCGCTTCCGCCATTTTGGCCTGGTCGTTCTGTTTGGACGCAAGGGCACGCTGCTGATGGCAGAGTGAGAAACGGGCAATGATGAAATTCTGTTTCCTCTCGTCCGGAAGCTCACCCCAAACCGCTTTCTGCTGTTCTTCCGCACGGAAGATCATTTTTTCGTATTTGGCGAGAGCCGCTTCCGCCTCCGGATAGTTTCCCAATTCCGCCGCGGTCTTCCAAAGCGATACGGCATTTTCAAAAAACAGACTCAGAGATGCCATATTCAAAAGCAGCTGCGGATCTTTCTCAACTTCCGTCTCGAGAATGTTCAGAGCCTTCTGAAAACAGACCAGCGCAGGCTCTTTCATCCGTTCCTGAAGGACCTCTCCAAGATAGTGCAGGGTGTTGGCGCACAGGAAGCTCACACTTCCGTCCTTTACGGATCCGGCGACCTCCCCGCATTTTGCCAGACACTCCTGGTACCGCCTGCGCGTTTCCTCTTCATCCGCGAGTTTCGCCGCACACAAGACCTCCCACATCGAGATGCGGAAGTCCAAGTACTTTACTGCCCGCGGATCGTTTCCATCATTTTTCGACACGAAGTCAAAGTATTCTCTCATGCGGACCACGTGTTTCTGACATTCGGAAAAATCTGAAAGAAACCACCTGCAAAAAGCAAGATGGGCATGGAGATTCTCCAAAATAACCAGGTATTCCGGATCGTTTTCCTGAATCAGACCGGCTCTTTTCAGATTTTCGATCTCTTCCAGAAAACGGGTAAATATCTGAAGCCGACGCTCCGTTTTCATATTAAGAGGCGCCATCTCGTACATGTAGAAAGGGAGAGATGAAACATAAAGTTTAAAAACGGCAAGCAGATCTTCCCGCACCTTCCCGACCATGAAATCCGGGTCGTTCTGATCCATGGATCCAAAGATCAGTGCCAGCTCTTCCAGAAATTTCTCTTCATTCCCCTCGGCAGTGTCTGTTTTTGTGGGGCTTTGTTTGCCGTATGAAAGACAGACCGCCTGCTCGAGCCGAGCACATGCCAAACCGACACGCAGATCTGCATACGACATTTTCATCGTCTCCAACGATGCGCGTTTTTCCTGGTGAAGGCTCCAGTACCGACAGGCGGATCCGAGTGCTTCGATCGCGAGCTTGCGTTCTGAAAAACTTTGCTCATTCCATATCCGCAACAGCTTTTTTTCAACCCAAAGACCGCAGTACCCCAGGACCTTCTGACAAACTTCCTCATTGGAGTCCGTACCGCATTTCAGAAGGTTTTCGATCGCAGTCAGAAAATGCAGATGCGCTTTTTCCTTCTCGTTCTCAAGCAGTATCGCCATTCGGAATGCCGCAAATCCCACTAAAAAACGGAATTTATCCGGTTTCCCAAGTCGAAGAAAAAGACTTTGAATGAGCGCGTGATCCTTTTCCAACTGTGCGGTCTGCTCGGGCGTCGGATCATTATTCTGCGCGGTATCTTTGAGGAACTGCTCCAAAAGAAACGGCAGTGTCTTCTGGTCGAAATACCCGCTGTTTTCGGCAACATTGGCAGCCGGAAGCTCCTGCATCGGATCCGTATCGGCCGTACTGGGAAGAGAAGAGGAAAACTGGACCGCTCCGCTGTCTTTTACCAGAGAGGAGGATCCAGAATACCCATTCCCAGAGGACTCGCACTGAAAAACATTCACCATGGGGATCTCATCCCAATGCAAACCAAAATTCCGAAACTCCGGCGACAGATCGCATGTGCCGTCCTCATCGGAAACATTCGGCTGCAGGTCCGGCTGATCCTTAAACAAGGCAGCATCGCTGGATCCTGAAAGGGTTTCGGGAAGTGCATCCGGCAGCATATCAGGAAGTGTCTCTGGAAGTGGATCCGGAAGTTCGCCGGGAAGTTCATCCGGCAGCTCACCGGGAAGTGGACCCGGAAGTTCGCCGGGAAGTGCATCCGGCAGCTCACCGGGAAGTGGACCCGGAAGTTCGCCGGGAAGTTCCGGTTCGGAGATCTCTTCCGTCATCGAAAGTTCCTCAGGAAGCGGTTCGGCAAATTTCGGCTCCGCGGTCGGAAGGACCGAAACCGTTTCCTCCGATGTACGGGAAACGGCGTTTTTTTCCGGCTCACGGACGTTTTCTTCTGCCGTTTTTTCCTGCGAACAGCCGACAGAAAGCATACAGCACAGTGCCAAAACAGAAATTTTCTGAAAATCTGAAAAAATAAAACACGCCATAAACCACCTTTACCCAAGGATCCCTGTTCCCGAACGGAAATTCGATTTCGAGCGCATTTTATCTTAAAAATCAGGGATCCGCAAGAGCATTTTGTATATTTTCGTGCGTTCCGTAGGTTTTGGCACAAACGAATACAGAAAATGAAATTCCAGATATTTTGCATCTTATCCAATTTCACACATAAACGCATTTTCAGACCGGAGATTTGGAAAAAATTTCATCATTTTTCGATCTCCCCCCTTGCGAAAAATCAAATATTTAGTATAATCGCAACTTTAATGGACGCACATTGTTTGGAATGTGGAAAAAGAATTAACTTAATTGAAAGGTTTTGTGAAATGTCACGAGCTGGTGGATTCAACAAAAAAGGCAAGAAGGGTGCTGCTCCGTTCCGTAAACGCGCGAAGGCGAAGGTCCGTACGAAGAAAAAGGATCCGATCGCGATCGACGGCAAACTGCCCCGTCCGCTTTATGTTGACTACAAAGACGTTGAATTGCTGAAAAAACTGACGAATCGCCAGGGCAAGATCCTGAGCCGCCGCAAGAGCGGTTGCTCCGCCGCGAGTCAGAATGCCGTCACGGCAGCTGTCAAGCGTGCCCGTTTCATGGCTCTCCTTCCGTACGTTGGCGAGTAATGAAAGGCTGAACGAGCTGTTCAAGCGTAAAAAGACGATGACCGCCAGTGCATCCTGCACGGTGTTACGCCCCATTCGGAGGCGATTTTCGGTACAGATCCTTCTGCAGGGGATTTTGGGCTGAGAATTCCCGTCGTTGTCCGAACTTAAAAGCGGTACCGGTTTCCGATGCCGCTTTTTCTTTTTGGTCCGCCCGGGAACTGGGTACCAGTTTTTTACCATTGAAAACACTGAAAGAAAACACTGAAAGGAAACACGAAAAACTCGAAAAAATGCGAATTTCACCCAAAGGCGGTCAAAAATATTTTAGATCTTTCGCAGCTTTTCGTGTTTTCCGTGAAATTCGTGTCAGGGCACGTTCACTCCCTTTTTTCTTCTTTTTCTTTTCAGTCCGTTTCTGCGTTTCTTCTGCGCTCTCAGTGGTGAGATCGGACCTAGTCGGTACGTATTTGCCGGAAGAATTTTTTCTTTTTGATTTTTTCTGAAATTCCATCTTGGGCTGCTTGACAATAGGAAGCTCTTTCGCTATACTGAAATGGAGAGTATCCTGCCGTTCGGAAGATCCTGAATATTTTCACCCGCCATTTTGATTTCAAAGGAGCATTTATGCCGTTTTCACGCCGAGATCTTCTTTCCGCTGCCGCCGCTGCAGCTGCCGGAAGTGCCGCTTTCGGGAAACATTCCGTCCTTCAAGCCCAACAGACGCCCAATATTGCGGGTTTTGACGAAACACATACCCACATCGACGAAACGAGACCGTGGGAAAAATACACGGACCGAAAAGTGCGTGTGGGGCTCGTCGGTTTCGGTGCGTGCCGATTTTCGACGCAGTTCAGTCTCCAAGATCACCCCAACGCCGAGATCGCTGCCGTCAGCGACCTGGTCCCTGAACGCTGCGCGGCACTCTCCAAAGAGGCTCGATGCGCCAAAACGTACCCGTCTCTGGAAGAGATGCTAAACGACGACTCCATCGAAGCAGTCTTCCTGGCAACGGACGCTCCGTCACACTGCCGTCAGGCGATCGAGGTCCTGAAACGCGGCAAACACGCGGCCGTGGCGGTCCCTGCGATGTTCGGAGATCTGGAAGAAGCGTACGAACTTTACGAAACCGTCAAAGCAAATCCCCATCTAGTCTACGCAATGTTTGAAACGACGGCGTACCGCGACAGCTGCTATGCCATGCGGCAACTGTACAAAGCGGGCGCTTTCGGAAAAATGGTCTACTCCGAGGGGGAATACTACCACTACAGCGAAGGAGGGATCGGAAGCATCGGTTCGTGGAACAACTGGCGAAAAGGACTGCCGCCGCAATACTATCCCACACACTCCAACGGTTTCTACTGCTGCGTGACGGGCGGTTCCTTCATGGAGGTCTCCTGCATGGGAATGACGAGCCTTCAGGAACGTTACAAACCAGGATCGAACCGGTACGACAATCCGTTCGGTACAGAGATCGCACTTTTCCGTACATCGGAGGGAGGAATGGCGCGCATGGGCGTGAGTTGGGATACGCCCGGTTTTGGAGGAGAAGTGGGACGCTGCCGCGGACAGCTCGGTTCGTTTACCGACCGATTCATCGGAAATACGCAGGGAAATGAACTCGCCAAAGCCGTAAACATTCTGAAACCAGCCCTTCCTCCCGGCGTCGTTCCCGGAGGCCACGGAGGATCGCACGGCTACCTCGGTCACGATTTCATCGACGCGATCCTCAAAAAGCGCAAACCGCTGGTCGATGTCACCATGGCGCTGAATCTCTCCGTTTCCGGCCTGATCGCACACCTGTCCGCAATGAAAGACGGCGAACTGCTCAAGATACCGCAGTTTACCTACTAAGAATTTCCGCTCCGCCGCGGAAAACACAAAAAAGAGGGCTCTTCCGGAAAGTGCGTACCAGCCCGGATGGACCTTTTAAAAAAGCTCCGCCAGAACGTCTTCCAGTTTCGTGTAGTCCTCCACGCAAAAGAATCGGATATCCGATCGGTAGACCTGCTCATCATTCCCGCCGATGCCGTAATCGTCGCCGACGTACGCGATCTCCGAATGCGTCAGACCGTGTTTTTCGCAGTATCGGTCCAGTGCGTAGAGTTTGTTGAACGGAAACGGCGCGATGTCAAAGGAACTCGACCCGCCGATGAAGACGGTACTTCCCGGAAATGCAGCCTTCACGTCGTCGTACATGACTTTCCTCCGGCTTCTGTCCGGGTCAAACGCGAGTTTGTCCGCAATGTCCGCCTTCGTTCCCAAAAGCGGAAACGTGACCATCCCCGACGCATGAAACTCCACCGGCTCTCCCGCAAACTCCGTGAAACCGTACTTTTCCCGCAGCTCGGCACACACCCGGAGCGTTCGTTCACGATCCGGCTCACACTGCGCGTTTTCGAGGATCTGAAGCGTTTTCGTCTCCGGATCATACTGGGCGGTCTGCATTCCGTAATTCCCGATAATGTCGATCGGATACTCGTTCATTTGTCCGAAGATCCGCATGCACGCCCCGGCTCCGACCATCAGAAGCTGATACTTTTCCCGCAGCCGGTCCAAAAGCGCACGATTTTTCTCACCCAGCGGCGAACGGTGCTGCGTGAGCGTTCCATCCAGATCAAATGCGATCAGTTTCAATGCCATGATCTTCCCTTTTTCTCTCGCGTTCCAAGCGTTTTCCAACACGTCATCAGCTTATTCTGCGTCAGGAATCCTGAATGACCGGCAGCGTCAGGACAAACCTGCATCCGCGCGGCATCCGCTGCTCCACGTGGATCGTTCCGCCGTGTTCCCGTGCGATCTTTCGGCAGACCGGCAGTCCCAATCCAGTTCCTCGATTCCCTTTTGAGGACTCAAACGGACGGAAGATCGTCGCGATCTGTTCCCGCGTCAGTCCCGGTCCCGTGTCTTTCACGTAGATCCGGATCACATTTTTTGCCGGATCGTACTGCGTCACGACGTCGATCTGCCCATACGGCAAAGACGTCCCGCTGTCTCCGGCGGCCAGCATTCCCGCGAGTTCCCAATCTTCCTCTCCCAGCCCGCTGAAAATGTGGCTTCCGTCCGCAAAGACCGACTCGGGCTCCAGTGAGACAGTCTCATCATCCGTTCGGTCTGCTCCGTCTGTCTCATTCTCCGAGTCCGTCCCGGCCTCATTCTCGCTATACGGGATCGTTTCCATGGAATCCCAA
Source organism: Thermoguttaceae bacterium (assembly GCA_017403345.1). Taxonomy (GTDB): domain Bacteria; phylum Planctomycetota; class Planctomycetia; order Pirellulales; family Thermoguttaceae; genus RGIG3701. Next base: position 33,716 of record JAFQOH010000005.1, read on the forward strand.
GCCTTCATTTCCTGCTTTTCCCGTTCTTCCTGCTCGCGCAGCATCACTTCGACCACCGCATCGATAGCGTTCGTCACGAGATTCAGTACCGCATGGTAGATCGCTTCCGGGTCAAAAAGCGAATCCGGCACATTCTCGTCCGGATCCCACGTAAGGAGCACATTCGCCTTCCCGGCACGTTCCTGCATAAATTCCACGACTTCTCCCGCGACTTGATTCAGGTTTCCCTGGACCAACTCCGGTTTTCTGTCTTTACTGAAGGTCAGCATGTCCATGATCAGCGCGGAGATGCGGTTCTGATTCCTCTCAACGATCTTCCATCCCTTCGCAATGAACGCTTCCTGATGCTGTTCCAGCCCGTTCCGGATCAGAAAACTCCCGCCCTGGATCCCCTGGAGGATATTTTTGATGTGGTGCGAGAGCGTCGCGACCGTCTGTCCGATCGCAGCCAAACGCTCCGACTGAAGCATTCCCTGATAGTACCGCGTATCCTCGACCGCCAGTGCCGTGTAGTGCGCAATGGTGATCATCAACTTCAGATATTCTTCGCTGAAACGATGATTTTCCTGCACGCCAACGCCTCCGGAACTGCAAAACGTGTCGAGATAGATCGCTCCGAGATTTCCGTACCGGCCCTGCAGCGGCACGCAGATCGCCTCGTGGATCCCGACGGTCAGCACGCTATTGGCATCATTCCAGCGTTCGTCATTCTGCGCATTGGAGGTCAGGACCCCCTTGCCGTTTTTCAGAACGTAATCCAGGATCGTTTTACTGATGATCATCTTCTGCTGCGGATCCTGTCCCCGAACTTTTTTCGCACGCGGCACGAGGCAATTCGTACTGCTGTCAAAAAGCAGGATGCACCCCCGGTCCGCGTCGACAGACTTGAAGATCAGATCGAGCAGATTCGCCGTCAGCTCGTCAATATCCATGTATCGGCGGACAGAATGCGTCATTTTGTAGAGCAGATCCAGAAATCCCTGCGCCTTAGACACCCAAGTCTCCGGGATCCCAAGCCGGTTTCCGCTTCCGTGCGCCAGAAATTTCTCCCCTTCCGTATGCGAGATCGTCTTCAGTATCCGTTCCGACTCCCCGGCAGAGATCATCGTCACGTCCATAGCATCAAACGCAGCCTCTTCACCGGAAAACCGTTCCATCTCGTACAGCGTCTGCGCTCCGGCCCCCATTGCCTGAAACTCACGCGTCTGAAACTCACGCGCCTGAAACTCACGCGCCTGAAACTCACGCGCCTGAAACTCACGCACTCGCAGCTCGCGTTCTTCAGAAAGTAAAGGATGATCTTGCCCCTCACTCCAAGCAGAAGAAGCAGGAAACTCCGAATTCCGCTCCTTCACCAGCAGCAGAAGAGTCCCTCCCATCTGTATCCGATCTCCCGGCTGCAATTCGTCCCTCTTGATCTGTTTCCCGTTTACGAACGTACCATTCAGACTGTTAAGATCCTCCAGAATGACCCGGCCATCCTGTTCAAGCGTCAAAACCGCATGACGGCGCGACACTTCCGTATCTGCCAGACAGACCGAGCAGCCGGAATCCCGCCCGATCATGTACTGCGTTTCCGATAAAACGATCTGTTTTTTTAAATGGTTGCCGTAAACTACTAAAACAAATGTAGGCGCCATAAAATTTTAAATTTCTCAAAAGGAATCAGGAAAACAGGCACACTCTCTATTTTGAACGAGGGGAAAAGTTACGTCATACACACCCAACTGCCGTTTCCGCCAATAATATTCTTCATTTTAACCAAAATTCAAAAAAATTGCAAGGGTCCAGAGAAAAAGTTCCGTAAAAATTTTTGACTTTCTCAAAAATTGCTCTTGACAGACCGAAAAAAAAACGTTAAATTCCATGTATCAAAAACAACGGAAAGCATTCGAAACATGAAAGTGTTTCCTGACCGTCCAATGACCGTCCAATGACCGTCCAATCGCTCCCGGAATAGCTCGCCAAATCCACTGCCCCCCTGGGATTTCAGCTATCCGGGAGATTTTTTATCCACTCTTCTCACTCCTCCTTCCACCTCAAAGACCTGTGTTTTTCCCATACGCTTTTTTTCCGCTTTTTTTCCGCTTTTTTTCCGCTTTTTTTCCGCTTTTTCCCACACTTTTTCCACACGTTTTCCACACGCGGAACGGCTTCCCGGAAAGCGGGGCAGCTCCTACTTTTCACGAAGTTTTGAAAGGATCTTCCGCCGGATCTCGCCGTCCTCGAACAAATAGAATTTCCCCGACCCCAGATTCATGGGAAGATAGCGCACCGTCAGCCCTTTCAGCATCTCAGACGCCTCCAGATCCGCCTCCCGCATTTCCAAAAGGATCCCGGCCGCCGACGCGGAAAGCTGGATGTTCTTCGAACTTTTCTGCGTCTCCTCGGACCTCACCATCGGGCCGGCTCCTTCACTTCGCGGCCTCTCCGATCCCAATGCCGCCACCATCGGCGAATCATCGCTCCTGTCCCAATGGTACGTCACCAGCTCCAGATCCTCATCCAACCGCCCCTTCAGCCAATCCTGGACCCCCTCCCACGGATCCCTCCGCGCGATCGCCAATGCCGCAAGCCACGCGATCCTCGACTCCGCCTCCATCCCCTTCCAAAGGATCTCCTGATCCAGCACCTTTTCCAGCTCCGGAATCGCTTCACGTGTCCCAAGCGCCAGCAAAAGACGGCATAAATGCGCCTGGATCCCCTGCGGCTCCTCCAGCTCTCCCAGCCGAAACGCTCCCCGTTCACTGCTCCAGCGCACCAGCCAATCCGCGGCCTGCGCAGAAAGAACTTTCGGCTCCAAAAGTTCCAATGTCCGAAGCTCTTCCGCCGTCAAGACCCGTGCCTCTTTTCGACACTCCGCATCGATCCACGAAAGCGTCCTCTCCGAGATCCCTCTCCACCGCTCCCCGGCAGATCTGCGCATCTCCTGCGGATAAAGCAGCTTCTCCTCCAAAGTCTCCAGCTTCACAAAATGAAAAAACGCCGACTTCCGATTCGGATGCCTGACCGCAGTCCCAAGCTCATACTCGCCGACCTCCAGATTGACCCCCTCACGGCAAAACACTCTCCCCTCCGACATCCGGTCAAAAAAAGACGTGCCAAGACCACTGTTCTGAGGAACTCCCACCTGAAGAAACTGCGCAGTCTTCATCTCGCTATGCTCCCAATATTCCGCAGACAAACACGGCTTCATCAAAAAAACGAGCCGGCTCAAAAGGATCGCGCCGGATGGTGTCATCTTCCGAGAATCCAGCGTCTCCTGCAGCTTCTTAAGCGTAAGCTCCGAAAACTCCTCACTGATCAGCGCATCTTCCAGCGTCTGGACCGCCAGCCAGATCTGAAGACCGATACGCTCGCCATTCCTGCTGATCGGACTCAAAAAAGAAAATCCGTCCCCCCCTAACGGTTCCTGATTCGGAAGTACGGAAAATTGCCGCGTCGTCCGCTCATGTAAGTTGATCCACGGCACCAATTTGTCCTCCGGAAGATTCACCGACGCAAGCAGATGAACCATCTCAAACACCTTCTTCTCCGTCAATCCCCCACTCTCGCTCCGATGCTCCGGACTCTCCAGCCACTTCATCCGCGCTTGATGTAAAAGACCCCAGACCCGCATTCGGTCATCCTCAGAAATGGTGTCACTGACGATGAGATGACGAAGCATCTCGATCACCTCGTAAATACCGTCCCCATGCTGAATTCGCTCCTCAAGCTGACGCCGCGCCTGATTCCGACGCGACGGAATATCGTCCACCAAAAGGCTCCACTGCGACTCCTCCCAAACCACACGCTCCTCGTCCGGGATCGGAAACTCCCGCACCTCAAGCTGACGCTTCAACTCCTCTTCCAGAAAAAACAGCCTCTCCTGAAGCTCAAAAGAAAGATCAGACTTCCGTAATTCTCGACAGACCAAAGAAAGAAAACGGATCTTCTGCGGCATCTCCGTCTCAGAATGAACGAGCTGTGACAAATTTTCCCACGCATACTGACGGCGATGACTGGAATCACTGTCCAGCATCGTGATCCAATGCAGATACTTCTGCTCGTCCGGAAACTCTTCGGAAAAAACTGCCATACTCGACAGACTGCTCCACAAGATCCCTCCGGCAAGTAAAAAACTGCGTCCTGTCAGCCGCATTTTCCGCTCCAAATCACTACTCCCAAATTCCTCCGGGAAAAGTTCAAGATCCAGCAAAATTTGCTCTTGCCAAAAACTCCATTCTTTGTTATTATAACCGAGAAAATTAAAAAAGTCTACAGGCAACCCATAAAAAAATCCCTATTTCAAGATTTTTTTACCATTTTATGAGTCACAAATTTCCCAAAATCACTATCCTTGCAGCCGCACTGGTCCTCGGTACTCCGTTACTTCCGTGGAACGCAGACCCCTGCGAGACCCAAGCGCAATACCTTCATCTGACTGCCGAACAGATGCAGGCAGCTCTTTTATGCCCGACAGATGAGTCCAAAATGTTCGTCACAGACTGCTATGAACTCGTCGCACGCGGAGTCGTTCCGGAAGCTCTCGTACTCTCTTCCTTTAACTATGCCTACCAGAAACCTAAAAATCGGTGGGTCTATTTTCAGGAATCTCTGAAACGGCGCTGCGAAAAGATGGGGATCGACCTTGCCGCTGAAAGAAAGAAACTTCACTAAAAGAGCAGGTTCCACAATTTTTTTCATGTGGAAAACCTGTGATTTTTTTCCAGACAAACGTTTCCTTTCCGTGGAAAACCGCCAAAGCTGCCGACACGCGAAACTCATTTCTCAAATTTCCAGACATGTGATGAGTTTCGCAACATTTACACGACATGCAAATCACATCTTTTCAACGTTGACGATCTTGTCTTAAAAACAGAACGACTCTGCAAAACACGAGACATTCCCAAAACATACTTTTTTATTTTCCACATCCATCACCCCAAACTAATATTACTAATATTTTAAAAATTAATTTTAAATAGCTTCGCCCCCCTCTCACCTCCCTCTGAAACGGTTCATCTGACACCTTTTCAACATTTTCTGAATTGGCCGTCTCTATTTCACACACAAAAAAACAGACCTCCCAATGAGTGCCGTTTGTCAAAATTTCTAACTATAAAAGATTCCACAGAACAAAACCAAATAGAAAATATTCTATTTAGAATTTAATATAATCACTGGCAGGCATGTTTCTTTCGGATAAATTTTGGGAAAGTTGGTTTTTTAAGAAGATTCTCCTTGCATTGTTCTGCAATTTGATGTATAATAGCATCTTGAATGTTAATTATTAATTCCTTGGAGAATAAATATGAAGATCATCTGCAAACGCGAACTTTTGGCAAACTCGTTTGGTATGACTGGCGGGATCGTAAAAGCACAGTCTCCCAAGCCGATCCTTCGAAATGTGAAGATGGAAGCACATTCGGACGAGATCGTGCTCTTTGCGACGGATATGGAAGTCGGACTCCGCATTACTTTCCCATGTGATCAGGTCCAGGAACCAGGCAGCGTGGTCATGCCGGCAGATCGTCTCATGATGATCTTGAAAGAGTCTCGTGAAGAATTCGTGACGATCGAAAGTGACGGAAACAAAACGATCATTACCGCAGAAAGCCGATTCGTATTTCCAACGGAAGATCCTGAAGAATTTCCGGGTACTCCTGTTTTTTCGGAAGAAAATTTTCTGGTCACGAAAGCCCGTTACGTTCGTGAAGCGATCCGGCGTACGAGTTTCGCGACGGACAGCGAGAGCGGCCGGTATGCGCTCGGCGGGATCTTCATGGACTACAAAGAGAATCGCCTGAACTTTGTGGCGACGGACGGTCGGCGCATGGCAGTGCAGCAGATCGAGGCCTCGGTGCACGGCGAGTATCCGGAGCAGAAAACTGCGATCGCGACGCCGCGTTCTCTTGCGATCGTCGATCGTCTTCTGGTCCATGGGGACGCGGATGTTTCCATTGCGCTTCAGGACAACTGCTTCATGATCCAGTCGGAGAACATTTTCTTTTACTCTTCGCTTTTGGAAGGCCGATTTCCGGAATGGCGTGTTGGGATCAGTCAGCTTCGCGAGCCGAAAACGCTCGTGCTTCCGATGGATCCGTTTTCTCAGGCGATCCGTTTTGCCGCGGTCGTGACGGACAATACATTTCCCGGCGTGATCTTGGAGTTTGGGGAAGGGAAGATGACGATCTCCGCGGTACACGTGGAGCGCGGTGAGATGGTGAGAGAGTTTCCGGTCGATTATCCGGATGCGTACATGGCGCTGAAGCTGAATGGAGTGTACCTCTCCGCGTTTTTGCGTGCCATTGGAGATGACGCTGCCGTAAAGATGAATTTCGTCGACTCGCGGATGGGGGTGCTTTTTGAGACGGAAGACGGATACCGATACCTCGTCATGCCGATGCAGCTGGACGCGAAATTGCGAAGGAACGCAGGAACGAAAGAGGCGTCGGAGGACTCGGATGCCGAGTAGGGCGGACAGGTGAGTTATGAATGGGCTCCATTTGGATTTTTTGCCGCAGGGCGGAGACGGTGCCGGGTCATCTTCTCTTTCCGAGGTCCTTTCCGGGCTGGTCTCGCAGTTCGGGATCGGGAGGAAGCGGGATGAGGATGAATTGGGCGCGTTTTGGAAGGAGCTTGTCGGTGAGCTGGCGCAATATTCGTCGGTCGGCGGAGTGCGTCGCGGGAACTTGGAGATCATGGTCTCCGATGCTATTTTTGTGCAGGAATTGCTTTTTCAGAAAGAGGAGCTGTTAAAGCGTCTGAAAGAGCGGTTTCCTGGATCCGATTTTAAGGATCTGCGTTTTCGTGTGGGAAATGCGGGCTGAATCGGTGGGGTTACGCGGTTCGAAAGGGGAAAAACATGGCTTCCATTTTGGTTACGGGAGGTGCGGGGTTCATTGGTTCCAATTTCGTTTACCAGTGGCTTCGGGAGGAAAACTCCGGGATCGTGGTGCTCGACAAGCTGACGTATGCCGGGAATTGGGATTCTCTTGAACCTTTGACGCAAAAAGAGGAGATTGCCGGGCGTTTTGTTTTCGTGCAGGGCGATATTGCGGATCCTGTTTGTGTCGCGGAGATCTTGCGAAAATACGACATTGAGAAAGTCGTTCATTTTGCGGCGGAATCGCATGTGGACAGATCGATCGACGGACCGGCAGTCTTTGTGCAGACGAATGTGCTCGGAACGTTCGTTCTGCTTGAGGAGTGCCGGAAGTTCTATCGGGAGCTTTCGGAGGAGAGGCAGGCGGGATTTCGATTTCTGCATGTGTCGACGGACGAGGTCTTCGGTTCGCTTGGTCCGACGGGGAAATTCCGGGAAACGACCCCCTACGATCCGCGTTCTCCCTACTCGGCGAGCAAGGCGGCCAGCGATTTTTTTGTGAATGCCTACTTCCACACGTACGGCCTCCCTGTCGTGACGACCAACTGCTCGAACAATTATGGACCGTTCCAGTTTCCGGAAAAACTGATCCCGCTGATGATCCTGAACTGTCTGGAGGGGAAACCGCTTCCGGTTTACGGTGACGGACTGAATGTGCGGGACTGGCTTTATGTGGAAGATCACTGCACGGCGATCCGTACCGTTTTGCGGGCCGGCAAGTGCGGGGAATCGTACAATCTCGGCGGAAACTGCGAAACGACGAACATCCATATCGTGAAGACGATCTGTGTGCTGGTGGACCGGCTTGCTCCGGAGTACGGGATCACGCTCCCGCAGAGTCCATGCGAGTCGCTCATCACGTACGTTCAGGATCGTCCGGGGCATGACCGGCGTTACGCAATGGACATTTCCAAAGTCGAAGCGGAACTCGGCTGGTCACCGGCCATGACGTTTGAAGAAGGGATGGAAAAGACGGTGCGCTGGTATCTTGAAAACCGGGAATGGTGCGACGCCATCACGCAGGGGCGTTACCAGCGTCAGCGATTAGGGAATGTGCGCTGAGTCAGGCGGCTGAATGGAGCCGGTTTGAACGGCTGCTTAAGCATATTGGGATCCGGGAGGAATTTATGAAAAGTACGAAAAAAGGGATTCTTCTGGCGGGCGGTGCCGGAACGCGCCTCCATCCGATGACGCAGGCGGTGAGCAAACAGCTTCTTCCTGTTTACGACAAACCGATGATTTTTTATCCGCTTTCCGTTCTGATGCTTGCGGGGATCCGCGAGATCCTGGTCATTACGACGCCGGAGGATCAGGCTGCGTTTCAGAGGCTTTTAGGAGACGGTTCGCGGTGGGGGATCCAACTCACTTACGTCGTACAGCCGAGGCCGGAAGGGTTGGCACAGGCGTTTATTTTGGGACGGGATTTTGTGGGAGAGGATTCCGTTGCGCTGGTCTTGGGAGATAATATTTTTTACGGTCAGGGATTTCAGGCGATGCTTCATGCTGCTTCTGTGCAGGAGAGCGGTGCGACTGTTTTTGCCTACCAAGTTCGGGATCCGCAGCGGTACGGCGTCGTCGATTTTGACGAAAACGGCAATGCGCTCCACATTGAGGAGAAACCGGCGGTCCCGCGTTCCAATTATGCAGTGACTGGTCTCTATTTTTACGATAATTCCGTGCTGGACATTGCGGCGAATTTGAAACCCTCGGCTCGCGGCGAGCTGGAGATCACGGACGTGAATCGGATCTATCTGGAGCGCGGCGAGCTGAAGGTGCAGATCTTCACCCGCGGTTTTGCGTGGTTGGACACTGGGACGCCGGAATCGCTGCTTCAGGCTTCCAATTTTATGGAAACGATCGATCATCGTCAGGGGCTTAAGGTGGCGTGTCTGGAGGAGATCGCACTCGAACGCGGTTTTATTGAGGAGAGGGACTTTGAAGTGCTTGCGGAGCAGTACAAAAATGAGTATTGCGCCTATCTGAAACGAGTTTTGGAGCAGAGACGCCGCGGGAATTGCGGAGTTTCTGTGAAAGGGAACTGAATTTTAAAATTGGATTTTTAAAAGGGATCTTTCAATGTGGAAAACCTGTACAGAAGCGTTAAGTTTTCCACATTGGCTGAAAAGAAAGTGAAAGTATGAATGAGTCTGTGATCAACGGTGTTGAAATTACTTCGCTGAAACGTTTTTCGGATCAGAGAGGCTGGCTTTCAGAGATCTATCGGGATGATGAACTTCCGGAAGGGATCCGTCCTGCGATGTCGTATGTGAGCGAAACGCTTCCCGGTGTGGCGCGCGGACCGCATGAGCATCGGGAGCAGACGGATATTTTTGTTTTTCTGGGACCTGGAATGTTTCGGCTTTATTTGTGGGATCCCCGGGAAGGTTCCGAAACGTACGGTGCGAAGATGAAAGTGGATGTCGGCGGCGCTGAGCCGGTCCGTGTGATCGTGCCTCCGGGAGTCGTTCATGCGTATCGCTGCATCAGTGAGGTCCCGGGCTGGTGCATCAATCTTCCTGACCGACTGTATGCCGGCTGGGGGAAGAAAGGACCGGTCGACGAGATCCGTCATGAAGATGATCTGAATAGTGAGTATCAGCTGGATTAAGGGGGGAATGGCATGGCAAACGTTGGAATTTATCAGCAGTGCTGGGGAAAAACGGATGCGGAACAGCGTCTGGTCGGTCTGATCGCGCAGATCCTTTCGGAAGTTCACGATGTGGAGATCGTACACCATGAGCCGGAACTGGTATCGGAAGAGTGGGGGAGACGGCTTGGTCTGGACCTGCGGAGAACGGCGTTTCGGTATCTTGAGGCCCCGAAGACTGGGGTGGGGACTGTCGGAAGTGTGAATGTTTCGTCGGATCATCTGGAAGAGCTCAGCGGGCGGTACGATGTCTTTCTGAATGCGAGCGATCAGCCGCCGATCCCCAATCGTGCAAAGTGCGGGATCCTGTTGACGCAGTTTCCGCAGTACGATCAGGAGACTTTCTATGCGGAAGAGCGGAGTGAAGAGGCGGCGGGATGGTTTCGGAATTGGTTTGGAGGCGGAAAAAGGAAAGAAAAGAGAGATTGGCAGAGACGTTTCTTTTCGTACCATCACTACGGATGCCTTTCGGAATATGCTCTTCAATGGTGTACGAAACGCTGGGGGCTCATGCCGAAGATACTGGACCCGGTCATTCGAAAAAATGGATCGGCTGCGGAAAAGACGAGTTCTATTGCTGCGATGGGACGTTTGGAGCTCCGGAATCTTGATCGGCTGGATATGGTCATCAACGTCTTTCAGGACCTTTGCGACAGGAAATTTGCGAGGGTGAATCTTTCGCCGGATGAATGGACGCTGGAGCTCATCTGCTCTGGAGCAGGGGAGGAGGCCGAGGAGTGTTTGCGGCAGTTGAAAATGAAGGCGTTCGGCTATCGGGTGAGATTTCACGTCGATCCGGATTGGGAGACTCAGGAAAAGATCCTTGCGGAGGCGAAATTCTTCTGGTATTTGCGCGGGTTCGGGGTCATGGAACAGGATGAGCCGGATAAGATCGGGGGAACGGATCTCTCTGTGCTTCTGGCGCAGGATGCCGGTGCTTTGCCTCTCGCGTTTCATGCGGGCGGGATCGCAAAAGTCATTCGGCACGAAAAGAGCGGGATCCTGTGGGAGGATTACCGTGAATTGGGGGATTTTACGCTGGCGCTGCTGCTGCAGAAGGATTACTTGCCGGTTTTTGCGGAAGGGGCTCGCGAAAATGCAAAATTGTACGGTGAAAATGAATTTCGTGCAAGCCTCGAACGATTTCTTAGAGGGGTCCTTGAAGTGAAAATCGATTAAAGGTACGATTGGGAGATCGGCGGGATCTTTCTGGGATCTTTTGGGAATTTTCGATCGGACCGAAGTGGAAAACGGGAGGTTTGAGGCTGCAAACTCCCGTTTTTTTTATGGTGGAAAAAAATTTTTTAAAAAAGTAGAAAAAATTTTTTCTTTGTGGTGAAATGTCTTTTGTTCGTGTGTTTCGGAAAATTTCTAGTGTCGTTTTGGTGTCGTAAAAACAAGGAGAATGTGCGTTCCCGGACGTTTTGTCGGTTTGCGGTCAAATGTTCACATCGGGGTGTTCGGAATGTGTGTGGAAAACCCGTTACGAGTGTACACAAAGATGGTAAAAACGGAAAAACACGCACTTGACAAAGTTTGGGGAATGTAGTAAAACTATTATATCATCATTGGCAGTCGATGATGAAAATTTTTAAGGACGAAAAAAACAGAGTAAAGGAATGCGTTATGGCATATGGAAAATCGCGCAGTATTGAAAAAAACAGTTCGAAACTTCCTCTTACCTCTCGGCAGCGTGAAGCGCTGGAGTACATTCGGCACTGTGTGCGTAAACGCGGTTATGGTCCGACAGTCCGGGAGATCGGAGATCAGATGGGGATCCATTCTCCGAATGGTGTGGTCGGTCATTTGACGGCACTTGAGCGGAAAGGTTTTATTCAGCGTGAAGCGAATCTTTCACGTTCCATCATGCTGGCGGACTACAGTGAGAAGAAAGCTGCTGGTCTTCCATTGAAGAGCTGTATTTGGGACGGACGTTTTGTCGATCCTTCGGATCCGGAGGAGCGTCTTGAGATACACGAGAACATCCAGGTCTCCGGAGATGAATTTTTTCTTGTTCGCGTACAGGATTCGAGTCTTTATGAATCGTGTTCTTTTCGCGGCGGCGACCTGCTTCTGATGCGCAGTTCTAGGAATGCGAGGCTTGACGAGATCGTTTTGATGCGCGGCGAAGAGAATGAAGTGGAGCTTGCCCGATGCGAGGATTGTTCCGATGACGGCAGGCTGGTCCTTTGCAGCCGTACGCGCTGGTATGAGAATTCTTATTCGAGGATCTACGGCATTTTGGTCTCCGTGATCCGTTTGGGGTTTTCGTTTGCTTACTAAATTTTGAGGTCAGAGGTCAGAAGTCCGATGTCAGAGGTCAGAAGTCTGAAGTCAGAGGTCTGCGGATCCTGATCGCACGGCAGTTTTAGGTTTTTGGGCAGTTTTAGGTTTTTGGGCAGTTTTTTTTGTAAGTTAGGAGTTAAGTTTTTGAGTTAAGTTTTGATGAGGATCGTGAGATCCGGCGTTTTATCTTCCTTTTGCCTCATTCGAATGGGAAAACTCATCGAAATGAGGCTTTTTTATTGGGCGAGGGGCTTTTCAAAATTTAAAAATCGGGTAAAATGAAGTGGTGTTTTAGCAGATCGAAAAAGAGGAGGCGCCATTCCGAAACCGATGAGTTACCAACTGATATTACCGAATGGATTTACGCTTTTGGGCGACCCGCTCATGGAGTTCCAGTCTGCGGCATTTGCAGCGGCGACGCGAGCCGGGAGTGTTTGGGATCCTTCTGGAAAGTATGGTCTTGCGGCGTATGTGTGCGAGATGATGCTTCGCGGAGCAGGGGATCGGAGCAACCGGCAGTTTCTGGAGGCTGTTGACCGGATCGGGATCGACAGGACGGAATCGCTTACGACGTCGAATTTGGAATTTCGTGCAGCGATGCTGAAGGAGAATCTCTACGACGCGATGGAGCTGTACGCGGATGTTCTCCAGCGTCCCGTGATGCCGAAAGAGGAGATGGAAGCCGGCCGTCAGGTACTTCTTCAGGAGGTCTCGGCGAGTGAGGACGATCCGGAGGGGCTGTTGTCGCGGACGCTGGAGGAGCAGTTTTACGGAAAGGCGTGGGGACACGATGCGGATGGGGACCGGGAGGGGATCGAGAGTATTTCCTGGGAGGATGTCTGCGGGCATTACGAGCGGTTTTTGGTGCCGAATCGGTGTGTGATGGCGATCGCGGGAAATTTTGACTGGGAGAAGGCCGCGGAGCTGGCGGAGCGTTTGTTTGGAAGCTGGGAGAGACGGGAGGTGCCGGAGCTGCCGTCGTTTGCGGTGGAGCGGGAGCCGGTACATTTGGAGTCGGATTCGCCGCAGACGCAGATCGGGCTTGCGTGGGAGATCGTCCCGTTTCCGCATCCGGACCGCCTGAAAGCGTGGGCTGCCGTCAGTATTTTGAGCGGCGGGATGAATTCGAGGCTTTTCAATGAAGTGCGGGAGAAACGGGGACTTTGCTACGATGTGGACGCTCGGTGCCATTCGTTTCGGACGCGGGCGGGGGTCTTTTGTACGGCAAGCTGTCGGCAGGAGAACGCTCAGCAGACTCTGGACGTCATCCTTCAGGAGATCCGAAGGCTGGAGCAGGGGGTCACGGAAGAGGAACTGCGTGCGTATAAAGCCCGGTACCGCATGGCGCTCGTGACGGCGCGGGAATCGTGTCAGGCCTGGGCGTCGGAATTGGCGGCGGATTGGATGAATTTTGGAAGGATACGCAGTAATCAGGAGATCTTGGAGGCTGTGGAACGGCTTACGGCTGCGGAGATCAATGCGTACGCGGCCGAACATCCGGTCAAAGACCTGCTTCTTTGCACTTTGGGGAGGGAGCCCTTGAAATTTTGAGCGGTTTCGGATATACTGAAGTGTGCGGGAGCTTTGGGTGGAGCGAGCGGCTCTGGAAGCTGCCGCGGAGACATTACTTCGATTTACCTCGATTTACCTTAATTTACCTCAGTGGGAGAAATGAAAATGTCCTGTGCCATGGAATGCAAAAAAGCGGAAAATGCTGAAAATTGTGCCTGCACGTACATGAGCTGCCCGCGTCGCGGAATGTGCTGCGACTGCGTTCGGCATCATCTTGCGAAACGGCAGGTCCCCGGCTGCTTCTTCTCGAAAAGCGGTGAGGCGACTTACGATCGGAGTTTTGAGCACTTTGCGAAAGAAGTGATGGAAAAGAAAATTTGAGAGACTTTGGAAGGAACGTGAAATGAAATTTACTCTTTTGTCTGGCGACATTACTAAGGTAGAGGCCGATGCGATCGTGAATGCTGCGAATGTGACGCTTTTGGGCGGAGGCGGCGTGGACGGTGCGATCCATCGTGCGGCGGGTCCGAAACTGCTCGCGGAATGCGTGACGCTCATGGGGTGCAAGACCGGTGAGGCAAAGGTCACGAAAGCGTACCGGCTTCCCGCGAAATTCGTCATCCACACTCCAGGACCGCGGTGGCTTGGCGGAAGACGGAATGAAGAGCAGCTTCTGGCGAACAGCTACCGGAACTGTCTGAAACTCGCTGCGGAAAAACAGTGCCGAACGGTCGCGTTTCCTTCCATCAGCACGGGGATCTTCCATTTTCCGCTGGATATGGCGGCGGCGATCGCGATTCGGGAGATCCTGACGTTTCCGGAAGGTTCGTCGATCGAAGAGGTCATGATGGTCTGTTTCGACAAAAAAACGCTGGGAGCTTACGAACTGGCATTGGAAAACTGGAAAAAGAGAGCGCAAAAGTAAAGAGGAACGCTATGCCGGACTGGACGGACCTGTCGCGGGAGGATATTCTGCATTTTTTGCGGAGTTCGGATGAAAAGGAACTGGAAACGCTTTGGAACGAGGCGGATGCCGTCAGAAAGCGTTTTGTCGGGGATGCCGTTCATTTGCGAGGACTGATCGAGGTCTCAAATATCTGTACGGCACAGTGTACCTATTGCGGGATACGGGTCAAAAATCCGAATATCCAGCGGTACAGGATGACGATGGAGGAGATCCTCGACAGTGTTCGGCTTGCGCAGCAGTTCGGGTATGGAAGCATCGTGCTTCAATCTGGGGAAACGCCTGCCGCGATGCCGACGGACTGGGTGACGGAGATCGTGCGCGAGATCCGGAAAATTTCCACTCAGGCCATTACGCTGAGTCTCGGAGAACGCCCGGCGAATGATTTTCAGGCGTACCGCGACTGGTTCGAGGCGGGAGCGGACCGTTACCTCATCCGTTTCGAGACGTCCGACCCCGAACTGTTTTCGAGACTTCACCCCGGCCATCCGGGGCTGGAGTGCAGGCTGGAGGCGCTGCGGAAACTACGGGAGATCGGTTTCGAGATCGGAAGCGGCTGCATGATCGGTGTACCGGGACAGTCGTGGGAGACGCTGGCGAACGACATCATGCTGTTTCGGACTCTGGACCTCGACATGATCGGCGTTGGGCCGTTTCTGCCGCATCCGGAAACTCCGTTGGGGCAGGAATTTCTTAAGGTGCGGAAATTCCAGGAGGAGAACGGGATCGATCCGGCTGTGCTTACGGAATATTTCGTTCCGAATGATGAACAGATGACGCTTAAGACGGTCGCACTTACACGGCTGGTCTGTCCCAGAGCAAACATTCCGGCGACGACGGCGCTGGCGTGTATCGACCGGTCGATGGGACACCGAAACGGCCTGAATCGCGGCGCGAATGTCATTATGCCGAACGTGACGCCGGCGAAATACCGTCAGCTGTACGAGATATACCCTTCCAAATCCTCGACGCTGGAGGAGGCGGAACGATTTGACAAAATGTTGAAAGAGCGGATCCTTGCTGTGGGAAGGACTATTGGCGAGGGACCGGGAACTTCTGAAAACTTCAGATCGGGGCGTCATTTAACGCAGTAAGATCGGATCTGTACGGCGATCTGCTGCGTAAATTTGGGGCTAAAGGTCCCACGCGCGGCGACATGACGGGCAGCCAGTTTGGGAGGCGTCGCGTCTCGCGTCGCTTTTGGGAGGCGTCGCGTCTCGCGTCGCTTTTCAAGCAGAGTGTTGCCGCGCGTGGGACCTTTAGCCAAAAACCTCAACCCCCAAATCCAAAATTTACGCCGGGAATTTTATCGCTGAAGTCACAGAAAGGACACAGAGAAACACTGAAAAGCACGCGAAATGGTCTTAAAAA
>JAFQOH010000236.1:0-75136 GCA_017403345.1 Thermoguttaceae bacterium
AAAGAGGAAAAATGGCGGTGAACGTGCCCTGACATGAATTTCACGAAAAACCCGAAAAGACACGAAAGATTTAAAATATTTTTGATCGCCTTTTGATGAATTTCGCATTTTTTCGAGTTTTCGTGTTTCCTTTCAGTGTCTTTCAGTGAACTCTGTGTCTTTCGTGGTAAAATTCAGTGGTGAAGCTGGTACACAGTTCCTGGATGGACCCTTTTTTATTCAGAATGCGTGCGAAAAGGGAGTTTTTTTCGTTTTAACGTCTATTGCGATCTAAAAAAAGAAAAAATTATGAGAAAATGTACCAAAAATTTTTTCTAACTCCTTGATTTTTTCTTGGAAATCGAGTAAACTGGGGAAAGAAGTTTTGCCGAGTGTAAATTGGAATTTTTTGTTTTGCGATCCATTGGAGAAGTGAGGCGTGTGCGCGGCGGAATTTCTGTTTCGGCGTAGTGTTTTTACGCTGGAATAAAATAGACGGAGCTTTTTGCAGAAAATATCGGGGAGCTGATTTATGGTGCGTTTCCTGCTGATCGGGTGTCTAGCTGGCGTTTGGGGGATCCTTTCGCCGTTTTTTTTTATTGGCGGCAGAGGAGATCGTGTCGCCGGACGGGAAGATCGTCCTGACGTTTGACTGCACGGAAGCCGGCCCCGTCTATTCCGTGACGTACTGCGGAAAGGAGGCCGTCGCGGAGTCTGCTCTCGGGCTGGTCTGCGAGCCTGCGTTCGGAAAACTGGGCGTTTCGGAGAGCTCACGGCAGAGTATGGACCTTTCATGGACGCCGATTTGGGGTGAGTATGCGAGGATCCCGGAACGCTTTGAGGCAATGTCGGTCCTGCTGCGGGACGAAAATGGGCAGGAACTGGGACTCGAATTCCGCGTTTTCAATGAAGGTTTTGCGTTCCGGTACGTTCCAGGAAAGACGGAGATCCGGAGCATTTCCTCGGAATTGACGGAGTTTCGGATCCCGTCCGACGTCTGTGTCTATCCGATCGACTGGACGGAAGCGACTTTTCCGGAAAACGGCGTGCGGTTTGAAGACTTCAAGTCGAGCTGTCCGCCGCTGACGGGGAAGTTTTCTGACGGGAAAGTTTTCTCGCTCATGGAAGCGTATGCCGTCAATTACCCGCGTCTTCGCTGGAGCAAGAACAGTTCGGGAGCCGTTCAGCCCTCATTCCGTAAGACGAAGTGGACGGCGGAACGTTCTGGAGTAAATGGAAACGCTGATGCGGAAAATTTCAGCGGGACGCCATGGCGTGCGATGATGCTTGCGGAGAATGAAGCGCGTCTTGCGGAAAATGGGTACTTTATCCTGAATCTGAATCCAGGACCTGCGCCTGAACAGGATCTTTCGTGGGTCCGGCCTGGGAAAACGATCAGTAATGAGATGAACTGTCAGATCCGGAAAGAGGACCTTTTCAGCATGGTCGATTTCGCGGCGGAAAACGGGATCCGGTACGTTCAGATCGACTGGGGGTGGTACGGGACCGAGTACGTTTACTCGGAAGCCGAGTGTGCCGAGTGGGCGAAAAATAATCCCGAGCACGCTGACGATCCGACGTGGCGTGCCAACACGAGACCGGATCCGCGGAAGACTGCGAAGGGACGCGTTCCGTATTTTCCGCAGTTTCATGCGAGCACGTACGTGGACGTAGAGATCGAAGAATTGACCGCGTATGCGAAGTCGAAGGGGGTGGGCATCTGCCTCTACATTAATGACCGGATGCTGAAGGCGTACGAGATCGAGGAGCTTTTCGCGCTTTACGAAAAGTGGGGGCTTGCGGGGCTGAAACCAGGGTTCGTCGCATACGGCAGCGCACAGGATACACAGGATATTCGGCATCTGTGCGAGGTCGCGGCAAAGCACAAACTCTGGCTCTGCATCCATGACGCCTATCTTCCGGACGGCTCGATGCGCACGTTTCCGAACGTCATGAACGTCGAAGGCGGAGGCGGTCAGGAGGGGAACCATCCGGCATTCCACGATACGGTCCTCCCCTTTACGCGCTGTTTGGCGGGCCCGTTTGATTTTACGCCCGCGATGTTTTTTCGAGGACGCTCCAACTGCCATCAGCTTTCACTGCTCGTGACGCTTTACGCGCCGTCGCACGTCATTCGGAGCGGGTGGAGGATCCGGGATCGTGAGAGCGGGAGCGAAAATTCCTTCGGTTCGGAGAAAGAATGGTTTGCCGCTGTTGGTTCCGAGTGGGTAAACACGAAGGTCCTCGATGCCGAGATCGGTCGCCGGATCGTAACGGTCCGCGAGACGAAAGAGGGGGAGTGGTTCCTCGGTGCGACGAATGGATCCCGGGCGCATACGTCGACGGTTTCTCTCGCGTTTCTCAAGCCGGACTGCGACTACGAGCTTCACCTTTGGACCGACGCGCCGGAAACTGTCGGTGAATTTCGCGGAACGGTGAAGACCGTCCGGATGGTCCGTTCTACGGGTCATCTGGAGCTGCCGATGGCCGAAAACGGCGGAGCTGTCGCGCGTTTTATCCGGAAATAGGACGGTGCGGACTCCGTAACGGGCCCATTTTGTTTTTGAGTTTGAGCGAATTGGATCAACGCTCTGGCCGAGTTTGAGTGAGTTTGAGCGAATTTGTCGACTCTTTGATCGAGTTCGTTTGATCGCGTTTTCCTTTGCGAGCTGGATCGCGCAGGTTTTGTTTTTCCGTATCCGATCCGGTTTCGTTTTTCCTTTTACGTTCCATTTCAATTGGATTTTGACTCAAACAGGAAAAAATCATGCATAAAATCAAGAAAATTTGTGCGTTCCTTGCGGTAATTTGGTTTTTCAGCGGGACGTTTGCCTTTTCGCAGTACTTCGATCAGGATCCTGGCGCGCCGATTTATGGACCGCCGCTCACGAATGCGGATCTCGTCGGCAAAGTGGTCTACATTGAGTACTGGGGGATCCATTGCGGTCCATGCCGTGCTGCGTTTCCTCATCTGGTCGAGTGCCAGTCAATGTACGGACCAAGCGGGAGTTTCGTGCTCATCGGAAGCCATCTTCAGGAACTGTCTCCGGAGGTCGCGGAGTATCTGCGCTCCGTGAACTGCAATTTTACGAATTACCAGCAGTACCGCTGTCCACTTGCGCCTCCGGCGGCTGGGGGGATCCCACAGGCATACCTTCTGAATTGCCGCGGACAGCTTGCAGCGAGCGGTCATCCGAGTGAAGTACTTCAGAAAGTCGCCCCTCTGGTCGAGGAAGCCGTTCAGCGGCGGCGTCTGATGGAGGGTTTCAATCCGGCGATGCTGATCGATCTTCCTCCGGAATTTCAGAAACTTCCGGTACTTTTTACTGCGGAAAAGTCTTGGAATGCACCGATGAAACAATTGGAGAAAAAAGGCCGAAAGAGCGACGAAGCGAAAGCGGTCCTCGAAAGCCTTAACTCTGCCATTGATGCGGAGATCGAATCGCTGGTTGCCGAACGTAAAAAGAAGCCGGTCGAGACGCTTTACCGACTGACGCGCCTTTCAAAAAATCTGAAAGGTCTCCCGCAGCTCGAGAAGGTGAACGCGCTTGGAAAGAAGGCGCAGAAAGTTCCGGGTGCGAAGGAAATGCAGAAAGTCTGGGTCCAAATGGTGACTTTCCAGAAAAAGTGCCAGACGGGCAAACTGAAGCCGGCCGCTGCGCTGAAGGAGGCCAAACGGATCGCCAGATCGTTCCGCGAGGCGTCGGAAAATGAAGATTTCCATAAAGCGGTGCGTCAGGAAATGAAAATGATGGCAGAGAAGATCGAAAGTCAGATCGCAGACCAAGGGTGAGACCGGCCGCGTTCTGATTTCCAGAGACGCGTAATGCGTGATTTTCGGCAGGAGTTTCAAAATGCAGACGAAATGTTTAGAGTGTTTCTTTCCGTCAGGTTTGAGAAGCGTGAGGAACTGGGTTACCGGCCTGAGACTTTTTTCCGAGTTGGGATTTTTGGCTGGGTGCGTACTTTTGCTTTTCGGCTTTTCGTCAGTCGCTCAAGCGCAGTCGGAAAGAGAAATGACGGAAGCTCGGGCACAGATGGTGGAGCGTGAGCTGGTTCGGGCCGGAATTCGCCATCCAGACGTTCTCGCGTCGATGCGTACGACGCCGCGCCACCGATTCGTTCCTCAGAAAGTGCGTCCGCAGTCCTACGAGGAACGTGCACTTCCGATCGGTTACGGCCAGACGATCTCGTCTCCGTTCGTCGTCGCGAGCATGACCGAAGCGCTCGATCCGCAGCCGGATGACCGGGTGCTGGAGATCGGCACTGGATCCGGATACCAGGCTGCGGTACTTTCGCCGCTGGTGAAGGACGTCTACTCGATCGAGATCGTGACGCCGCTGGCTCGGCAGGCAATGCGGACTCTGAAAGGGCTGAAGTACTCCAACGTTCACGTTCGGGCAGGGGACGGGTACGCCGGGTGGCCGGAGGCTGCGCCGTTCGACAAGATCATCGTGACTTGCTCTCCGGAATCGCCGCCTCCTGCGCTCGTTGAGCAGTTGAAGGACGGCGGGATGATGGTCGTGCCGCTTGGGGAACGCTACGCGCAGAATCTTTGCATTTTGAAGAAAGATGGGGACCGGCTCATTCAGATGCCGATCCGCCCGATCCTTTTCGTGCCGATGACTGGTGAAGCGGAAGAAAATCGGGAAGTCCTTCCTGATCCGGCAAACCCGGTCCTCCTGAATGGCGATTTTGAGAGCGTCATGGTCGGAAAGAAGAGCGAGATCGAAAAGATGCCCGAGCGCCGCGCGAGTCTGTTTGAGGAAGGTGATGTCCTTGAGGATGGAAGTTCTGCAGATGGACTGGAAGAATTTGGCGAGGAGGAAGAGCCGGATGACCGCGATTTGGATGAATTTGCGGACGACTATTTCGACGAAACCGACGATAAACAGACTCGGAAAAAGATCGCAGAGGCGTCTTTTGAGATGCTGATCCCGGAGGTTTGGTGCTATTTGCGTCAGGCTCAGATCGAACGGCACGATACTGGGGTCGGTAAGTACTGTCTCCGTTTTCGAAACAAAAAACCGCAGGTCCTCTCGCAGGCTTGCCAAGGTATCGGGGTGGACGGACGCGAAGTGGCGGCTCTGCGTTTCCGGATGAAGATCAAGGGAGAGAAACTCGTTCCGGATCTCGTTCATGGAATGAAGCCTGGAGTGTATATTATTTTCATCGACGAGAAACGGAACACGATCCGAAGTTCCATTCTCGGCGGCTGGCGCGGGTCGTTTGACTGGCGAACGGTCTCATTCTCGATGGAGGTTCCTCCGGCTGCGCGTGAGGCATGCGTTTTCTTTGGCCTTCACGGTGCGTGCGGTACGCTTTGGATCGATGATGTGGAGATGGAAGCAGTTCATTAGAAACTGTTCAAGGAACGTTTTTTCTGTTTGAGAAAAAGATCCCGCGTCTGGAGACCGTAATTCCGGACGCGGGATCTTTTGTGTGAGAGCGGCATGTGCGAGTCTTCTTTTTATCGTACTCTCTTGGACCGTATTGGTCTACTGATTCTTTCGGCACCATTCCTCGAAATTCATCTCGCGTTCTTTTTCTGCCGTAGTTTCTACGTCATTTTCCAGACGGGTCCCTTCTGGAAGTGCATACATTTTCTGACGATTTCGAGCAAATGCAGCATTTTCCCGGTTGGAGAGGATGTAGAGGATGAACGAGAGGGAAAAAAGTCCTCCGAATATCGTGCCGCCGAGTATGTAGAACCAGAAGAGGTCGGGAGTGTAAACGGCGCTGACTGTCAGTTCCGGAGTCCCTCCGATGAGAAGCGGAGCGAAACGGCGGATCTTCTTCCCTTCTTCATTTTTCCCATTCTCGTAACTCCACGTGTTGAAGAAGAATGCCGGGACCTTCAGTTCTGCATAGTATCCCAAGCTGCTGCCTGGCTGGATACCATCCGGGAGTTCCGGGACGAGGATCACGACGGGGGATTGCGGCGTTTCGTCAGGGAAAAGAAAAATTTCGAAGTAGTGCGTGATGCCGAATCGCTGATTGATGTCCGGATCCTGCACTCTGATCGCGTCGATCCTGCGTACGACTCCTTTCAGGAAAAAGAAATTTCCGCGTTCTTTCGCAGGCTGCCGGAAGATCGGAGCGACCGAACTGTAGCGTTCCGGTTTTTTCCCGTCTTCACGTATCTGCGTCTGGGCGTAGTCGATCTGCTCAAAATGTTCATCCGGCGCGTTTTCCTGAACATCTGCGACGATCTTCTTTAGTTTTTTTGGCGACATTTGAAAGACTGCGTTCATCATCTGGTAGAAACACTCGCGGTTTCGGAGTGCAAGGCGAGTGTCGCTGGAGGCGCTCCGGAGGGCATCGTCCGGCAACTCTTCCCGATCCAAATCGTCGAAAAGTCCCCAGTCGAAACCGGCTTCACTCAAAAGCGTGTCCGGGTACCAAGCCAGACGGTTGCCGAGCATGAAAAGCGAACAGAGCGGTACCAAGTTCCCTTCTGCGTTTGGAATCGCGGCCGGAACGTTTTCCGTTTCCGGACCTTTTTTCAGGAAAAGTGCCGGGAGACCGACTCGCGGCGGTGGATCCAACGCGCCCGGTTTTTGGAGTGCACGGGGAAGCTGACGGCAGAAAAGCGTGACTTTGCGTCCGTCGTCCAGTTTCATTCGGCACGTGAAATACGAAGAGAGACCGTAGCGGAATGCGACGTTCTTTTCCAACTCTGTTTTTTCAAAACTCAAAAGTTTTCCCGTGATCCAGAATGCGTCGAAACGACGAGTATTGAGCGATTCGGAGTCCAGTGGATCCAGAACCGCAAGCTCCTGCTCGGGAAACGTCCACTTTTCAAGATCTTCAAGCGTGATCCGTTCCTGAAGATGGTAAAAGAAGAAAAGCTGATCCTCTTCAGACTGCCATACCGTACCGTCTGAGTAGCGTCGGCGGAAAGAGTCGCTCACTTCGTAAAGTTTCCAGAAATCCTGGATCGTGTTTAGTTCCGTGACTTCCGGTTCTGCCGGGTCCGGGACATCTTCCGGAGCTGCTTGGAGAGAGGAAAAGTCCACAATTTCAGCATCCGGATTCATTAGGTCCGTCGGGAAGAATTCCAATGCGTTTGTGAGCTCCTGTGCTTGGAGACTGCCGTATATCGCGAAAAAAACGGCACAAAAAAACGAAAAAAGAGAAATGGTCTGCCGCATAGGTCCTCCTTTTATTTGATGGAATTTCGTACTTCGCATTTCAGTCTGTTTCCCGACGGAAGGCCCGACGGAAGGCCTGACGATGCCGCCGCTGTCCGGATCACGCGTTTCTTTTCATTCTATTTTTTTTCTTAATGTTTCCATCACTTCCGCGTGAACGTGTCCATTCGTGGCGATGGAGTCTCCCGATGTGTAGGACGGCTTATTTTGCCAGTCGGTGAATGTTCCGCCCGCCTCAAGAATGATCGGCATGAGTGCCGCAGTGTCCCAGATGCTCATTTCCGGATCCACCATCACTTCTGCACGCCCCGTAGCTACGAGCAGGTACCCGTAGCAGTCACCCCAGTTCCGCGCAAGACGGGATCGCAGCATGAGGGCCTTCCAGTTTTCGTAACGGTCTGTCTGGTAAAAGGTCTTCTCTTCGGTCGTCAGAACGAGTGACCCGCCAAGCGTTTGCACGTCCGAGACCCGCGCAGGAACAGGGGCTTCTGAACCTTTCACGTACCACGCACCCGCTCCAAGCGCAGCGTAGACACACTCGTTCATTGCCGGGATCCGGATCACTCCCGCGACGGCCTTTTCCTCAAACGTCAGACCGATGAGCGTTCCGTAAAGCGGCACACCGTGAATGAAGGCTTTCGTTCCGTCGATCGGGTCCAGGATCCAGCGGAAACCGCTCGTTCCTGGTTTCGTCGGCCACTCTTCACCGAGGATCTCATCCTGCGGAAAGGCTTTGCTGATCCACTCGCGCATGAGTTTTTCCGTTTCCTTGTCTGCGACCGTGACGGGAGACTCATCCGCTTTCAGTTCCACTTCAAAATTTTGTTTCTGAAAAAATCTCAGCGTGTTTTCGCCTGCTTTTTCAGCCAGCTCGACGGCAAGATCAAGCCGCTCCCGGATCTCGTTTTCCATTTTATTTCAGCTTCTTTCTAAATGTTTTTGAAATTCCCCGGCCCAAAAGTCTTTTCGTCAAAAAAAGAGACCGCCGGGCAGGGGGGACGGTCTTTTTGATTTTTTCGGCAGTCAAAACGCACTTAGAAACGCTTCGTGATGCCGGAGCTGTACGTCTCATAGCATCCGTTTTCATCCGGCATGATGTAACTTGGACCGTTGAAATCGAGTGCGTCGAGATCCGGGCTCCGTTCGTAAGTGGAATTCCGCGCAGTAGCCCGATCGATCGCCTGACCCGATCCCATCACCATTCGGCCCATGATACCCGTGAAACAGGTTTCGGCGATCGATGCTCGACAGGATCTTTCCTTTCTGGAAGGCGGGAGGCACAAAAAGTACCGCCGATCAATGAATGCCAGACAGTCGGGAATTTTTTCGTGACGGGCACTCTCGTTGGGCTCACTGCATTGGGCTCACTGCATTGGGCTCACTGCATTGGGCTCACTGCGTTGGGCTCACTGCATTGGGCTCACTGCATTGGGCTCACTGCGTTGGGCTCACTGCGTTGGGCTCACTGCGTTGGGCTCACTGCGTTGGGCTCACTGCGTTGGGCTCACTGCGTTGGGCTCACTGCGTTGGGTTTGTGCAGGCGGAACGTTTTCTTGCCGGAGTCAATTCCAGCGGCCGATCAGTGCGGCTGAAGTCTGTCCTTGGAAGTTCGTGCTCAGGTTGATGAAACAGTCACCAGCCGGAGTCTCGGAGTCCGTCACGATATTCAGTTCGCAGCCTTCCGCCGGTTCCTGGAAATTACGCGTTGGGAACAGTACTCCGCGGCGGAGCGCTTCCATTCCGGCGACCAGTTCGATCGCACCGGCACCGGCTCCCAAATTTCCAAAAGCAGCTTTCGCAGCAACGACCGGAATTGGAGTTGAACGGGAGGCAAAAACTTCACGGATCGCTTCAGCTTCCGCTCGGTCTACTTCCGGAACACCGAGACCGTGCGCGTGAATGAAACCGATTTCGTCCGGCGTTTTTCCGGAATCCTGCAGGACTTTCCGCAGGACGTTCACGAATGCCTGACGGTAATTCGGCACCAGATTGAAGCGTGTGAGGTCGTCTGTATGCGTTCCTGCCATAGAATCCGCGCCGGCAATAAATTCGCCGTAGATCTTGGCACCGCGTTCCTGTGCGTGAGAAAGAGATTCAAGGATCAGCGTTCCCGCCCCTTCACCGAGTACCTGACCTGCGTGCCGTTTGTCGAACGGACAGGAAGCGGTTTCTGGATCTGCGTCTTTGGGCGCGAGTATTTCCGAGACCGCGACCTGAGGCGTACGGATCGACTGGAGACGCGTCCCCGTCGCTCCTGTGATCATCAGATCCGCCCAACCGCGTGCGATCGTTTCGTGGGCGTACTTCAGAGTCGCGTTTGCTGCCGATTCGTTCATCGTCAGGGAATCGTTCGGCCCCATAAACTGATTCAGGATGGAGATGTGGCACGCCGGCATGTTTGGAAGCCAGACCAAGAGCCAAAGCGGTGCGACCTTTTCTTTACCTTCCGTTCCCATATTCCGGATGTCGAATTCCCCGGCCTCATTCCGTGATGCTGCAAAGGCTGCGTAGGTAGCTTCCGGCTGCGACAGCATATAGTCGCTTCCGTACATCATACCTACTCTGGTCTGCGGTTCCGTAAAATGAAGTCCGGCATCATTCAACGCTTTTTGTGCGCAGGCGACCGCCATTTGAGTCTCACGGCACATGATCTTAGAACTTTTCCGAACATTGCGTTTCAATTCCTTGTCCAGTTCGCCAAAATCTGCGATGTCTCCCGTGAAATCTTCACAGTAAGAGCCAAAACGGACGGCGTCGTTCAGTACCGTGAGTTCTTCCGGGAGCGGCTTTACCGCATTCGCACCGGAATAAAGCCCCTCGCCGAGAGATTCGACTGAATTGCCAAACGGAGTTACGACTCCAATGCCTGTGATGACTGTTCTGAATGCGTTCATGCTTTCTTTTATGGGTAAATTATTGAAGTATGCGTTTGTTTCCTCTTGGGAAAAAGCACTAAATTTCCTATCTTTATTTTACCACAATACAAAACTTCTGCAATGGGTGTCGGAAATAAATTTACTTTTTTAGGCGTTTTTCTTTGCAATTATTGAGTTTTTTATTTGAAATATTGGCAAATTCAGAAAATTCGTTAAATTTTCCTTATCTTACTGAAATGATTTTGCCGATAAAATTGAGAGATGCCTCATACCGGATTGGGAGTGATGAGGCGGAGACAGATCAGGAGTAAAAAATGAGCGATCAGAATATTTCCCGGAATGGTTCTTCGCAGCCGCGTGTCGAGGGGGCTGAATTTCTTGCGCGCTTGCAAAAAGTGACTTTAGACGGTTCTCGCAGCGTGCCCGTTCCTTCAGAGAGTCTCCAGAATGCCTGCCGGCCTGCGGATAATTCCAATTTTTCGCGGGATTTCATGAACTATCGATCGAAGATCAAGCAGGAATTACGCCGCGGAATGACATTTGAGCCTGGGAGTCATTCTGAAAATGTGAAAAGAGAGACTCCATCGCTCACGATTCCCTCCTGGCCGGCTGTTCGTTCTCAGACTGGGGTCGTACGCAAAGGGAATCCGTATGTTTCGGAACCTCCCGTTTACTCTGCGTGCCGAAATTTAGAGACGGGGCTCTCGCGGAATTCCGGAACTGCGGGAGAAGAGACGGTGAATTCTTCGGGAACACAGTATGCGGCCGCTCTCGTATCGAGGACCGCTGCGGCTGCGGAACGTGAGCGTTTTCTGCGTTCGGAAGCAGCGCAGGCTTTTATTCCTCCGGAAAGTTCGTCCGGTCCGTTGACGGAGACGATTTCTGAAACTCACGCGCCGTCAAGCTCGGCATCTTTAGCGTTTCAAAATGTTCCGGCTGAGGAGGAGAAGACGAACACCGTTCAGTCAATGGCTCCCAATGAAGGGAATCCCTTTGGAAAATTGCTTGCAGGAAAGAGTTCAGAGAAGAAAAGTACGCCGTCAGCTGCTTCCCGCAGAACGGTCGGCTGGCTGGCGAATCTTCGGTGTTTTGGGATCTTGGGATTGGTTTGCGGCGGTGCTGTGACGGGATGTGCAGTGAATTCGGCCGTTCCGTCTCACGAATTTACCGCGTTGGGGATCTCTCTGCTGATCGCCGGTGTCGCGATGTTTGCATCGGTCGGTTTTTTGCAGGCGTTTGCCGTACATTCAGAGGAAAAGGGGGCAACTGGTAGCGTCTGAACTCCGAGAGGGGAATGATTTGGACCGCTGGTGTTGAGTGGGTCTGTAAAAAAAGAGACGTCAGAAACGGCGTCTCGTTTTTTCGGAGCTTTGATTTGTTGGAAACGGATTCTATCGGGTATTTTCTTTTTTGAGCTCATCTGCTCCAATGAATTCTATCGGGAAGTTCTCCATGGGGTCGGTGATCCGAATCATTTTTTTCCCGGACAAAAGCGCGTCGAAAATGTCGCCGACGATTTCCGCCCTCCAGCCATTTGCCAAGTGGGGATACTTCTCTGTGTATCCGGGAGTCCGAAGCCGCCAGGCAGCCCAGTCGCGGACATCCGTTTGCGTTCCGACGAGTCCCGGCGCAAGTTCATGCTGGTGGCAGATCGTTCCAAGGACGGAGTAGAGCAGGGTCCCGAGGACGGAGAGTTTTGCGCAGTGGTGGGGAAATTCGACTTTGGGACAGTCTTTTTCATGAAGTCGGATCGCTGATTCGATAAGAACGGAGATCTCATGCAGATACGGACGAAGGTCACTGCGTTCCATGCCGCGGATATTGCGGATACTCCGTACATCTGCCGTTTTTCTACGTGCCATTTCAAGCAGAAGGTCATCGCGGAGAACGTGCCGGGCTGAGCAGTCCCTCTTTTGTGCGACGGCTTCACGCCACAGCCATAGCGCGTGTACGATCGCCAATTCACGCGGTGTCCAGTGCGTCCCGGTGAGGATCCTCTGCCAGCGTTCCGGTGAAAGAAGCTGAAGGATACTTTCCAGTCGGCTTTTCATCTCGCAGGCAAACCAGCCGAGACGGTTTCGCTCCTCCATTTTCGAGTAGAGGACTTCGCGGACCGGATGCAGATACGCGATGTCGTCCACTGCGTATTCGAGCTGACGCGCTGTCAATGGGCGTGTTTTCCAGTTGGTTCGGGATTCTGTTCCCGGCATCTGAATGTTCAGGAAATGGGAAACGATGTTGCTGTAACCAGCGGGATACTCATTGGAAACCAGACCGGCAGCGACTTGGGTGTCGAAGACCCTTTTCGGCAAACGATTCGCGGCTCGCCAGCAGAATTCCATCTCGAAACGTCCGGAATGCACGATCGTTTCATGGTCTCCATTGACGAGGAACTCCCAGAATGGAGTAACGTTAAGCTGATCCTGGATCGGATCGATGAGAAAATTTCCGTTCGGTGTCGCAGCCTGGATCAGACACAGATGCGGCTGATAGTATCGTTCGGCAATGAATTCAGTATCAAGGCCGATCCACGCGGTCCCGATGTGCTCACTGCACCAGCGGTCAAGTTCAGAAGGCTTGGAAATGATGACGAATTTCTCGGACATTGCAGCGTAAAATGAAAAGAACAGTGAGCAGGAAACTCCAAAAAACCAGAGGCAGGCCTAACGGTCTGCCTCTGAAGATCAGTCAGCCATTAAAGGAAAATGAAAGTCATGGCCAGGAAAATCGGCAGCAGGATGAGTGCGCTGTATCCGATATATCCAAAGAAGCTCGGCATCTTGACGCCTTCTTCTTCCGCGATCGCCTTCACCATGAAGTTCGGGCCATTACCGATGTACGTCATCGCGCCCATGAACACCGCACCCAGCGAAACAGCGACGAGCAGCTTGCTCGCGACACCGGCTTCCGTCGAAACGGCTTCAATGTTCATTTCTTTCGCTTTCGCTTCCGCGGCGGCTTTGCCTGCCGCGTCGCCTTCTTTGTAGGTCACGAGCTTGTCGGCTTTTTCCGCGTCTGCCGTCGCGGTCTTACCGACTGTCTGGAACACGACGTAGGTCGGCGCATTATCCAGAACACTGGAGAGCGAACCGGTCGCCCAATAGAATGCATGCGTATCTTCGACGCCCATTCCGAGCTCGCCGCCTTTTTCATTCAGGATCTGGAGCGGGACCTGCATGCAGATGAAGATGCCGAAGAACAGAGCCGCGACTTCGGTGATGGCACCGAAATTGAAGCGGTTGTTCAGGCGGACCTGCGTGCTGCCGACGGTCAGGGAGATGAAGACCAGACCGAGCTGAACGATCTCGCGCAGGTACATCGGGGCGTGCCATTCCGTACCCGGGACGGCTTTCGACGGATCGAGAAGAGCGACGGCGAGGATGACGCCGACCAGAAGCGGAACGTTCGGGAACAGACCGTAGAACTTCAGTTTGCCGGCTTCTGCATTGTCCTGCGCAATATCCAGACCGGTTTCTTTCGGATAGGCGAAGCAGGAATCCCAGATGAAGTAGACCGCGAGAAGGACGGCATTCACGAAGAGCCATTCCTTCCACAGGCACATCGTCCACAGGAAGCCGACTCCGCTCAGGTAACCGAGGAAGAGCGGCGGGTCACCGGTCGGGAGGAGGCATCCGCCGCAGTTGCAGACGGCGAAAATGAAGAAGACGACCGTGTGGACCTTGTATTTACGCTCGCGGTTCGTTTCCAGAAGCGGACGGATCAGGAGCATCGCAGCGCCCGTCGTTCCGATGAAGCTGGCAAGAAGCGTACCGATGAGGATGAAGATCGTGTTCGTCAGCGGTTTGGCCTTCAGGTTGCCTTCGACGCGGATGCCGCCGGCGATCGTGAAGAGCGCGAACAGAAGAACGATGAACGGAATGAACTCATTCAGGATCGCGTTGGAGAAGATCGTCCACATACGCGCACCGGCAGTTGCTGCACAGGTGTGGTCGGCAGAAATGCCGTGCCAGTGGGATTCCAGAACGCCCGGATGAGCGAAACCGTAGTAGATCAGCGTGATCAGACCAAGCGCCGCCGCGACATAGAAGCGGTGCAGGTTGCTTTCCCACCAGTGCTCGGTCGCCGGGATGAGCGGGAGGATCGCGATGGCCAAGAGAAGGAGTGCGAACGGTGCGACCATGTAGTACGGCGGAAGAGACGGTGCCGCGTGTGCGTGGCCGTGATCGTGTTCGCAGCATTCGCCGTCATGGTGATGGTGCCCTTCATGGCATTCTTCGCCCGGAGCGTGAGTGTGGCCTGCGTGGGCGTCTGCCGGAACAGCCTGGGCTTCCGAGGCCGGAGCTTCAGCCGGAGCAGCCGGAGCGTTTTCTTCAACTGCCGTGGTGCTTTCAGAGGCGACCGGAGCGGCTTCTTCGACTGCCGGAGCGGCTTCTTCGACTGCCGGAGCAGCTTCTTCGACTGCCGGAGCAGCTTCTTCGACTGCCGGAGCAGCTTCTTCAACTGCCGGAGCAGCTTCTTCGACTGCCGGAGCGGCTTCTTCAACTGCCGGAGCAGCTTCTTCGACTGCCGGAGCGGCTTCTTCGACTGCCGGAGCAGCTTCTTCGACTGCCGGAGCGGCTTCTTCAACTGCCGGAGCGGCTTCTTCGACTGCCGGAGCAGCTTCTTCAACTGCCGGAGCAGCTTCTTCGACTGCCGGAGCAGCTTCTTCAACTGCCGGAGCAGCTTCTTCGACTGCCGGAGCAGCTTCTTCGACTGCCGGAGCAGCTTCTTCAACTGCCGGAGCAGCTTCTTCAACTGCCGGAGCAGCTTCTTCGACGACTGCGGCGGGTTCTGCATGGGAACCGCTTGCTTCAAGAGTCAGGTCGGTTGCTTTCTGCGGCCAGCCAAGGACCAGTGCAACGATGTACGCAGCGATGATCACTGCGATCGAAAGGGCAGCCAGACGATAGGATTTGCTCGGATCGCCGGCGTGAGCGTGTTCACTCATCTTGATCTCCTTAGGGAAAAACGTTGAATTCCATGACCTTCTGCGGGCCACACTAAAAAAATTTCCCTATATTGAAACACAGAAATCGGATTTTTTCAAGCCCCCCCTCCCCGGAAAAAGACAAAATTTTATCGAATTTGTTATTTTTCGTGAAGATTCTCGGGGAAAAAACCGTCAGCATCCCCAGCATTGCGAAGGATCTCGCCGCAAATGTCGTCCAGAGTCTGATTTGCGTGCTGGTCGCGGAGAGCAAATTTTAGCTCTTCTGCGTTTTCGTGCTGCACATCCTGATCGTATTCTTCCTGCGAAATGAGACCGAGAACCAGATCCATGTCTCGGACCCGTTCCAGAGGCGCATTTTTTTGGGGATGGTCCTGCATCTCAAGTGCACAAACGCATAGATGCCGTAGAAGGTCTACCATTTTTTTCCGTTTGGAACAGACTGGCGAGTAGGCCCAGAGGTACTTCTGGAATTCCTGCCTCATGGCGGCATACCGTTCCCGCCAGTCTTCCGCGCTTAACGCATCGGCATCCAGCGGGATCTGATTTTTCGGAAAGGGAATGAAGACCGGCTCGTCCGGCAATTCACTCATTGCGTAAAATCGTGCCATTTTTGCCTCCCATCTTCCATTGAGTTCTCGTTTTTTAATTGAGATATTTGTTTTTTTAACTATTTCAGTTCTATTTTGCCGACACAGTACCGATGCTGGCCGTCGTCTCCATCCAGCGGAAGCTCTAGGATCGGAGTTCCGTCGCGTTTGCCGACCGAGATGAAAACGTCGTACGTTCCCGGCCGTGTCGTTGGAGCGACCAGCCCGGCACAGAAAGTGCTTTTGTGTTCCCGGACAGGGATCGCATCCGGAGGGCCGACCTCCAGCGTTCGCATGTCGAGCGTTTCATCCGAAAGGACCGCGACGATGCCCCCGTCCGCATCTTTGAGCGTCAGAGTCAGGAATCCACCCGGATAGCACGGTGAAACGCCTGCGTTTGCCCAGAGTGTTCTGACGGTGAACGGTTTCCCGATCTCGGCGGTCGTCGGGATCTCCAATTCACGGAGTTGGATCCGGTATCCGAGCCGCTGGTTGATCTTGCGTATCGTTTCCCGGCAGGCGTCCCATTCCACTTGCGGCCAGCAGTGGATCGACATGTACGCGGCATGGTACTCTTCCACCGAACGGAGAAGCAGTGCGTCGTCCCAGGCATTTTTGTGCTTGGAACTTCCGAAGTGCTCATGCTCGAGGATCACCGGCATCTCACGCCAAAACCGGTCTGCCATGTCCGCGTGGAACCACATTTTGGGAGCGGGCTGAACGAGAATGCTGTCGTCGCGCAGCGTCACGCCTTTTGAGCGGGCATAGTCGGTCGCCGGGTAGTTTCCTGATGTATTCTGTGGTCCATCCACGTCGTCGCTGATGCACAAAAGCGTCCCGGGAAAGGCTTCCAGATGCAGATCGATGTGGATCTTCGTCACGCGCAGAGTCTCCTCCTGCCCAAGTCGGCTGCTGAATCCCGTGTGGCCCTCGCCCCACATTCCGAACGTTCCGACATCAATGAACGCAACGTTTGGATCGCCGTCGTATCGTTTTCCTGCCGCACACAGGAAATTACGCAGTTTTTCAAGGTAAACGGGGTCATCGAAGATCGGGTCGCACAGCTTGCCGTCCAGATCAGGACCTTCCCCAAAAGAGTAGCGGAGGGACTTTGCTCCGGCATCAAAGACCCATTTCGGCGTGGCGTACTCGAGCCAGCTTTCGGAAGTCGTAAAACGGAACGCGACTTTTTTCCCTTTCGCGATCCACCTCTGTGCCGGAGTGTCGAGGAGCGCCCAGTTGAATTTACCCTCTTCCGGCTCGATGAATGCCCACGGAATGCGGAGATAGACCGTCGAGCAGCCCTCAAACCACTCCAGTGTATCGGATGGCGCGAGTTGACTGCCGTAATTCGCCGGTACGTTGGAGTAAAAGTGCATCGTCCAGCCCATCATGGGGTTCTGAAGTGCTTTGCCGGAATCCTGAAACGTGAATTTCTGCGTCTGCGTCATTGTCGTTTCCGGAAATGCCGCTGCGGTCTGCAGAATGAAAAAAGCAGTAAAAAACAGAAAACGGATGGTGTCGTTGAAAAACTGCCGCATTGGTTTGCCTCCCGAAGGTTTGAAGAGCCGCAGATCTCCATAAAAAAATGCTCCCCCGTACATTCAGAGGGAACATCGTGTGTCTTCAAAAACGCATTATTCGGATCGATTTTATTTGTTGATAAACGTGTCGATGACCCAATCCATCAGAGCACTGGAGAACGGCGTTTTGTCCCAGCTCCAGATATTTCGAATGAGGTCCACAGTGAAGAGGAGCGTCGTCGTGAGGAACGCGAAGCAGACGAGCAGGCCCAAGACCGTCCAGATCGAGTACGGTTTCTCCGGCATGTCCATCGGAATGATCTGCGGGACCATCTGCGTGATCGGCTCCATAGAATCTCCGCCGTCTCCTCCTTCCATCGCAAAAGCGTCGCCTTCCGTACCTTCTTCCATCGAATCGCCGAGTTCGTCCATCCCGAAACCTCCGTCTTCATCGATGTCGTCGACCATGATGACCTGCGAGCCGCTGTCTTCATCATTGCTGTCTTCCGCGTCGTCCGTCGTCAGTGCGAAATCGTCCGATTCCACGGAAAGCGAAGTGGCAAGACTTCCTGAAAGGAGAGAGCTTCCGAGCGTCAGGTCATCTTCACCAAGTTCGAGAACTTCGCCCGATTCGTCATCATCCAGAGAGATCCCCGAGTCCGTTGCGCTCATCAGCGAGATGCCGCTCTGTTCACTCAGCCCCAGAGCACTTCCGCCGATCTGACTGCCCGTCAGATCCGGGTCTTCACCGAGGACCAGATCGTCGTCGTCATCTACGTAGTCCGAAAGCGCCAGACCGGATTCTTCCGGCGAGAAGGTGACGTCATTGTCCAGCGTATTGTTGATGTCCGACGCGCCGCCAAGATCCAGCACATCATCATCCAGCTCGTAGTCGTCACCGTAACCGAAATCATCATCCGCGCCGCTGGCGTCCTGAAGCTCTTGCTTGTAGCGGTTCACTTCGTCACGGCGGAACTTCCAAGACGTACCGTCCTTAAGTCCGTTTAACTGACGCTGAGTAGTGGCCGCAATGACGTCCTCGATCGTGATATTCAGTTCTTTTGCGACATCTTCGACGCTCAGGTATTTTTCTGCCATGATGAATTTCCTGTTTAAACTAACTGCTTTTAGCGGTCCAGGCAACACGCGGCCG
Organism: Thermoguttaceae bacterium; assembly: GCA_017403345.1. Classification (GTDB taxonomy): domain Bacteria; phylum Planctomycetota; class Planctomycetia; order Pirellulales; family Thermoguttaceae; genus RGIG3701. The sequence goes on from JAFQOH010000236.1 coordinate 18,224, forward strand.
GAACGGTTTTTCAAAAATTTTTCACCGAAACAAACGGATTCGGTGCTGAAGGGAAATATGTACTTCGTCTTCTTCCTAAATTATTGTCAAAATCGCCTCAAAAGTCAACTACTTTTTTCAATTTTTTGACATTAAATTGGAAATTTTTCCAATTCTGACCGTGTATTTGCCATAAATACTAAAAAGATTTCAAACTGTCTATTTTCCCTGAGGTGAAATTTTATCCCAATCGGTACGAAACGTCGTTTTATGTTTCGCAGTGGTACAGAGAAAAGAAAAAGGAAGCGGGAAACGTGTCCTGACGCGAATTTCACGGATCTCACAGATCTCACGAATTTCACAGATCTCACAAAAAACACGGAAACAGACAAAATGGATCTTAAAAAATATTTAAAAGGTCCATCCGGAAACTGCGTACCGGTTTCACCACTGAAGACACGGAAAACGCACAGAGAAACACGGATCTTAACACAAAAAGCAGTAAAAAACAGACAGCTCGAACAAATTTTGAATTTTTAAAAATTCATTTGCATCTTTTCGTGTTTTTCGTGAAATTCGTGTCAGGGCACGTTCACTCCCTTTTTCCTCTTTCTTTTCAGTGTGAATCTGAGTCTCTTCTGTGTACTCAGTGGTGAGATCGGAACCTGGATCGATACGCACTTTCCGGAAGAGCCTTTTAAACATTTCGGAGATGGTCTGAAAGTTTCCGGCCGGCTGTGTTTTGGGGGAGAGACGGAGTTTTGAGACGGTCTCGGAGTTCACCGCTTTTTTTGCCGTACCGGAAAGTTTTACTGCAAAAACGCGTTTTCAGATGCGCTGCAAAAAAAAGCCGGTACGCTGGAGAAAACGTACCGGCCAAAAGGATCAGGACCTTTTGGGTTTTGGGGGTTCCTGCTGACTCGGAGGCAGCCTGCAGGAACCGTTTTTTTATGAGACCGGGATCCCGGTCATGCTGGACTAAGTCCGATCCAGTCCGGCTCAGACGTTCTTCTGGTCGCCGTAGAAGGCGTTGAGGTACATCTGCTTGATCTCGGGGATCAGCGGATAGCGCGGGTTGGCGCCAGTGCACTGATCGTCAAAGGCATCTTCTGCAAGCTGGTCAAGCTGCGCGAGGAACGCTTCTTCCGAAACGCCGGCTTCCTGGATCGTCGCCGGAATGTCAAGGTCTTTCGCCAGAGCGCGGATCGCTTCGATGAGGCGGGCCACCATGACCTGGTCGGAATCTTCCATTCCGCCGAGACCGATGTAGCGGGCCAGTCGAGCGTAACGGACGCCGGCTTCCGGGAATCCGTACTGCGGGAAGGCAGCCTGTTTACGCGGAGCGTCTGTCGCATTGAAGCGGATGACCTGTTCGATGAGCAGGACGTTCGCCAGACCATGCGGGAGGTGGAACGCGGCACCGAGTTTGTGCGCCATCGAGTGGCAGACTCCGAGGAATGCGTTCGCGAATGCCATACCGGCCATCGTTGCGGCATTGTGCACCTTTTCACGGGCGTGGACGTCGGTCAGACCGTCATTGTACGCCTTGCGGAGGTACTTGAACAGCACGCGGCTCGATTCCAGCGACATCGCGATCGTGAAGTCCGTCGCGGTGACTGCGACCATCGATTCCAGAGCGTGAACGATAGCGTCCAGACCCGAGAAAGCAGTCAGTTTCTTCGGCATCGTCATGACAAGATCCGGGTCAACGATCGCCATGGACGGCAGGAGCGCGTAGTCCGCCAGCGGGTACTTTTTGCCCGTCGCATCGTCCGTGATGACTGCGAACGGCGTGACTTCGCTTCCCGTTCCGGATGTCGTCGGGATGCAGATGAGCTGGGCTTTGTCGCCGAGGTGCGGGAACTCGAAAACACGTTTCCGAATGTCCATGAAGCGCAGCGCCAGATCTTCAAATTCGATCTCCGGATGCTCGTACATGAGCCACATGATCTTCGCAGCGTCCATCGGGCTTCCGCCGCCCACCGCGATGAGCAGGTCCGGCTGGAACATACGGATGCGCGCATTGCCTTCCCGAATGGTCGAGAGGTCCGGATCCGGTTTCACGTCGCTGAAGACCTGGATCTCGACGCCGAGTTTCTCCAATTCGCGGGTCACCATGTCGCAGATGCCCAGTTCATAGAGCGGTTTGTCCGTCACGACGAACGCGCGTTTCGCACCCTTGAGGTCCTGGAGCGCGAGCGGAAGGCAGCCGCTCTTGAAGTAGATCTTCTGCGGGACCTGGAACCAAAGCATATTTTCACGCCGTTCGGAAATGGTTTTCACGTTCATCAAATGTTTTACTCCTACGTTTTCGCTAACGCTGTTTCCGCCCCAGCTTCCGCAGCCCAGAGTGAGCGACGGTTCAAGCCGGAAGTTGTAGATGTCTCCGATCGCGCCCTGGCTGGACGGCTGATTGATCAGCACGCGGCCTGTCGAGGCGGTGTCGCCGAATTTTTCGATGCGCTCCACATTCGTCGGATTCGTGTAAAGGACGGACGTGTGTCCCATGCCGCCGAACAGGATCAGCGTCTGCGCTTTTTCCACGGCTTCGTCGAAATCCTTCGCACGGTACATCGCGAGGATGGGGGAGAGTTTTTCGTAGCTGAACGGCTCTTCCCGGTCGATGACTTCCGCTTCGCCGATCAAGACTTTCGTCGCTTCCGGAACCTCGAATCCTGCCATCTGCGCGATCTTCCAGGCCGGCTGACCAACGACTGCCGCGTTGATATGATAGTCTTTAATGAAGGTCTTGCCGAGCATTTCCTTTTCCGCAGGCGTCGTGATGTAGGCGCCGCGCTTGAGGAATTCCGCTTTCACCGCGTCGTAGACCTCATCGACCACGACGACCGACTGTTCCGAGGCGCAGATCATTCCGTTGTCGAACGTCTTGCTCAGGAGGATCGAGTTGACCGCGATGCGGATGTCTGCCGTTTCGTCAATGATCGCCGGGGTGTTGCCTGCGCCGACGCCGATCGCCGGTTTTCCCGAGCTGTACGCCGCAGTGACCATTCCCGGACCGCCTGTCGCGAGGATCAGGTTTACCTGCGGGTGTTTCATCAGTGCGTTCGATTTCAAAATGGACGGTTCTTCGATCCAGCCGATAATGTTTTCCGGGGCGCCTGCCGCGACTGCCGCATCGTGGACCAGTTTTGCCGCCATGACCGTGCTCTTCTTCGCACGCGGGTGCGGGCTGAAGATGATCGCGTTGCGCGTCTTGAGAGCCAGGAGAGACTTGAAGATCGCCGTCGATGTCGGGTTGGTCGTCGGGATCACACCGGCCAGAACACCGATCGGTTCCGCGATCTTGCGGATACCAAACTGCTCATCGCGTTCGATCATGCCGCAGGTCTTTGCATTCTTGAATTTATGGTAGATATACTCGGAAGCGAAATGATTCTTGATCACTTTATCTTCCGTCACGCCCATTCCGGTCTCTTCCGCCGCCGCTTTTGCAAGGGGAAGACGTGCCGCCGCAGCCGCCATGGCAACTGCCTTGAAGATCTTATCGACCTGTGCCTGCGTGAAATTCGCGTATTCCTGCTGTGCCTTGCGAACTTTCATTACGAGTTCGTCCAGTTCACGTTCCGCCATCAACAATTCTTCATTTGCGTCCATTAGTCTCTCTCCTTAAATTTACTAAATGACCAATTTTCGAATACCCAAAATACAAAGTCCTGATAGTTAAGTATCGATATTGGGTTATTGATAACTTGCTATCGATAACTTATGCACGTATGATACATCATTTTTAAAATTCTGCAAGGGGGGGCAAGCAGAATTTTTGATATTTTCCATCTTTTTTTGGAAAAAAAGCCTCCACTGTACTTACAGCAGGTCCTGAATTTTCTTTTTTTCTTTTGGCGGGGCTTGATTTTCCTAAAAAAACGGGTAAAATGAAGAAAAGTTGACTACAGAACTTTAGGAATGAAAGGAAAACAGAATGAAAATCGCACTTCACGGAGCCGCTGGGCGAATGGGGCAGCGTCTCGTTGCCTGCGGTGTCGCAGATCCGGAATGGGAGATCGCAGCAGCGGTCGATATCGCGTCTCATCCTAAAATGGGGACTGACGCGGGGCTGAATGCCGGGCTGGAAGCCATTGGCGTGCCGCTTACGACGGAGATCCCGGCGGATGTGACTCCGGATGCCGTCATCGACTTCTCGCAGCCGGAAGGGGCCGTCAATATGCTCCGCGTCTGTGCAGAACGGAAGATCCCGCTCGTTCTGGCAACGACGGGACTGTCAGCAGACCAGGCCGCTCTGATCTCAGAAGCCGCAAAAGAGATCCCGATCGTGTACGCACCGAACATGAGCATGGGGGTGAACGTCTGCATGAAGCTGGCGCAGATCGGCGCACGTGCGCTTGCGGAACATGACGCGGACGTGGAGATCCTGGAGCGGCACCATCGTTTCAAGAAGGATTCCCCGAGCGGTACGGCTCTCAAGATCGGCGAGCTGGTCGCGAACGAGATGGGGATCACGAATTTCCGCAACGGGCGTGAGGGGATCGTCGGAGAGCGTCCGCATGATGAGATCGCGTACCATGCGATCCGCGTCGGCGACAATCCGGGCGAGCATACCGTTGTGTTCGGCATGATGGGCGAAACGCTGGAAGTGACTGTTCGGTGTTCTTCCCGTGACGGCTACGCAAAAGGCGCTTACGCTGCGGCAAAATTCCTTCAGGGAAAAGAGCCGGGACTCTACGATATGTTCGACGTGCTGGGACTGAAATGACCGAAACGTCTGCCCGATGAAGGACGCCCGCCGTCCTGAAAATTACTGAAAAACACGGTCTTACCTTCCGTCTGTTTTCTTGTCCGGAAAGCAGGCGGAAGTGTTTTTAGGTCGAGATTTAGGTCGAGATTTAGGTCGAGATTTAGGTCGAGATTTAGATTGAGTTTTTGATTGAGATTTTGATTGAGATTTTGATTGAGATTTTGATTGAGATTTTGATTGAGATTTTATCTCATTCATGCCGTTTCTGCATGAACGAGCTCCCCGCCCGCCATACGATCCAGGAGTTTTTTATGAAAAGATTTTTTTTGGGGCGTCTTGCCTGCTGCGGTCTGGTTTTCACCTGCAGCACCTCCTTCCTTTCCATACTTTCCGCACTGGAACTTCCCAAAACCGTTGCGCACCGCGGTTTCTCGGCGATCGCTCCGGAAAATACGTGCGCCTCCATCCGTAAAGCCTGGGAAGCCGGCGCTGGCGGAAGTGAGTGCGACGTCTGTATCACGCGCGACAACGTGGTCTGCCTCATGCACGACGACAGCACAAAGCGGACCTCAAACGGTAAGACGGACGTCAAAATGGCTGAAGCGGCGTGGGACCAGCTCAAAGAGATTCGCGTCCCGGCGAATACTTTCGGATACGAAGACGAAAAGATCCCGACTCTCGTTCAGGCTCTCGAAATACACAAACAGTGTCCCGGCTGCTATCCGGTCATCGAGGTCAATGATGCCCGTGCGGCTCTCGGTGTTTTGGAAGATCTGAAGAAGACGGACATGCTCGACAAAGCGTTCGTCATTTCCTTCAGCGGCGACGCAGTCAAGACCATTCGTGCGAACAGTAAAGTTCCGACTGCGTATCTTTTCGGAAAACTTGCGACTCCGGAAGACGTCCGAAATGCTGCTCGCCGCACGATCGAAGCGGGGGCGGACATGATCGACATCATGTACCATCCGGGCCTGACTGCCGAGCACATCAAGGCGGGGCATGACGAAGGGGTCCGCGTTTGGGTCTGGACCGTGAATGACCTAACGATCATGAAAAAACTGCTCGTCATGGGTGTGGACAGCGTCACGACGGACCGTCCGGACCTGATGGCCATCGCGCTGGCCGGCGATTCAGAAATGTGCGAATGGATCGGCACCGACGGCGATTTTGAAAACGAAAAGAATTTCACCCCCAAAAAATCCTCGCAGATCGTGATGGGGACGGCAGACCATCCGAATGCAAAAGCGGTCATCGACGCGGAAAAGACGACACTTGAGACGCTCGTTCTCGCCAACGCGCCTGGAACGAAAGCGGAACTTGAGATCTGCTCTCCGAAAACGACGCTTTCTGCCGTGAGTTTTGGTACCGCAGGTGAAGCGGACGTTACGCTCGCGAAAGACGCAAGCGCGACGGCCTCCTCCATTTTCATTGCTCAGGAACCCGGTTCGAAAGGGTGTCTCACTCTTCGCGGAAATCTCGAAACGATCTCCTTCACGCTCGGAAACGCCAAAGAAACGTTCGGAAAACTGACTATCGACGGCGGCCAGCTCAAAGTCATGGGACCGGTCAACTTCGGTGACGCGGGCGATTCCGTCATCGAGATGAACGGCGGGGAACTTCTTGCCGGCGGTAACGTCCTCTTCGGCGAAACGAACCTAGGCGCGACGGAATTCACGCTCAACGACGGACTTTTCCACACCCGGCTCGGTCTGACGCTCGGTTCCCATGGAGAAGCGTACCTGAACATTCACGGCGGTGAACTCCGCGCAGACGGTCAGTTCGTCGTCGGTTTTTACTCCGGAAACAGTATCGTGCGCCAGACTGGCGGCATTGCGAACATCCGCGGGACGAATTCTGCCTGGGGAGTCCGTACGAACCCCGGTTTCATCGAAAACTACTCGGCAGACGACATGAACAGCTGCTGTGCGGGCGTTCAGTTTGCCGGCACCCGCCATGGCTCCAATGAATTCCGAGGCGGCGAGACGGGCGAGTACTTCCTCTCCGGCGGCACCCTCAACACTCCGCGCATTTTCAGCATGACGGCCGGACGCAAACCGCTCTTTCATCTTTCTGGAGACGGCATCGCCAACGTCCTTTCCGATCCGGAGATCCCGTACTCCGGCATCGTCTCCGCTCCGATGGAAATGACCGGCGGCACGCTGCGTACCGAGACGATCCTCGCCCGCGGTTTCATGGTGAACGATACGTTCCTCCAGCAGGGCGGAACTCTGGAGCCGGTCGGAAACGCGAAACTTGACGGAAACTTTGAGATGAAAGATTCCCGCGTCCTTTTCCGCGTTGATTCCAAAGAAAAGTTCACCTCGCTGGCCGTCACTGGAAACTTCACGGCAGAAAACGCTGTTTTTGCAGTGGAACTTTCCGACGCGGCGAAAAAAGCGGTGGAGTCCGGGGCCGTCTTGGAAATTCGGCTCTTCCCGGATGCGTGTCCTGCCGGAAACTTTAAGATCATCTCCGATTCTGCCTGTGTCGGTACAGAACGGCTAGAAAAAGAAGGAATTTTGATCCTTCGGAAACGTTGATCTCTTCTCCTGGCGCTCCCATGGAAGGGGGAACTTACTCTGCGGAGAACTCACTCTGCGGGATGGTTCAATTCGCCGGGATGGAAAGCATGGCCTTCTCCGTCCCGGCTGGATGCAAAGAGCGGTTCGCCGGCAGAGGCTGGAGTCCCGCTTGACAGCATGTCGTTTCGTGTTAAAATGTAGCGTAAGTTGGATCGTTTGCTGAGAGTGTCTTGAAACGCACAGGAGGATCGTGAATGGAAACGCTCGTTTATTTGGGTATCGGAGCTCTTCTGGGAGGTGGACTCACGTTCGTCGTTCTTCTTTTTAAAGGGCGCGCTGATACGGTGAAATCGGAAGAAAAACTGCTTGCGGCCATTGAAAAAGCGGCAGAGACGAAGGTTTGGTATGAGCGGCTCCTGCAGCAGGCAAACGAGGGGTTTGAAAAAGAACGTGCGGAGTTGGAAGCCAGAAAAGAAGCGGAAGTATTGAAACTTCAGGAACAGTTGGCCCGCGAGATGCAGTTTTTTGAGGAACGTCTTGAAGAAACGCGAGTACGTGCCGAGGAGGAGCTGCGGAAGGTCCAGGAGGATGCCCAGCTGCGCTGGACCCAAACTCTGAAACTCTTGAAAGCGGAGGTTGCCGGGCTGTCGGCAGAGCATCTGGAATCGCAGCAGAAGAAACTTCAGGAATCGAATCAGGAAAATGTCGATCGACTCCTTCTCCCGCTTCGTGAAAAGATCCAGAATTTCACCGACGCCTTTTCCCGCCATCAGACCCAGCAGGCGGAGCTGAAAACGACGGTCGAACAGGTGGTTCGAGGATTAACGGAACAGACGCTGCTTCTTCGGAAGGATACGGAGGAGCTTACGCGCGCGCTGAAAGCAGATCCCAAAAAACAGGGAAACTGGGGAGAAGCGGTCCTGAAAAACATTCTGGACGCCTCCGGATTGACGGAAGGACGTGACTTTTTCATTCAGGCGCATGAGAAAGATGAAGACGGAAAGACGCTCATTCCGGACATCAAGATCCGTCTGCCGCGCTGTGCGGAAACCATCGGCAGCGTTTCTGACGGTGAAAATGGAGCGCGTGGGCTGGAAGAGCAGTTTTTGATCGTGGATTCGAAAGTTTCCATCACGCACTACCTAGCTTTCATGATGGCGGAGGATGAAAATGAACGAGAGAGTGCTGTCCGGAAGCATGTGCAGTCCGTGAAAAAACACATAGACGAGCTTTCCGAAAAAAATTATGCTGGGAAATTGAAAGGCACTGTCGGCTGCGTCCTGATGTTCATCCCGAATGAAGGAAGCTGGCTGCTCGCAATGGAAAGGGAACCGGGGCTGCTTGTGGAAGCGTACCGGAAACGCGTTCTGCTGGTGAATCCTGCGACGCTCATGCTTGCCCTCAACACGATCCGGCTCATCTGGCAGGGACACCAACAGGCGGAAAATGTGCGCAAGATCATCGACAGCGCGACGCGGATCTACGAAAAGTTTGCCGGGATCTCCGAAAATTTCGTCCGTCTCGGCACGGCGTTAGACTCTGCACGGGATGTGTACTCGCACACCCAAAAACAGTTTGTGGCCGGACGCGGAAATCTTGTACGTCAATTCGAAAATTGGAAGGAACTTGGGATCCAGAGTACCAAACAGCTCCATCCTAGGCTTTTGGAGGAAGCCCAGAATGGTGCGGGATCGGAAACAGACTGAATCCCGTTCTCACGTGCGTCAAAGTTCCAGGAAACGGATCTGTTTTTCCATGATCAGGAGCGCAAGGATCAGGTACGTGTGATTTTTGCCTTCATTGTGCGCACGCACGACCTCACGGATCGTATCCGGATGGATGATCCCGCGTCCGGAGAGTCCGCCGTCTTCCAAAAGCAGACGCCGCACGAGTGGTTTCAGATCGGAACGAAGCCAAAGTCCCATTTTTTCGTACGGCTGAGTTCCGGGAACGTTGAGTTTGGCGAGGATCCGCTGATGCAGATGCGCGGCTTTCTGAACGATCGGCCAAGCGCCGATGAACGTGCCGGTATTTACGTTGCGGACCTTGAGAAAATCAGGACGCCAGCGTTTTAGGATCTGATGCTGGATCGTTTCTCCCATGCGGTACTTTGTGGGGAGGCGGAGAATGGCGTCTGCGATCCCGCGGCTGAGGAACGGAAGACGCACATTGACGTGGGAGTCGAATTTGCGCATCGAAAGCGGGATCTCACGGAAAACACGCTGTGCAAGATAGAGATGCCAGATCGCTCCTTCACGTTCTTCGCCGGTCTCGTCGATCGCGCGGTAAAGTGAATCCCGAGCGATCCGCGTACATTCCGAGCGCGGGATCCCAAGGAGAAGATCCGAGTTGACTCCGTCCAGCATGTACGCCTGAAGGTGCTGGAATGCCCAGATCTTTGGCGAAAGACGTCCTTCCGCCATCGTTTTCCGTTCCTCTTCGGTCATCGAAAACGCATACGCTTTGCTCATGTGGAAAAGTTCTCCGGCATGCCCGCGGAAAAGGGTTCGGATCTGTATTTCACGATAAAAATCAAGTGTCGGGATGACGATACTCGAGGAAAGGTACTGCCCATCCGTCAGACGCACCATCTCTGTGAGTGAGTTTTCATACTTTTGCAGAAAATTCGGATTCAGTTCGTAATTGAAATGCTGCGTGCCTACACACTTTGCAAGCTGTGCCGCAAGCAGGTGGTCTGCGCTTCCAGGGACACCAAGCGCGACGGACTTCATCTTTTCCTGGATCTCTGAGGGAAGAAGTCCTAAAATGGAACGTGCATCAAGCCCCCCTGAAAGAGAGATGCCGAACCCGGTCATACCGTTTTCGTTGAGCGTGTATTTTTCTCCCTGCTGACGGACCGACATTCGGAACGCCTCGGCAACTTCGTCCACCGTGCTGGCTGGACCGCCGACAGGAAAAGAAGCGTAACGCGTACGCGTGACCTGACCAGTTTGCCGATCCCACGTAAAGAAACCGGACGGAGGGAGAACTTCGATCCCTTCGATACTCGTGTGAGTATGCAGATAGTGGCCCCACGTGAAGAAATCGACCAGCGCTTCCCGATTTATTTTCCGACTTACCGCGGGGCACTGGAGCAGCGTTTTGAGCTGCGGCGCAAAAAGGAAACCATCTGCCGTCTGGGTCCAGTAAAGAGGACGCGTTGCGAATTGGTCACAGAAGATCGAAAGTACCTGATTTCGCGAGTCCCAGAGCACTCCTTGAAAACGCCCTTCCACGTTTGCGAGAAATTCTTTGCCGTAAGTCAGAAGCCCATCCAGAAGCCGCTCGGCAACTGTAATTGGAGCGGATCCATCTTTCAGAGAAACGTTCTGCACGCAGGAATTTGGAACGCTCTGCTGCACTGGTGTGTCGGCGTTGACGGCGGGTTCCTGAACGCGGAGTTCCTGTGCGTGGATCTCTGGAGCGTCGGCGTTGACGGCGGGTTCCTGAACGCAGGGGGCCTGTGCGTGGATCTCCGGTGTGTCGGCGTTGACGGCGGGTTCCTGAACGCAGGGGGCCTGTGCGTGGATCTCTGGAGCGTCGGCGTTGACGGCAGTCTGAATATTCAGTGTGATGGAATTGTCAGCCGCTGGGGTCGGCATTTTGAAGATCTCACCGTAAAGAAGGAGCGTAAAATCCCCCCGTACGGCACACTCGCCAAGGTCTTTCAGCCCGCAGGTTGCGAGATTATGGCGTGAAAATCGAGTCTCATACCATGGGTAGAGCTGCGCAAAACGGAGCATTTGAGGGAAGATATCTGAAGCAAGCGGTGAACCAACGATTCCTAAAATTCCAGCCATGACGAATTCCTTTTCTGCGTTTTCTATTTGATTTTCCCGAAATCTGAACGTAATGTAGTGTGTGCAGCCGCCTGTAAGATCAGGTCTCTAAGGCGACAATTCTGTATTTTACCAGAAATCGTATGAAAAGTAAACCCAACTTCATGGAAAAACGAAAAAATCATGCTCTTTTCTCTGCTTTTCTTAAAATTTTATTTTTGCGGGGCTTGTCGAAATTTGAAAAAAGAGTAAAATGAAAACTTAGAAACAGCGAAATATTTCGTTTCTTTCAAAGTGCCTAGTATTTAAAAGAGTACCTGATATTTAAAACTGAAAAGGAGAGAGAAAATGAAAGTCCTCGTGACCGGAGGTGCCGGATATATTGGAAGCGTGACGGTTGAGAAGCTCGTAGAGGCTGGATATGATGTGGTGGTTTTTGATAATTTATATCAGGGGCACCGAGAGGCAGTGCATCCTAAAGCGGAGTTTGTGCTCGGCGATCTGGCGAAGAAAGAGGATATCCTTTCGGCTCTGCAGACCCACAAACCGGACGCAGTCATGCACTTTGCGGCTTATTCGCTCGTTGGCGAGTCGGTTCAAGATCCGTTTAAGTATCTTGGAGAAAACGTTTCCAATGCCGCGAATCTCCTTTCTGCGATGCTCGAAACGGGGATCGACAAATTCATCCTTTCCAGTACCGCGAATCTCTTTGACGATCCGGAATCGATGCCGATCACCGAGAAGGAACGCATCGTGCCGGGCAGTCCGTACGGTGAATCCAAAGCCATCATCGAGCGTTACCTCTACTGGCTGGACCGTGTGAAGGGATTTCGTTACGTTGCACTGCGCTACTTTAATGCTGCCGGCGCGAGCGAGGAACGCGGAGAGGCGCATGATCCGGAGTGCCATCTCATTCCGCTCGTGCTTCAGGTCGCGCAGGGAAAACGCGAGAAGATCATGGTTTTTGGCGACGATTACGATACGCCGGACGGAACGTGCATCCGCGACTACATCCACATCGCGGACCTCGCGCAGGCGCACATTCTCGCGCTTGAAAAACTGCTCAAAGGCGGCGAGAGCTGCAAATATAATCTCGGGAACGGGCAGGGGTACTCCGTCAAGCAGGTCATCGAGACGGCACGCGAAGTCACCGGCCATCCCATTCCGGCAGAGATCACTCCCCGCCGTGAAGGCGACCCGGCTGTGCTCATTGCCGGAAGCGAAACGATCCGCCGCGAACTCGGCTGGGATCCGCAGTTCCCAGACCTGAGATCGATCATTCAGAGTGCGTGGAATTGGCACGTTAAGCATCCGAATGGATACGAAAACTGAGCGGGACCGTGACGAAATTTTCCATTTCGATCGAGCCGCAGCGTAAAGAGCGCGTTTTCCGGTGCGGCGAACAGGCGGAGATGCGGATCTGCATGACGGATGATGCTGGGAGACCCGCGGATTCCGGGAGGCTTTCTCTGCACTTTCAGAACGATTTCGGCGAAACGGTGAGCCGGCACGAATTTGCTCTCCGGGACGCTGAGCCGATCTGCGTTTCCGAAACGCTCGCGCATCCTGCTTTTCTTACCCTCACGGCCGTCTTTGAGCCGGAGATGGAAAGGCATTCGGAGCTCGAAGGGGAAGGTGCTGCGTTTTTAGAAACTGCCGGTTTTGCGTTTGATCCGGAAAAGATCACGCCTGGTCAGGAAATGCCGGAAGATTTCTTTTCGTTTTGGAAAGAGCGTTTAGCCCTTCAAAATGCGCTGTCTGACGCCGTTCATCTGGAAGAGACCGTCTCGCACAGTACGAGTTCCATGAAGATCTTTCAAGTCACGATCCCCACACTTGACGGAGAATGCCGTTTCGGCTGGCTCGCGCTTCCGAAAAAGAAACCGGGGCCGTTTCCTGCAATGGTCATGGTTCCCGGTGCGGGGCCAGGAAGCGGTCCCGTACGGAGCCGTGTCAGTAAAGGGACGGCTGTTTTGGTGCTGAATGTCTTTCCGTATCCAGTGGATCTTGATCCGGAACGCCGTCGTGTGCAGTTTGAGACTTTTGAGCGGGAACAGTGCGGCAGGAGACGGTACGTCTGGAAAAATGCGATGGACCGAGAGTCCTACTTTCATCGGAATTCCATCCTTGCGGCCTGCCGGGCGGTTGATTTTCTTGCGTCGATGCCGGAGGTGGATGCGTCGCGCATCGGATTCTCCGGTGTGAGCCAAGGGGGATTTTACGGTCTTGCGCTTGCTGCGCTTTCGCCGCATCTTTCTGCCGTCGTTTCGAGTATTCCGGGTTACTGCGACCATGGGGCGGCACTGGCAGGGAGAGCTCCGGGCGGTTCCAAACTCTACGAAAACGTACAGGATCCTGCCGTTCAAAAAGTGGGACCGTACTTTGACGGGGTGAATTTTGCCCGTTTCGTGCACACGCCGATACGTATGACTGCGGGATTTCGGGATCCCGTTTGCAATCCGTCAACGGTCTACGCTGCATTTAATCAGATTCCGTCGCCGGACAAAGCGGTCGCGCATGAGCTTCTCGGCGGGCATGAGACCGGAGAAATGCACGCTTTGGCGCAGGAATGGCTCCGAAAACGGCTCGGGATCCCGGAATGAGTATTTGCTTTTGGATCGAATTTTGCCCGAATTTTGCCCAAATTTTGGAAGGTCCTTGATTTTTTACCAGCCTTTAGTTTGAGGGAGTTCTCATGAAAAAAATGCTTTCTTTGATTTTTCTCTTTGCGTTCGTCGCGTCTGTATGGGCGGATGCCGCAAAGGTGGAAGTCGATTTGGACCGAGGATCGCACACGTACACGCTGAACGAGTCGGCGAATTTCATCATTTCGGTCCTCGACGAAAACGGTGCGGCCGTGACGGAAGGGTCCGTCGAGCTGATCTTTCAGAATGATTTCCGCAAGGAACTGCGCCGTGAAACGCGGGATCTTTCCGCGGCGAATCCGCTGACCGTTTCCGGAAAAATGGACGTGCCGGGCTTTTTGAGTCTCCGGGCAGTCTGCGGAAAAGTCTCCGGCCTTGGCGGTGCTGGTTTTGAACCGGAAAAGATCCAGCCTGCGCAGCCGATGCCCGACGATTTCTGGACCTACTGGCGCGGGCTTCAAAAGAAACTCCGTGAAGAAGTTCCTGCGGACTTGCAGCTCGAGAAGATCGACTCCCTTTCCGACTCCGCGCAGACGATCTACCGGATCAGCATGGCGACGTTTGACGGTCAGCGTGCGCACGGATTTCTGGCAGTCCCAGCAGGTGAGGGACCTTTCCCGGTCCTCGTGTCCGTTTCGTGGGCGGGACCTGGATTTGGACCGGAAACACGACTGGCGAAAGAGGGATTCGTCGTTCTGAGTATGCCGATCTTTCCGTACCCGGTGGGGCTGACGCAGGAAGAACGCCAGAAACAGTACGACGAATTCAACGAAAAACTTGGGATCCGCTACTGCTACCACGGTGCGCCGGACCGGGAACACTACTTCTTCCGGAATGCCTATCTCGGGATCGACCGCGTGATGGACTACGTGCTTGATCGGCCGGACACGGATGACTCGCGCGTTGGATACTACGGAACGAGCCAGGGGGGCGGAAGTGCTCTGATCCTCGGCGGTTTGAACGGAAAGTTCACGCACATCAGCGGAAATGTTCCCGCGATCTGTGACCACGGCGGCGCGAAACTCGGCCGAAGTCCCGGATGGCCGAAACTCTATGATACGGTACAGGCGGAAGGTGTGGAGGAAATGGGTCCCTACTTTGATGCCGTCAATTTTGCGCGCGGGATCCAGTGCCCGGTCCGTTTAACGGTTGGATTCATCGACACGACGTGCAGTCCAAGCTCGGTCTACGCTGCGTTCAACGTCATTCCGGCGAAGGATAAAGCGATCCTCACGGAGCCGCATCGCGGACACGCAACTGGCACGCAGGCGGGAGTCGTCATGCAGTGGGTCAAAGGGTGCGTGAAGTAATGGAATTTCCTTAACTGTTCCACAACTGCTCGACTTTCCCTGAAGCTGCGGCGCTGCAGGCTGCGAAATCTGCTTCATTTCTCCTGCGGCTTCGGAAGCGGAACTCATCGTGCGAAATGTGAAATGGCGAAGCGGACTTCCGTACAGGGGGTGGGAGTTTAAGTTCTTTTGGGAATGTGCCGATAAAAAGGGAAAGTATGTTTATGGGAATTCGGCAGGTCAGTAAAAATGGCGATCGCACTTGAATTAAATCATGTTTGGAAAAAGTTCCATCGGGGGGAGTTTCACGATTCACTGCGCGATGCGATCCCTGCATTGCTGAAAGGCCTCGCGGGATTTGGTCCTCGCCGGGATGAACTTTCAAAGAAGGATTTTTGGGCGCTTTCCGACGTCGATTTCAAAGTGGAAGAAGGGGAACGTCTCGGGATCATCGGCCATAATGGTGCGGGAAAAAGCACGCTTTTGAAGATCCTTTCCCAAATCATCGCCCCCAACCGCGGCTCGATGAAGGTCCACGGACGACTTCGTGCGTTGATCGAAGTCGGTGCGGGATTTCACGGAGACTTGACCGGCCGTGAGAATATCTACCTCAATGGCGCGATCCTCGGCATGACCCGGCAGGAGATCGACCGGAATTTCGACTCGATCGTTGATTTCTCCGGCGTGGAAGCCTTCCTTGACACTCCGGTCAAACGTTACTCCTCCGGCATGGCGGCACGCTTGGGATTCGCCGTCGCAGCACACTTGGAACCGGACATCCTGATCGTGGATGAGGTGCTTTCCGTTGGCGATTCGCAATTCCAGAAAAAATGCCTCGGCAAGATGAAAGACGTGGCGAATGCCGGCCGGACCGTCCTTTTCGTCTCGCACAACATGGCCGCCGTCCGCCAGCTTTGCTCACGCGCGATCCTCCTGAAAAAGGGAGAACTCATTGACGACGGTGCTCCGGAAGACGTGATCGGCCGGTATCTGAAAGGATGGGACGAAGAGGGATCGGCCCGTCAGCGTGATCACTATGAGCTTCGTGCGGGAGACGGACGCGCACGGATCAAAAAAGTACTGCTCGGCAATTCGCCGGATCAGCTTTCGCCGGTCTATATCGCAGATATTGGACGCGAACTTTTCGTGGAAGTTGAGTATGAATCGTTTGCGCCTGTTCAAAATCCGGTCATTCAGGTCGTTTTCGGAAATGTGATGGATTATGTTTTCGAGATCAACACCTACATCACACCTAGAAGACTTTCCAAGCTGAAAAAGAGCGGCAAGATCCTTTTTCATATTCCGGAAGTACAGCTTAGTCCTGGCGAATATCCGCTTTACGTTACGATCAAGGAGCAGGGGGCCTTCCGCGGAAGTTTGGCTCTGGTGGATGAATGGACGCAGGCTGCTCTTTTGAACGTAAGTGCGCAAAATATGTATGGATACGATTTGTCCAAAGGGTACTATGGACGGACTTTCAGTCATTTTTCATGGCTGGAGTCTACGGCAGATCCAATCGATTTTGAGTTGGAGTGAGTATGGATCTTCAGGAACGCAGCAGATCTTATCAGGGGAATATTTACTTTGAGAACCCGAATAATACGTGGGTGATCCAATATCAGTTCATCCCGGAGAATGCAGCAGTGCTGGATGTTGGCTGTGCGAATGGGGAATTGGGGAAAGTGCTTTTTCAGAATAAAAACTGTGCAGTTTACGGTATGGATTATAATGAATTCAGTCTGGAAAATGCACGGAAGTCCGGTGCGTATCGTGAACTGCATCAGGTCGATCTAAACGTTTTTTCCGGCTCGGAATTTCCTCATCTTCATGGACTTTTTGACTATATCATTCTTGGCGACGTTCTGGAACACCTTACGGAACCGGATCAAGTCTTGGAGAAATTGAAAAAATTCCTAAGACCTGCCGGATTTTTTCTCATTTCGCTTCCGAATCTGGCGCACATCAGCATTAAACTTCAGCTCATCCACGATGAGTTCAATTATACTCAGACTGGGCTTCTGGATCAAACACATATACATTTCTTTACATGGAAAACATTGCCGAAATTTTTTGCGGATCTTTCCATGAAGATCGAGAAAGCGACTGCGACCATTGAGCCGCTGACGGAGGGGGAGGAAACGTGCCGATTCCGAAAGCTCCCATTAGGAATGCGCAAATTGTTTTTTGACGACATTCATTCATGGGTGTTTCAGTATATTATGCTGGTTTCAGTTGCCGGAGGGAAGGAGGAGCTTGAGATGCAGAATCGCGGCTGCCTTGAATTCACGAAAGATTCCGTCGCTGGAGAGATCTGGCTTTTTCACACTCGAAAAAAACGTTTTTTAAGTATTTATTTCCCTAAACTGATGGCGTTCTGGGAAAGATTCATGAATAAAAAGCGATAAAAACGGCTCGCAAGGAAAAATGGAGACGCCGTGACTGGCGCTCTCCTGCTGCTGACCGCCTCTGCGATCGACGGAACTATTAGAGCTTATGTGTTAGGGGCCGGATCTGTCGTCCTGGGCCCCCCCCTTTTTCTCTTTTGAACTTAGGCGCTTCTCAACAGGCCAAAACGACTCGATCACGTTCACTTTGGGCTCATCTGCATCTTTTCTAGCTATTTTACTGCCGGTATTTAACTTCATTCTCCGGCACAAATTCTAAGCATTTTGTCTCGTTTTGTTCGTTAAGATCTGCATAATCGGAAAATTTTCAAGAATCGTTAAATTTTACCTAAACTTCCGAACAGGTACTTCCGATACCAATAGTATCCAATAGGATGGAAGTGTGTATCGTGTTTTTCAGTCAGAAGGAATTCAAAATGACTCAGAAACTGTTTGTATCCAGAAAGATTTTAAGCGCGGGGCTGCTTGCGCTCCTGTCGTTCACTGCGAACGTTTCAGGGCAGGGAGCGATCCCTGATTCGATCCAGCTTGCTGAAGAGACGCCGGTCCAGTCGCGATTTTCCGTGCCGGTTTCTGATCGGAATGTCGTTCCGGCCCAGTACGCCGGCGTGACTCCGGTACAGACGCAGGGACCGCTCGCACCGCCCTCCGCACCGCTCGCACCCTCTGCTCCGACGGTTTACGAAGCGGCTCCGAATTACCCGGCAGATCCGCAGGCTGGAATTCCGGCATACACTCCGGACGGCAGTTTCCCGGCTGAAAGCACACCGGTCATGGAAGGTACTCCAGTCATGGACGAGTACGCTGGGATGCCGATGCCGTGTGACGGATTGTTTCTGAGTGATTTCTGTGCTCCGTATTGCGCACCGTGCGGAGGCGGGATCTTGGGGCCGGGCTGTCTCTTTGTGGAGGGATACATTGCGCAGGGTTTCAATGTAAGCAGCAATTCCAGCACGAACGGCGAGCCGATGGCGGTGAATGACCGGGAAGGCTACCAGATGAATCAGGCCTACCTTTCCTTCGGCCGTCACGTCATGAAGGGGAGTCAGTGGTCCATCGGAGGACGCATCGACGTCATGTTCGGGACGGATTACTACTACATGACCGCTGCGGGGCTGGAAACCGACACGGACAACCAGCCGCACTGGAACAGCATGGGGGACGACCCGGGATTCCGCGCCTCGCGCAGTCTCTACGGAATGGCGCTTCCGCAGGCGTATGGCGAGATCTACGCTCCGATCCTCCGCGGCGTCGATGTGAAGATCGGCCATTTCCATTCCGTCATGGGGTTTGAGTCGAATCAGGCAAATCAGAACTTCTTCTACTCCCGCTCCTACACGAGCGTTTACGGTATGCCGACCAGCATGACGGGCGTCATGACCGACTGGAAGATCACGGACAGTCTGAGCATCATCGCGGGCGCCGTCAATGAGTGGAACGCCTTCGATACGCCGGAAGATCATTTTTCTTTCGTCGTTGGCGCGGCCTATGAAAATCTGTGCGGAAACTTTGCGCTTTCCGCCCTCGTGATGAGCGGGAAACAGTCCGCCGCTGCTTTCCAGGCAAACGGACACGATGAGGGCGCAAACTCCACCGTCGTGGACGTTTTCGCGAAATTCAAGCTCACCGACCGGCTCGCGTATGTGGCAGAATTCAACTACGGAACGAACGACGCGGAGGTCTACGACATTCTGGACGACTCGACGTTCAAGGGACGGAATTGGTACGGATTCAGCAACTACCTCTTCTACTGCATGAGCGACACACTGACGCTCGGAGCGCGGTTCGAGTGGTTCTGCGACAAGGAAAACACGGCTGTCACCGGCGGTCAGAACACGACGTTTGCCAACGTGGGCGTGAATTACTTCTCCTGGACCTTCGGCGCGAACTGGGATCCGTGTCCCTGGCTGACCGTTCGTCCCGAAATGCGCTGGGACTACTGCGACCTTGAACTGGATGTGGACGGCGAGACCTTCTACGCCTATGACCGCAACTCGGCAAACTACCAGTTCACCGTCTCCTGCGATGCGGTCATAAGATTCTGACACAAACCCCCGAACACACTTCCTAAAACGGCTTGCGGGAGACTGCAAGTCGTTTTTTTTCTTGAAAGAGGGACCAATTTTCACAAAATTTATATCCCCCCCTTGACAGGATCACAATTTCCTGTACTGTAAGATTTTCAACGCGTTCAACTTTCATTCGAAGATCCAGGAGAAGTTTATGAAACGAATTCTATTTATGTTCCTGTTTCTGTTCGCGTGCGTCTTGACGGTCCGTGCAGAGGAACTGGCAACTTACAAAGCCGGCGGCCGCCGTGTCTGGACCGTCGACGGCATCGATTACGCTTTCCGCTGGTGTCCGCCGGGCACGTTCATGATGGGGAGTCCATCCAATGAAGCAGGGCGTGATAATGACGAAAAGCAGCATGAAGTAACGCTGACGCACGGCTTCTGGATGCTCGAGACGGAAGTGACGCAGGCGATGTGGCAGAGCGTGATGGGCGACAAGATGAATGAGAATGGCGATAAGATGAATGAGAATGGCGATAAGAAAAATGAGAATGGCGATAAGAAAAATGAGAATGGCGATAAGAAAAATGAGAATGGCGATAAGAAAAATGAGAATGGCGATAAGAAGAATGAGAAGGGATCCCAGGATCCAGTGGATCATGTGAGTTGGATGGAATGCGATGAGTTTTGTCGTAAACTTGCATCGAAACTTGGCATGACGGTGAGTTTAGCAATGGAGGCGCAGTGGGAGTATGCGTGTTGGGCAGGTACGACGACGGCGTGTGCTGGAGATCTTGATCAGATGGGCTGGTACAGGAACAACTGCGGTGGTAAAACTCATCCGGTTGGCCAAAAGCAGCCGAATGCTTGGGGACTTTACGACATGTACGGTAATGTGTGGGAGTGGTGTCAGAACTGGTACGGTGAAAATTATTACGCCGAGTTCGCCAACGAGCGACCCGACAGGCCCTTCTAGCGGATCGCTCCGGGTCAACCGAGGGTGCTGCGGCTGGTATTACGACGCTCAGTTCTGTCGCTCTGCGGAGCGGGGCTGGCGTATGCCGGATTCTCGAGGGTTCAACCTTGGCTTCCGCGCAGTTCTGGCAGATCCAGTCCCGGAGAAATAGAGCGCAGCACTTTCGCCGGGAGTTGATGTTTTGCGTCAGCCATTCGGCCGAATTCTAAGTTTTTTCTTACTTCCGCGCGGCAAATGCGCATACGCGCTGTATCGCCGCACACTACCCCCTCCGCCTCACTTCGCGATCTGCCTCTCTTAAAACAGGGGAGAATTTTTCCAGTTTCCCCATTGGGACTTCCCATATTCTTAGTGCAGCCCTTCGTTTAGAGCGTCGAGGATGTCTTCGATGTGCTCCAAACCGATCGACAGACGGATCATTTCCGGAGCGATCCCCGCGTGTCGGAGCGCGTCGTCCGGCAGCTGCGAGTGCGTCGTGCTTGCGGGGTGGATGATGAGGCTTTTCGCGTCGCCGACGTTTGCCAGAATGCTGAAAAGCGGTGTGCTGTCCACGACTTTCCGCGCCTCCGCGCTTCCTCCGTGAACTCCGAAGACGACCATGCCGCCGGCGCCGTTTGTGAGGTACTTTTGCGCGAGCGGGAACGATGGGTCTTTTTCAAGGCCAGGGTATCGGACCCACTTTACTTTGGGGTGTGTACTTAAAAATTTCGCAGCAGCCAGCGCATTTTGACTGTGCCGTTCCATCCGGAGCGGGAGCGTTTCGACTCCCTGCAGAAACTGCCATGCCGAGTCAGGAGAAAGTGTAGGTCCCAGATTCCGCAATCCGACGATACGGAGGCGAAGTGCGAATGCAAGCGGGTTCAGATTCCCTAAATCATGTGCGAAACGCAATCCATGGTATCCCCGGTCCGGTTCGTTGTACAGTCCAAATTTCGTGTCCGTCCAGTCAAAATTTCCCGCGTCTGTCACGATACCGCCGATCCCCGTTCCGTGTCCGCCGATCCATTTCGACATGGAGTGGATCACGATATTTGCACCATATTCTATTGGCCGAAGGAGCGTCGGCGGGGTGAATGTCGCGTCTACGATCAATGGTAAATGGTACTTTTGCGCGAGTTTGGCATAGCCTTCAAGATCTGCGGTATCGAGCGACGGATTCCCGATCGTTTCCACGAAAAGCGCGCGTGTCCGTTCCGAGATCAGCGCCTCTGTCTTCTCAAAATCGTTCACCGGCGCAAACCGCGTCGTGATCCTCTGCTGCGGAAGTATCGCGTCGAATTGGGTGAACGTTCCGCCGTACAAACTGCTTGAAGAGACGAGTTCGTCCCCCTGCTGAAGGATATTCGTTACGGTAAAGTAGATTGCTGCTGTCCCGCTTGCAAACGTCACGGCAGCCGCGCCGCCTTCGAGAGCCGCGATGCGTTTTTCGAGTACGTCGTTCGTTGGATTCATCAGCCGGGCGTAAATATTTCCCATCTCCTTCAGCGCGAAAAGATCCGCACCGTGCTGCGAGTCTCTGAAATTAAACGCTGTCGTCCGATAGACCGGGACGGCCCGCGACATCGTGACGGGATCCGGCGTCTGACCTGCATGGATCGCAAGCGTTTCCGGATGAAGTTTTTTAGCGCTCATGCTTTTGTTCTCCTTTTCTACCTAAATGGTAGTTTATATTGTACCAAACCGCGATTTTGTGTCAAGGGGGAGGGGATGGCGACGGTGATCCTGTATTTCTGGAGTCCTCCTTGCATTTTCAGAAAATTTCTGATATAATGGTGCCGTAAGATGTTTTTGGGGTTCCTGTTCAGCGGAGGGAAAGATGCCGAGTCGAAAAATTGAGATCGCTCCGAAAGTCAGCGTCGGCGGAGCGGATGCCGAGACGTTTACGCTCATCGCAGGGCCGTGCGCGCTCGAAGGGGAAACGATGGTCTTGGAAACGGCAGAAAAACTGACGGAGATCTGCGAGGAACTGCGCATTCCGTTCGTTTTTAAGGGGTCGTTCGACAAAGCGAATCGGACGTCGATCTTCTCTCCGCGCGGCGTTGGTCTGGAAGAAGGACTTCGGATCCTTGAGAAAGTCCGAAAAACGTTCGGGGTCCCGGTCGTCACGGACGTTCACGAAACGATCCAGTGCGCAGCGGTGGGGGAAGTCGTTAATATGCTCCAGATCCCGGCGTTTCTCGCACGGCAAACGGATCTTCTCGTTGCGGCCGCACGGACCGGGAAGGCTGTGAATGTCAAGAAAGGACAGTTCATGGCACCCGACGACATGAAGAATGCCGCGGCAAAACTCTGTGAAGCCGGAAACGAAAAGATCCTCCTCTGCGAGCGCGGCACGTCGTTCGGATACCATCGTCTTGTGGTTGATTTCACGGGGATACTCGAAATGCAGGAACTTGGTTTCCCGGTCGTGTTTGATGCGACGCATAGTGTACAGAAACCAGGAGGAAACGGTACGAGCAGCGGCGGAAATCGTGAGTTCGTCCCTCCTCTCATGAATGCGGCTCTGACGGTCGGTGTGGATGCGGTCTTTGCCGAGATCCATCCCGATCCGGACTCTGCCATTTCCGACGCAGCGAATCAGCTCCGGCTTTCCGACGCTCGGGAGATCCTTGCCCGCGCACTCGATTTTGACCAGTGTCGCAGACGCGGAGGCTAGGGAAAACTGTAAGTGTACGAAACGGAATGAAATTTCATTCCTCGTCTTTCGTTCATTGCGCCTCGAGGCACGCTTCGGCAAATTCCGCTTCGGGGAGCAGGGCGTTTTCTTCGTAAAATTCCTGAAGGGCCGTCCAGCGTTTGCGGAAATTGAATTTCACCGCGTAATGGAGTTTCGCCAGACATACCGGACACATTTCCAGCGGCTGCGTGTCGGACTCTTCGAGCGAGTTACTCCCGTTCATATTGCATCGGTGACGGATGCAGTGGAGCATCGAGAACATATGGCCCGTCTCGTGAGTCGCCAGACGAAGCGTGCGGCGGAGGACTTCCGTGTACTGTTGCTCGTCCTCCGGGTCTCCGTTCCGCGCGATCGACCAGACTCCGACTCTGTGCCGATACGCAGCGTAGCCGAAACAGAAATTCCAGTCATTTCCGGGCCAGAGATCCGTCGAGGTGAACATCAGGCAGGCGGCCGCGTTTTTCGGAACACGCGGATAGAGGACCTTTTCCAGCAGGTACATGACGTTGAACTGCTCCTGGTCGGCCGTTCCCGGCAGGATCCGTCTCGCTTTTTTCGGCACGATGGAGTCCGAAAGCGGTTTCAGACGGCGCACTTCCAGACCGTAGAAGATCTCAAGATATTCGCACGTTTTGTCGAGGATCTCCTCCTGCTTTTCGGTGAACTCGCCAAGCGTCTGCACGTAGAGGAACTTTCGCTGTTTCGTTGCCCGAACGGGCTGACTCTGCACATACTGGGAAAAGGACTGGTCCGGCTCGCGCTGCTCAAACTGCCAGTCGCCCGGCTTCGGTTCCGGAAAATCATCGTAGATCCCCGCTGCCTGCACTTTTTTCGCGAACGCCGGCAGGACCGCTTTCCTCTGCGCGAACGCGTCCGCTGCCAACCCCAAAACCAGACCGACCGCCAAAAGAAACCGCAGTGCAGGAAATACCTCTTTCATTGTTCATCCTCCATTTTTCGGGAATTTTTGCCGTTTCTCAAAAAAACGCGTTTCTTTTTTTCGCGCCAAGGCGCAAAGGTTTCGCGCGGAGAGAGAATTTTGAGATCCTCTCTTGCGCCTTTTCTACTTAAAAAATCGAAAATCGGTACACGTCCGTGCATTCAGAGTGATCCCATCAGCAAAAATCACGATGCCCAACCGCACGCGGCTGCCGAATCAACCTAAATCCCGTGCGTCAGCTTGAACCATTTGACTTTCAGCTGGACCATTAATGGACAGCCAGCGAATGCTTCCCTCCCAATGCTCGTCACGCTGTTGGGGATCGTCACGGATTTGAGGTTCTCGCAGTACCAGAACGCGAACTCTCCAATGCTCGTCACGCTGTCGGGGATCGTCACGGATGTGAGGCTGGAACAGTTGTAGAATACCCAATTTCCAATGCTCGTCACACTGTCGGGGATCGTCACGGATGTGAGGCTATTGCAACCGTGGAATGCGGAATATCCAATGCTCGTCACGCTGTTGGGGATCGTCACGGACGTGAGACTCTTGCAGCTGTCGAACGCTCTTTTTCCAATGCGCGTCACGCTGTTGGGGATCGTCACGGACGTGAGGATGGAGCAGTAGGAGAACGCTTCATTTCCAATGCTCGTCACGCCGTGAGGGATGGTGACGGCGGAGGCGGAGCCGGTGTATTTCGTGATCGTGACGGTGTTGCCGTCGATGGTGTACTCGAACTTCCATTTCTTCAATGTAGCCTTAAGCTCCTCGCGGGAAACTTCTGTTGTTGATGCAGATTTTGCCGCCGAAGCGGGGGCAACTGCCTGAAATTGGATTTCCTGTTTCTTCGCATACTTCTCCGCCTCTGACCCGGACGTGCCGTAGATCGTGAGGCTCTCGCAACCGCCGAACGCGTTCTCTCCAATTCTCTTTACAGTGCTAGGGATCGTTACAGATACGAGGTTCGTGCACTTGGAGAACACCTCATCTCCAATACTCGTCACACTGTCAGGGATCGTCACAGATTTGAGGCTTCTGCAACCGATGAACGCGCGATTTCCAATGCTCGTCACGCTTTTGGGGATCGTCACCGACGTGAGGCTCTCGCAGAAGCTGAACGCGTAACTTCCAATGCTCGTCACGCTGTTGGGGATGGTGCATTCGGTGAGGCCCTTGCCGCACGGGACCTGAATGAGCGTTTTGCCGTCGGCGGAGAACAGGATTCCGTCCACGCTCTTGAAATGCGTATTGCCCGCGGAGACTTGGATCTCGGTCAGTTTATCGCACCCGGTAAATGGAGCGTATCCAATGCTCGTCACGCCGTTGGGGATCGTCACCGATGTGAGGCTCTCGCAGAAGATGAACGCGTAATTTCCAATGCTCGTCACGCTGTTGGGAATCATCACCGACGTGAGGTTCTTGCAGTCGCAGAACGCGTAATTTCCAATGCTCGTCACGCTGTCGGGAATCGTCACGGACGTGAGGCTATCGCAGCCGCTGAACGCGTAATATCCAATGCTCGTCACGCTGTTGGGGATCGTCACCGACGTGAGGCGCCCGCAACAGCTGAACGCGTAATATCCAATGCTCGTCACGCTGTTGGGGATCGTCACGGACGTGAGGGTGGAGCAGTAGGAGAACGCTCCATTTCCAATGCTCGTCACGCCGCGGGGGATGGTGACGGCGGAGGCGGAGCCGGTGTATTTCGTGATCGTGACGGAATCACCGGAGATACTGTATTGGAACTGTCCTTTCAGTTCATCTTCCAATTTTTCACGGGGAGTTTTTTCCCGTTCCTGTCGTTCCCGTTCCTGTCGTTCCCGTTCTTCACCGTTGCAGAGGGCTTCAAAAAAGGCGGTGCAGGTGGGGAAGCGGGCGGTCATTTCCCGGTTCAGGGCGCGGAAGAGAGCGTTGTTGACGGAAGCGGCAAGGTGTGCGATCGGGGAGGGCGGGAGCGTTTTCAGTACCGCGTAGTGTTCACGGTTTCTGCCGGGGAATGGGAGTCGGCCGGCAAGGAGTTCGTACGTCAGGACGGCAAGCGAGTACTGGTCCGTGGACGCGTTCTGCGGGTCGGCCACATGCTGTTCCGGAGCCATGTATGCCGGCGTTCCGGAGTTGGTGCGGCTTCTGCCGGTCGTCGTGTTCGTCTCCTCAGTGTGAATGCGCGCGGCGATGCCGAAATCCAGAAGCCACGGGTGGTCAAACTCTCCCGGTTTGCGGAAAACGATGTTTTCCGGTTTCACGTCCCGGTGAAAAACGCCTTCTCGGTGGACCGTGTCCAGCGCGTCGGCGATCGGATACAGGATCGGAAGGACAGACGACATTGGGAGGCCGTTTTCGTGACCAGGCTGGGCCTGAAACCACTCGCGGAGCGTCTCGCCTTCTGCGTACGCCATCACGAGAAACGTTCCGAAAACCGGGTCCATATCGATCCCCAGAAGCGGGCAGATGTTCGGATGGTAGAGCGACTGCGTCAGGTGAAAAACGCGCTCGACCTCCTTCATTGCGTCGGTATCGTCGCGGAGTTCCTGCACAAGAAGCTTGCAGACGACTTTCTGAAAATCGCGTCCTCCCACGACCTTCATCGCCAGCCACGTCTGCCCCATTCCGCCCTCGCCGAGCTTCTTCTCGAGACGGTAGTTCTGGTGTTCACCCAAAAAATAACCGGGCGCGAGGTCCTGAAATTGTGCGGGATCCGGCTGAAAATCGCCGTCGAAAGTGGGGCGTGAATTATCGGAGGTCATAAAAATCTCTCAAAAAAGGAAATTTCGTGTGAAACTTTCTCCATTTTACTCCAAATGCCAAAAGTTTCAAGGTCCAGAATCAAATATTTCAGAAAATTTCTCGGAAACACGCGGACTGCATACTTTGGGGATTTCCGAAACGACAAAAAAAGAGGGAAACACACGGCGCGTTTCCCCCTTTTCATCTTAAAAATTCAAACGTTCAGGAACTCAGACTTCGTCCACGGACGGGCAGACGAAACCTTCGCGCCATTCGCGGTTGAGCTGGTCTTTCGCGTAGGCGCAGCAGTCGCAGAATTCTTCCTTTTCCGGATCGAATTTGAGCTGCGGACCAAGGGACAGCGGAGTGGCTTCAAGATCCACGCCGTTCGCCTTGAGATGTTCGACCGTGCGCAGGACGGTGTCTTTGTTGTCGTCGCGGCTTTCGATCTTTTCCATCTCTTTGCAGAGCGTGTCGACCGAGACTTTGTTTTTCTCGCCGAGATAGTAGCTCGCATTTCCGAGGTGGGCCATCGCTGCGGAAAGGTGACCGTCGAGGATCGGAGCGTTCAGGCTGGACGCATCGCGGGAAACGACCGCATCGATGAAATTGCCAAAGTGGAACTGGTCGCTGCCGCCCTTGAATTCCTTAATGACGTTGCCCTGCTTGTCGTAGGCGATGCACAGACCGTAGTGGACCTGAACGAGCTTGCCTTCGGTTCCGTAGAACACAACGCCGATCTTGGCACCGTCAATATCCGGAGTTTCCAGACCGCGGGTCTCAAAGACGATGGTCTTGTCGCCGTAATCGAAAACGGAAACTTCCGTGTTGGCCGTGTCGCCGGCATCGACGTAGTTCGGGTCCTTGCGTTCGGCCTGGTATCCGAGACGGCCGCCGTAGGTGACCACTTTGTTCGGGTGACGCATCAGTCCAAGACCCCAACGGGCAATGTCGAGCTGGTGAGGACCCTGGTTTCCAGAGTCGCCGTTTCCGTAGAGACGCTGCCAGTGCCAGTCATAGTGGAACTGCTTGCGGGTGAGTTTCGGGTCGGTGTAGACCGCCGGGCCGCTCCAGAGGTTGAAATCAACGGAACCCGGAATATTCTGCGTGTAGTCGCCGAGCGCTCCGATGGACTTGCGGCGTTTGTAGCAGAGACCGCGGGCGAAATCGACTTTGCCGATGCCGCCTTCATGCATGAATTTCATCGCATCACGCAGAGCCGGATTGGAACGGCACTGGGTACCGACCTGGCACATGCGGCCGTACTTCTTCGCGGCAGCGACCATGGTCTTGCCTTCGAAGAGATTGTGCGTGGCAGGTTTTTCGACATAAACGTCTTTTCCGGCCTGCATCGCCCAGATCGCGGACAGACCGTGCCAGAAGTTCGGCGTAGCACTTCCGACGACGTCGAGATTCTTGTCAGCGAAGGCGTCGCGCATGTCTTTCACGAACTTCGGACGGAAACCCTGCTTCTTTTCGACCTGATCGCAGCGGGACTGACCGACGGCTTCGTCAACATCGACGAGGTAGGTGATGACGGTACGCGGATCGTTGATGAAACCGCTGATGTGGGAACCTCCGCGTCCACGGATACCGACAACAGCGCATTCAATTTTATCGTTCGCGGCCGGACCATCGTTCGCAAACATGAAAGTCGGGGAAACAGCACCGGCGGCGGCACTCGTGTAAAGAGTGGTACGGAGGAAATTACGGCGGGAAATATGGTTCATTTCAGTTTCCTTTCCAAAAGGGGGGTGAAGGTAAAATTTCCGGTCTTGCACAGAAACGACCCGTTTTCGACCGGTTTGAATCCCATTATGCCACACAGTCCATTTTTTGTCAACCCATTAGGTCCGCTTTTTGAGAAATTTTTAGAAAAATTTCCTTGACCAACCGATTTCTGCACTTCGGATCTCAGGGCATCGGACTTCTGCGTTTCAGACCTCGTTGACCGATGGGCAGACGAACCCCTCACGCCATTCACGGTCAAGCAGTGCATTCGCGCCGGCACAGCAGCTGCAAAATTCTTCCTTTTCCGGGTCAAATTTGAGCTGCGGCCCAAGGGACAGCGGAGCGGCTTCGAGATCCACACCGTTCGCCTTGAGATGTTCGACCGTGCGCAGGACGGTGTCTTTGTTGTCGTCGCGGCTTTCGATCTTTTCCATCTCTTTGCAGAGCGTGTCGACCGAGACCCGATTTTTCTCGCCGAGATAGTAGCTCACGTTTCCGAGGTGGGCCATCGCTGCGGAAAGGTGCCCTTCGAGGATCGGCGCGTGCAGCAGGGAGGCATCCTGAGCCTTGACGGCATCGATGAAATTCGCGAAATGATCCTGCAGATAGCCGCCCCGGAACTCACGGATGACTTTCCCGTTTTTGTCGTAGGCGACACACCGCTCGTAGTTGAACATGACGAGCTTTCCTTCGGTCCCGTAGAAAATGACGCCGATCTTCGTACCGTCCAGATCCGGAGTCTCCAGACCGCGGGTCTCGAACACGATGGTTTTATCGCCGTAATCGAAGACGGAGACTTCCGTGTTCGGCGTGTCGCCCGCGTCGACATAGTTCGGGTCCTTCCGTTCCGCCTGGTAGCCGAGCCGACCGCCGTAGGTGACCACCTTGTTCGGGTGACGCTTCAGACCGAGTCCCCAGCGCGCAATATCGAGTTCATGGGCACCCTGATTGCCGGAGTCTCCGTTTCCGTAGAGACGCTGCCAGTGCCAATCGTAGTGCAGGTTGGGACGGGTGAGTTTCGGCTCGGTGAGGATGGCCGGTCCGCTCCAGAGATCGAAATCGAGGGACTTCGGAATGTTTTGCGTGCAGTCGCCGAGCGCACCGATGGACTTGCGGCGTTTGTAGCAGAGTCCGCGTGCAAGATCGACGTTGCCGATCCCGCCTTCATGAATGAATTTCATCGCCTCACAGATCGCCCGAAGAGAACGGCTCTGCGTACCGACCTGGCAGATACGGCCGTACTTTTTCACCGCCGCGATCATGCTTTTGCCTTCAAAGAGGTTCTGAGAGGCTGGTTTTTCAACGTAAACGTCCTTTCCCGCCTGCATTGCCCAGATCGCGGAGAGACCGTGCCAGAAATTCGGCGTCGCACTGCTGACGGCATCGAGGTCTTTGTCGGCGAAGGCGTCGCGCATATCTTTTATGAACTTCGGACGAGATCCCTGTTTTTTTTCGACCTCACTGCAGCGTGCTTGACCGAAAGACTCATCCGGATCCACCAGGTACGTGATGACCGTGCGCGGATCGTTGAGGAAAGCGTTGATGTGCGCTCTTCCGCGGCTTCGGATACCGAGAACAGCACACTCGATCTTATCGTTCGCAGCCGGACCATCGTTTGCAAACATGAAGGTCGGGGAGACGGCACCCGCGGCGGCACTCGTGTAGAGTGTAGAACGGAGAAAATTACGGCGGGAAAACGGATTCATTTTTGGTTCCTTTTCAAATTTAAATGAAGGTAAAGGCTGGAAATCCTTGTAATCGGAAAAAGAGGGCATTTCAAACCATATGCCGACAAATCTAGGATCCATTATGCCACACAGCCTATTTCTTGTCAACCCATCCAAGTTCACTTTTTGAGAAATTTTTAGAAAATTTTTGGTTGGCCTATTGCATTTCGGCACAAATCTTCTATAATGGGGGGAATGTTTAAAACTTGCCTGAAAATTTTGACCTTTAGAAAAAATCACATTCAGTTTGGAGAGAGGCGCAGAATGAAAAGAAAGGGAATTTTGACCGTGAGTTTTCTGATTTTGAATATGTTCATGACGTCGGCGTCGTATATATTGTCCGCGTCTGCGGAAGAAGTGCGGCTTTTTATCGGTTCCTATGACCGTAAGGCGGAGGATCGCGGGATCTACGTTTCGACGCTGGATGAGCGTACGGCGAAACTTAGCGTTCCGGTTCGAGCGGCAGAACTTTCGAATCCGGGATTTCTCGTTTTTTCATCCGATTTCGAGTATCTCTATGCCGTCTGCGGAGAAAAAAAGGATTCGGTCGCGGCATTTCGCGTGACTGCGCCGGAAAAGGAGGAAAAGAAGGAAAAGAAGGCAAAGAACGCTCAGTGTCTTGAGGAGCTGAACCGTCTGACGGATCTTGGGCGTTCGGTCTGCCATTTGACGCTGGATGCCTCGCAGACTTATGTTTTGACGGCGCATTACAGCACGTCGCAGGTCGCGCTTCACCAGCTGAAAAAAGACCGGTCGCTGGACCGAGAAGTTCAGAAGATCGAACTTTCCGGAACGGGCCCCAATGCGAAACGTCAGGAGAGAGCGCATCCGCACAGTGTGAAATTTGGCGCGGGGGACGTTTTTTATGTTCCGGATCTTGGAACGGACCGGATCATGATCTATCGATTGGATCCGGTCATGCACACGTTTGCGCCGAACGATCCTCCGTTTTTTGCCTCCGAGCCGGGCAGCGGTCCGCGTCATCTGTGTTTCTCGCCGGACCGTCGGACGCTTTATGCCGTGAACGAGCTTTCGTGTACGGTGACGGCATGCAGAGTTTTACAGAATGGCGGTCTGGAAGCGTTTCAGACGGTCTCGACGCTCCCGGAGGGGGTGAAAGCGGATGATGGCGACACCGTCAGTACCGCCGCAGAGATCGCACGGACTCCAGACGGGCGTTTTCTTTACGTTTCGAACCGCGGCCATGATTCGCTCGCGTGCTTTAAGATCATGGCGGACGGCACGCTGATGCTGCGGGAGATCGTTTCGGTACATGGGAAGACTCCGCGTCATTTTGCGATCTCTCCAACGGGAAAGTACCTCGCGGCTGCGAATCAGGATTCCGATTCCGTTTCGCTTTTCCGTATCCACGCCGACAGCGGGAAACTCCAGTTCGTTTCCGAGCAGAAACTGCCCGTTTCGCCGATTTGTATCGCGTTTGAGAAAGTGCACATGAATGTCGATGTGGAGCGGGAATTCCGGGAACTTTCGCAGATGAAGCTGGATCCAGTTTCTCCGAACTGGAAGACGCTTGGGGACTATCCGCTGAAGGAAACATTGGCGAAAGTGAAGAAACTTCCGAAAAAGTCGTTTCCAGAAGAGCTTATCCTTGCGCGGGCCTCGGTGGAGACGCTCGAGGAACTTCAGGATTTTATCCTGCTTGCATTCGAGATGGAAAAGCTGTGCGGCGAGAGCGAAGATCGTGATTTTATCCGTGAAATGACGATCCAGGCAGTCCTTCAGCGTTCATCGCTGATCGTGCAGCGTCTTGAGACTCTGAAAGTGCTTCAGCTTCAGGTAGTTTCCGGACTTCTTGGGCGTGAGCTGGAATTCCTTGACCGGATCTCGGAATGGAATGTGAAGACTCCGATCCTGGATCTTTGCCGCGGGTGGCTGATGCACTATCGAAAGCTCGCGGAAAAAAAAGGAGCTGAAATTCCATCTTCGGTGTTCATTACGGAACCGGCGGCCCGGAAATCGATCGTTTCTGGGATCGAGCAGGCGCTGAAACTTCAGGACTATGCTGAGTATGCCAAACTTCTTGCACGTTCTCTAATGGCGCGCGGGGTCTGGAGTGCGGACACGGAGCCGGAAAAGGCGCTTGCGGACATTCAGTTGGCGTGTGCGATGGATCCGTCGCTGAAAGAGCGTGCGCAGGACGCCTCGCTCCTGCTTTTCATCCACACAGAAAGGTACGAGGAAGCTCTGGCGATCCTTGACGAACTGCTTGCGGACTGGGAGGCGAAGAAACTTGAAGACGCGCAGGCAAAAGATCCTCAAGATCAGGCAGAGGGAGCGGAGCCGGCGGAAGAGACGGAGGCTAAAAGCGCTCCTTCACCGCGTGACGAAAATGTGGAAAATGTGCTTTACCTGAACATTCAGAAACTGCGTATCGAGCTCCTTCTGAAGCTTGACCGAAAGGAAGAGGCGCTGAAGACCGTCGAGGCGGCATTGGAAGCTGCGCCGAAAGAAACGCAGCTCCTGAATTTGAAACTGCAGGTACTCACTCTGATGGAGAAGTTTGAGGAGTGTCTTGATGTCGTGAGTGCGTTGATCGATGAAGATCCGCTCAATGCACAGCTTTACATTCTGCGGGCAGAGCTTCGTTCCGTGCTCGGACAGGAAGAAGAAGCGCTGAAAGATTTCGATGAGGCTATTTCTCTCAGTGGAGGTCTGTCTGAGATCCGGATGCAGAAACTCCAGCTTCTGATCGAAATGAAACGTTACGACGAGGCTGAAAAGGAAACGTTTGCGCTTCTGGAAAAGGATCCGGAAAATGTCCCGCTCCTCTTTCAGGCTGCCTTGCTGAGTCTGACGCAGGAAAACTATGCAAAGGCGCTGGAGATCGCTCTGAAAGCAGACGCACTGCTCGCAAATGAAACGGTCTCGGCGGATGCAGAGAACGCGGAGAGCGCGGAAGAAACGGCGAAAATGCTCCGGATCCAGAAACTCTCGGTCTGGCAGTTTCTCGCAAATTTCTACCTCATGTCCGGTGAACACGCCCGTGCGGTGGAGTTCTACGCCCGCTATATGGAGCTGGATGCTGAAAATGCGCAGATCCTGAACAATTACGCGTGGGTCCTCTGCACCTCTCCGGATGATGCGGTCCGAGACGGCAAAAAGGCGGTGGTGTTGGCAGAAAAAGCGATCGCGCTGGATCGGTGTGCCGGTTACATCAGCACGCTGGCTGCGGCATATGCGGAACTTGGAGATTTTGAAAAAGCGAAGGAGCTGGTCGACGAAGCGCTCCAGATTGCGGAAGAGGCTGCAAAAAAAGCAGAGGCGGATGAGGAGACTGCTGATGGTCCGGATGGATCGGATGGATCGGATGATCTGGACGCTGCACTGACCGAATCGCTGAAGAAGGAACGCGCCTCTTACGAAGCTGGGGAACCGATCCGCGAAAAGGTCGAGACCTACCGGACGAATGAGACTCCGCAGAGTGAAAAAGAGCAGGAGGAGTGAACTGCGAGACGAATGGTCGATGAATGGATCCGGTGAATGGATCCGGTGAATGGATCCGGTGAATGGATCCGGTGAATGGATCCGGTGAATGGATCCGGTGAATGGATCCGGTGAATGGATCCGGTGAATGGATCCGGCAAGCGGGAGCGGAGTTCATGCTTCGCTTCCGTGCCGTTTAAAATTTTTCGTGAAGTCTGTTTCTTTTCGTGCTTTTCGTGAAATTCGTGTCAGGATACGTTCCCTGCCTTCCTCTTTTTTCCTTTTCAGTGTGTTTCTATGTCTCTTCTGCGCATTCAGTGGTGAGATCGGAACTTGGATCGGTACGTACTTTCCGGAAGATCCGACTTTTTTGGCAAATTTCCAAAACTTTTCTCTAATTTTGAAAATATTCGTTTCTCCTTCCTTGCATAAAAAGGCGATTTGTGCTAAAATGAACAGTATATCGTTTTTTGAATGCGTTTCAATTTTTCACGGTGCCCTCAGAGAACTTTGGAGAAAATCATGCGTTCCCTTTTGACCCCGCCCCCCGCGGCGCCTCCCATTCCGGAAGATCAGATCCCAAGTACTTACCAACGCTATCGTTGGCAGGTCTTCACCGGGATCTTCATCGGATATGCTGCCTACTATCTCCTACGCAAAAATATCCAGCTGGCGGGTCCGTACCTTACGGATTTCGGCTTCACGAAAAGTGACCTCGGGTTTGCGTTTTCCGGCGTGGCGATCTCTTACGGATTGAGCAAATTTTTGATGGGGACGGTCTCGGATCGAAGCAATGCACGCAATTTTCTCAGCATTGGGCTGGTCATCACCGCGCTGCTCACGATACTTGCCGGTTTCTTCTGCAGTTCCGCTTGGATCGGTGATGTGAAGACCACGAAGAGTGAGCATATCGCCACTGTGCAGTTCGTGGAAGAGGCGAACAGTAAAGAAAATATCGCGAAAGTGAAGATCCTTGAACTAAAGCCCGTCACTGACGCAAACGCTGGTGCGAATCTCACGAAAATGGAATTCGTCGAAAATGAGAGCACCAAAGGGATGCTTGCCAATGAGAATGTCATTGAAGTGCGGGTTCTAAAACCGAAAAAGACGCAAGCGGAAAGTGCGGCCGTGAATAAAACGGCTGCGGAAAGTGCGGCCGTGAATAAAACGGCTGCGGAAAGTGATGATGCGGATGTGAAGCTTGCGGATGTGAAGCTCGCGGTGGTGAATATCAATGAAAGCAAGAAAAGCTCTATTCTCATCATCTGGTTCGGCATCCAGCTCCTGATCGGCTGGTTCGGCGGATGCGGATGGCCTCCGTGTGGGCGCGTCATGACGCACTGGTTCTCCTTGAAGGAACGCGGACGCACAATTGCCGTTTGGAATGTCGCGCATAATGTCGGCGGCGGTCTCATCGCTCCCATCACGGCATTTGGCGTCGGTATTTTCGGCCTCCTTCACTGGGAGTACGGTGTTTTCTACCTCCCGGCCGTCATTGCGATCGGTGTTGCTTTCATTGCCTGGCTTCTCATCCGTGACACGCCGCAATCCTGCGGTCTCCCCTCCATCGAGCACTTTACAAACGACTTTCCGCCCGAATATTCCGAAAAAAACGAGCAGGAACTCAGTATGTACGAGATCATTTTCAAATACATCCTGAACAATCGGGTCCTTTGGTTGCTCGGGATCGCCAACGCTTTCATTTACCTGCTCCGGTACGGCATTGGCGACTGGGCGCCGACGTATCTTGCGGAGGCGAAGCACTACGACATTCACGAATCCGCGTGGGCTTACTTCCTCTACGAATTCGCCGCGATCCCCGGCACGCTCATCTGCGGGTGGCTTAGCGACACGAAATTTAAAGGCCGGCATGCCGTCACGTCCATCGTCTTCATGGCACTGACGATCCCATTCCTTCTCCTTTACTGGCTGAATCCGCTGGATGCGAAGTGGCTCGATTTCCTCTCGCTCATCATCCTTGGCTTCCTCATTTACGGTCCGGTCATGCTCATCGGTGTGCTCGCCCTTGAGATCGCACCGAAGAAAGCCTCCGGAAGTTCTGCCGGATTTATGAGTGTCTGGGGCTACTTCGTTGGGACCGCATTTTTCGCGAACTACCTGATGGGGCTCATCTCCGACAAATTTGACTGGGACGGCGGCTTCATCTTCCTTTGTGCCGGATGCGTTTTGTCGATCATTTTCCTTACTATCGCGGCGATCGCGCACAGGAATTACCAGATCGAAAAATAAAAAACGTTCATGTTTCGAAACGCTGGGAAGCCGATTCTGACCGCGTGTCCCGTTTCTCCGCGTTTCATTCCCCATTCATCAACTAACCCATTTGAAATCATGAAAGACCTCATCATTATCGGAGCCGGAGCCATTGGCTCCGCTACGGCGCGGACGCTGGCGCAGTATGAGCTTGACATTCTGGTCCTTGAAAAAGAAAGCGACGTCGGCGAAGTCACTTCCTCCGCTAACTCCGCCATCGTTCACTCCGGATACGACCCAGTCCCCGGCAGTGAAAAAGCCGCTATGAATGTGCGCGGAAACATCCTCTACGATCAAATGTGCGAGGAACTCGATATCGACATGCGGAAGATCGGCTCGCTGACCATTGCCACGAACGACGAAGAAGTCGAGATCCTCCGCGGGCTTGAAGAACGCGGCAGGCTCAACGGTGTGCCGGTCCAGATGCTCAGCCGGGAAGAAACGCTCGCACTGGAGCCGAATCTCACGCCGGAAGTCAAACTCGCGCTTCTCGCGCCGACCGCCGGGATCGTGAACACGTTCGAGCTGAGTGTCGCCCTGATGGAAAATGCCATGGACAATGGCGTCAAACTCAACCTGAACGAAGCCGTCACGGGCATTCGTGCCATCGAGGGGGGGTACGAGGTCACGACAAACCGCGCGGTTTACCAGACCCGGGCCGTCGTTAATGCCGCCGGTCTCTTTTCCGACGAGATCAACAATTTCGTGAATCCCGTCAAATACGAGATCCAGCCGCGAAAGGGCGAGTATTTCGTTCTCGATCATTTTGATCCGAATTTCATCCGCCACACCATCTTCACGGTCCCATCCTCGAAAGGGAAAGGGATCCTCGTCAGTCCCACGACGCACGGCAACTACATTCTGGGACCGTCTGCGGAATTCGTCGAAGAAAAAGACGACTACTCGACCGACGGCGAAACACTTGCGCAGGTCCTGGCCACCGCGAAAAAACTCGTGCCGTCGATCCCGATGAATCAGGTCATCCGTGAGTTCTCCGGTCTGCGTGCGGTCGAAAAAAGCGGACACTTCATCATTGAAGAGTCGCTTCCCGGCTTCGTCAACCTCGTCGGCATCCAGTCCCCCGGTCTAACGTCCTGCCCGGCCATTGCGGAGGAAGTCGTTAAATTCCTCTCTAACACGATGGAGATGAAGAAAAAGGAAGATTTCAACCCGCGCCGCCGTCCTATGGTCCGCCTGAACCGCATGACGCCGGAAGAAAGAGCGGAATTCGTCAAGAAAAACCCGAAATTTGGAAACATCATCTGCCGCTGCGAGATGGTCTCGGAAGGCGAAGTGCTCGACTGCATTCACCGAAACTGCGGCGCGGCGACCATTCGCGGAGTCAAACGCCGTGTCCGTCCCGGAATGGGAAAGTGTCAGGGCGGATTTTGCCAGCCGCGCATCATCAAGATCCTCGCGAGAGAATTGGGCATCAAAAACGAAGACGTACGGATGAAGTCCCCCGGCTCCTTCATTCTGATGGGTGAAACGAAATAGCATCTTCTCCTCCCGAACTTCTTCGGTCAGGGAGACTTCAAAAAAGGAAAGCAAATGGAAACGAAACAGTACGATTTGATCATCATCGGCGGCGGATCCGCTGGACTCGCTGCCGCGATTGCCGCCGCGGATCACGGCGTTGAAAAGATCCTGATCCTTGAAAAAGAAGATGAAGCCGGCGGGATCCTTCTTCAGTGTATCCACAATGGGTTCGGTCTTCACCGATTCAAGGAAGAGCTGACCGGTCCGGAATATGCTGCGCGATTCGCCAGAGAAGCGGAAAAACGCAGCGGGATCGAAATCAAGGTCCGCTCCATGGTCTTGAAGATCACGGCAGAAAAAGAGGTCCACTACTCCAGCGAAGCGGAAGGCTACTGCGTCGTACAGGGCAAGGCGATCGTCTGTGCGACGGGATGCAGTGAACGTACCCGCGGCGCGATCAAGATCCCCGGCGACCGTCCCACCGGCGTCATGACGGCGGGTTTGGCACAGCGTTACCTGAATATCGACGGCTACTTCGTCGGAAAAAAAGTCTTCATCCTCGGCTCCGGCGACATTGGGCTGATCATGGCGCGCCGCATGACGCTTGAGGGAAGCAAAGTCCTCGGTGTCGCGGAACTCATGCCCTACTCGAACGGTCTGACGCGAAATATCGTCCAGTGTCTGAACGATTTCGACATTCCGCTTTACCTGAGCCATACCGTGAAGAAGATCATCGGAAAAGAACGACTCGAAAAGATCGTTCTGGCGCAGGTGGACGAAAAATTCCAGTTCGTTCCCGGCACGGATCAGGAATTTGAGGTGGATACGCTGCTTCTTTCCGTGGGGCTGATTCCCTCGAATCCGCTTCTGACGGAAATCGGCGTCCAGATCCACCCGAAAACCGGCGGACCGCTCGTTGACGAAAATATGCAGACGTCCATTCCCGGCATTTTCAGCTGCGGGAACTCGCTTCATGTCCACGATCTGGTCGACTTCGTGAGTATGGAAGGCGAAACGGCCGGAATCGCGGCGGCGCAGTTCATTCAGGGAACGTTGGCGACCTCTGAAGACGTCATTTGCACGGAACCCGGTCCGGGAGTTGGCTATCTGCTGCCGGCATCTCTGCATTGCGGAAAAGACGCGGACGGAAAAGAGAACGATTTCGTCCTGAAATTCCGTGTTCAGAAACCGTTCCAGAACGTTTCGCTCGTCGTGAAGCAGAACGGTCAGATCCTGAAAAAAGTCAAAAAAGCGTTTCTGATCCCGGCGGAAATGGAGAATTTAACGATTCGGCAGGCTGACCTGCTGGAGAAGAGCGGCGTCCTGTCTGTGGAGGTGTCCAATGAGTGAGAAAAAAGAACTGATCTGCATCGTCTGCCCGCGCGGCTGCCATCTGACCGTGGATGAAAACATGAACGTGACGGGAAATTTCTGCAAACGGGGCGAAGTATACGGGAAAAATGAGGTCACGAATCCCACCCGGACCATCACTTCCACCGTGAAGATCGCTGGCGGAACCATTCCGCGTCTCCCGGTCAAGACGTCCCAGCCGATCCCGAAAGGACGCATTTTCGACGTCATGGCAGAGATCGACCGACTTACCGTTCAGGCTCCCGTCGAAATGAACGCGGTCTTGCTTCCCAACGTTTTGGGGACCGGGGCGGACATTCTCGCAACGCGTGAAATCGCTGCCGCCAATTCCTGAGATCCTTCAGATCGGCAAGCGTGCTGCGTTTTTGGCTTCCTGGTGCGGAAGTGGATTCAAAAAGCCCCCCTCTCATGGGAAAACGTCTCAAAAAGTAAAACGGGGCGGTCAATACGGCCGGCCCCGTATCGTACTTCCGTACCAAGGCCTCTCCCCTTCCTGTTGGTTGCTGACCATCTGAAACAGGCAAAATATTTCGACGTGAATTTCAAAGAAAACGCAAATTACGCCAACTGTTTTAAATTTTTTAAGAATTCTTCGTGAATTTTACGTCACTTCTCTCTTTTCGCGTTTCTCTTCTGTGCGTGTGAAATTTCCGTCCCCCGAGCGGCACATGGAAGAGGAGCAAAAAAAGCCCCCCTTTCACCATTTGCGATTGCGAAAGAGGGGACGTTGCAGTTTCTCAGGAAAATTTCGGTCAGTTCTTCTTTCTCTTCACCGCCAGGATCCCAAGAGTTCCGAAAACCAGAAGTACCCACGTTGCAGGTTCCGGAACGCCGGAACTGTCTGCCGAATTAAAGTTCAGCTGGTAGGCGAA
The DNA here is from genome assembly GCA_017403345.1 of Thermoguttaceae bacterium. Classification (GTDB taxonomy): domain Bacteria; phylum Planctomycetota; class Planctomycetia; order Pirellulales; family Thermoguttaceae; genus RGIG3701. The sequence goes on from JAFQOH010000236.1 coordinate 57,781, forward strand.
ACCATCGTCGAGAGTGACGAGGTCGGCGAAAATTTCCAAACCAGCTTCTGGAAGAAGAGCTTCCGGAACTTCAACTTGGATCTTTTCGGGGCCCTCGATCGTCGCAGACGTCACGAGATTCAAAACTCCGAGGTCCGTCAGGTCGAATGTATCGTCCGTCGTGAAGCGGAAGACCGCGTCGTCCGCGAAAACGGACGCGCCCGTCACGTCGATCTGCGAAACGTCAAGCGTTCCGTCATCCAAAAGTTCGATCGTCAATTCCTGCGTACCGTTGAGCGTGAAGGTGTTCATGGCGAAATCGTTTTCCGCACGCAGGACAGCTCCGGCATCGACCGTCACGTTCGCCTGCGGGAAGCTCGCGCCGTTGGTGAGAGTCACTTTTCCTGCCTTGACTCCAAAATCCTTGCGAAAATCATTCTGCGGATTGCTCAAGACCAGCTCACCGGCGCCGATTTTATTCAGATTTCCCGTTTGATTATTGTGGAAATACGAGTACAGTTTGCCGGACAAAAGCATTTTGCTCGCTGCATCCTGTACGTCGATACTTACCGTGTCAGTGAAAATATTCAGCTGTCTGGCAGAAATCGTCGTTTCGGCATTCGCGCCGGTCAGTGTGAGTTTCGCACCGCCGCCGCGCAGCCAGAACTGTCCGGTTCCTGTGATGTCGCCGCCGCCGATGAAGGTGATGCCGCGGCTGTTTCCGATGGAAGTGTCGTCGCCGTTGATCTCGATCCGGGATCCATCGTAGACGGTGACTGCGGCAGAATGGTCGCCGACCGCCTTGCGGGCATCCAGTTTCAGGACGGCTGCCGCGCCGGATTCAGAACCGACGGTGATCGGAGCGTTTAGTGCGATCGTCGAGTTCTGTTTGCTCAGCGTCAGCGTACCGCCGGTAACGGTGATGCTGGAAAACTGGTTCGAGCCGGAGAACGTCGGCGTTCCGCCCGAAACGAGCAGCGCACCGGTCGCCGTGTTGTTCGCGGTGAAGGATGGGTTGCCGTACGCGACGGTAACGTTGAGTTTCCCGCCGTTTTCGCCGTCAGAAATGACTCCGGAGAACGTGCCGTTTCCTTTTTCGTTGGCCGTGCCGAGCGTGAATGTATGGGCCTGTCCTTCGGCCGCACTCCCCATGATCTTACCGGAAACGCTTCCGCCGCCAAGTCCGAAGTTCGCGTCTGCGGTGAGGGTGATCGTCCCGGAAATCGTTCCGCTGCAATGCCGAATAGCACCGCGGTTTTCTCCATTGCCGGTTCCTGCGATCCTGATTGCGTTGGGGATCGTACCGACCTGGCCGGAGGTAAAGATCTGGGCACCGGAAAGGACTTCAAGCGTGATCTCCGGATCAGAGGTCAATTTGTTTCCGTTACCTAAATTCAGTTTGGTCGAACCGCCGCCAGACGCGATCTGGATAGTACCGGTGAAATCGTCAAAATTCCCGCTGGTCACGACCGCGTTGCTGTTCGTCGGCGTGAGTTTGACGGTCCCGCCGCCAGTGAAGGTCATGTTCGCGAAATTGGAGCCTGAATTGCTGAAGTTCATCTCCAAACGTCCGCCATCGTTGATCTGGTAATTTCCGGCAACGCGGGCAGCATCGCCAAGTTTCGCAACTGCGTTTGCGTTGACGGTCAATCCGCCGGTGAAGGTGTTCGCAGCGTTGAACGTTGGTGTCCCGTACGCGACGACGACCGCAAGTTTCCCGCCATTCGCGCCGTCAGAGATCACGCCGTTGAAGGCGGCATTGAGAGCCGTAGGCGCTGTTCCGAGCGTCAGTGTCTGAGTCTCCCCCGAGGCTGCACTTCCGGAGATCGTACCGTTTGCCCTTCCGGTTTCGAGACCGAACGTCGTATTTCCTTTGAGGTAAATGTCGCCGGAGATCGTATTTGAAAGGCGGATCGCACCGCGGTTTTCCTGATTTCCGCTTCCGCTGCCGATGACGTACACGTCATTTTCCAAAACGCTGTTGACGTAGATCGACGCCCCGTCGGTAATGTCGAGCGTAATGTTCGCATTAGAAGAAAATGTGCTGGATTCGGAATTGACCTTGACGCCGTACGGAGCATCCGCAGCATTCTGAAAACGGATCGTACCGGTAAAATTATCAAAATTGGATGCAACTCGCGTGTCGGACTTGGTCAACGTGAGGATCAGTGTGCCGGCTCCGGTGAACGTGTGCGCATCAATGACTCCAGTTGCGGCCGTCAGGGTGAATTCCTGCGTCGTTCCTTCCGGAATGTCGATCGTGTCCGCGACGAGTGAACCTGCCGGAACTGCGGCGGCAGCGGTGAAAGCGGCAGCCGCAAGGGTACGGAGGAAACGATGAACGGATCGCTGATTTTTTTTCATGGTCGATTCGCTTTCAAGTATTCAAACAGGCTAAAAAATGGTTAAACGAAATATTCTCCGTGTTATTTACGTTTTTTAAGTGCTAAAATTCCGAACGCGCCAAGGACTAAAAGACACCACGTCCCCGGTTCCGGCACGTTCTGTCCGGAGAATCCAATGATGGCGAGATCGTTGAATCCTGCCGTTGAAAGAGTGGAGAGATCCCACGCAAACATCGCGTCGGAAAAACCGGAACCAAGATCCGTCAGGAGGACTTTCTGCTCCGAGACCGCTTCCGCACGGAATGTCGTGAAGGACTCGTTCAGGATGTCCACGAACGCCGTCATGGAGTCCATATCTCCCAGCCCGTCGACCGTCATGGTCAACTGGAACGGGTCGGTACTTTCCGCATCGATCCAAACCCAGCCGCTTTCCGCCGGAGTTTTGAGCTGGAGTTCAGGACCATTTGCCGAGACGGTGCCGAGTGCGTTGGAATTCCGTTTTGCCGAGACGGTCTTTTTGTCTGCCGAGAGCGAAGCCGTCCAGTCCCCGCTGGTCAGTGTACCGGAAAATGCCGAGATCGTTCCTCCGGACGTCATGAGCGCAATGCCGTTTTCTGCAGAGTAGCCGTTCTGAAGGATGATCGGCGCCGCGGCGTCAAGAACGTAGTCAACGTTTGCGCTGGAAATGTTTCCCTGCGCCGAGATCAGACCAAAACCGGTCTCCGCAGCCTGCAGGTTGACCGTGACTTTGTCGCGGCTGGTGTTTCCAAATGTGATCGTGCCGGAGGACTCGAATTTACTTCCGGCTCCGGAGATCGTCAGGTCTCCTGTACGTGTATCTGCAGGATCGGATCCGGTATTGCTGTTGAATGTAATGGAGGAGGCAGAAATCGTCCCGCCGTTCGAGACCTCAACGTCCATCGGTCCCCACCAGCCAAGATTCAGGATCTCTGCCTGGAACGTTCCGCCGCTGACAACGGCTTTCGCATACGCTCCGCTTCGGTGGTCTGCGAGATAGGCGGTTCCCTTGACGGAAACTTTCCCTCCGTCCCTGATCTCCAGATTCGCCGTCATGTTCGCCGCGTTTGCCATCCAGAAACCGTTTTTCAGTTCCAGATGCCCGCCTTCACCAACGATCATCGTCGAGCTGTTTCCCGCGCCGGCGGCAGAGTTGATCCGGAAATTACCGTTGAACGTGAGCGTCATGTTTTTGAGTTCCGTCACGCTGTCCACGGACTGGCTTCCCCAGACGTAGGTGTTTTGCATGATGGAAGAGTTCAGCGTCACGTTGTCGAGCGTCAGTTTCCCGCTTTTGTGAAAGAACGGTTCTGCCGAGGTGAGCGTCACGGCGGAATCCTTGATCAATACCGTTCCGTTTGCGCCCGCGACATTGGCGACGACCATGGAAGAGGCATTGAGCGTTGAATTTTCGATCCGAACGTCTGCCGTTCCCTGATTCCCGAAATAGATCGGCTTGCCGGAAATGTCGAGCTGGACGTTTTTCAGATCCAGAATACCATGGCTTCCCGCTTCATGACCGACCGAAAATTCGCTCCCGGACCGGATCGTTCCGCCGTTCGCGATGAGGGTCCCGGTCTGGTACTGTCCGACAAAAATCGTACTGTCAGAAAGGATGGATCCGCTTTCGAGGATGACCTTTCCATTTGCGTGCGATCCGATGGAGAAGCTCTTGGCCTGCAGAACGCTCTGGTCTTCGGAAGATCCGGATGTTCCGATCGTAAGGGTACGCTCTGCCTGAATGTTGGTGCTCGAGCTTCCCTTATCGCCGGCCCCGAAAACGATCGTTCCGGTGGATTCGAGCCGTCCGTTATTCTTCAGCTCCATCGTAATGGCGCCGTGGTGCCCAAAGTTGGCCAGATTGCCGTTCGGAAAGCGCATCGTCCCGCCATTAATGATGACGGTCGAAACGGCCGATTTGTTGTCTGAAATGTAGGAGGTGTCACCCGTCACGTTCAGCGTTCCGCCGGGATCGATCGTGAGCGACGGCGTGTAGTTCCCGTTCGCAAGCCAAAGTCCTCCCTGAATGTTGACCGTTCCGCCCGCATTGATGGTGATCGAGGAATTATCGCGCACCTTACCGTCAAAAGTGACCGCGGCATTTTCGACCGTAAGCGACTCCTGCACACTGTTCAGAATGCTTTCCCCCGAAAATAGTGCGTTCGCACCGTTCATGACCCACTTGCCGGTCTTCGAAGTGTCAGAACTCCACGGCGGATCGGCAGTTCCTGCGTAGGTGTACTCGGTACCGTCAACTCCGTTCCAGACGTACTGTCCGAAAACCGTATCCGTTCCTCCGGCACACCACGCCGCCGCCAAACTGACAGCGAGCAGAGAGGAGCCGATCTTTTTCCGAAAACGGGCAGGGGAGCTGGAGCTGCCGTTGGAAAAACAAATGGAGGTCATTTTTTTCATTTTTCAGTCTCCTGAAACACACAGATCCAAAATCTCATAGATCCAGTATACTCTGAAGATGAAAAAAAACAAGAATCTTTTGTCGAAATTTCGAAAAAAAAGTGAAATTTCAAAAGAAATTGGAGGAATTTTTGGAAAATATGCCGATGAGATGGATCTTAAGGAGGCGAAAAATTTAGGGCTTCCCCCTTTTCGGAAATCGAAAGTGTGGTATGATATTCAGAGTGGCGGCCGAAGTCGCGGCGGCAGGGCGTTTGAGAAATGAAGAAGATCGATAGAAATAGAAAGATCGATAGAAATAGAAAATGAAAAAGAAACTTCCAGTGACGGTCATTCTCTTTACCGACGGAGCGTGCAGCGGGAATCCGGGACCGGGGGGGTGGGGGTGCATTTTGAGGCACCTTCCGACTGGAAAAGAGAAGGAAATGTCCGGTTCCGAAAGTATGACGACGAACAATCGAATGGAACTGATGGCCGTCATTCAGGGATTGCGCGTTCTGAATCGGCCGGTCGGCGTTCAGGTCGTCTCGGACAGTCAGTATGTGCTCAATGGTCTGGAAAAATGGATGGCGGGCTGGAAACGGAAAGGGTGGAAGCTCGCCGACGGAAAACCGGTCAAAAACCAGGACCTCTGGATGGAGCTGGATGAACTGAAAGACCGGCACGATATGTCGTTTCAGTATGTGCGCGGACACGCAGGGCATCCGGAAAATGAACGGTGTGATGAAATGGCAGTCGAGGCATACAAGAAACTGAAAAAGTAAACGGCAGGGAAATAGAAAAGGAAAAGAGAGCCAAATGAAAATTCTTGTGAGCGCGTGCTTGATGGGGCGGCTGTGTAAATATAATGCAGGGCATAATTTTCGGCAGGCCGTTGCGGAACTGGCACAGAATCATGAACTCGTGGAAGTCTGCCCGGAAGTGATGGGAGGACGGACGATCCCGCGAAAGTGCATTGAGATCCGAAACGGACGTTTTGTGGAAGCCGACGGAACGGACGTGGATGCCGAAGTGCGTGACGGAGTCTGCCAGGCACTTGAGATCGCAAAAAACGAGAACGTGGAACTTGCCGTCCTGAAATCCAGAAGTCCGACCTGCGGCGTGCACCAGATCTACGACGGAACGTTTTCCGGAACGCTCATCGATGGCCGAGGCGCACTGACCGAGGGACTTGAAGCGATCGGCGTGCGCGTGATCGATGATGAAGACCTCCTTGCGAGTCCAGAGATCCTGTGAGTCTGGAACGCGGGATCGGATCCCGTTTTAGTTCGGCCACTCGGTGAGCCAGCGTGCTTCCAGCGCGTTTTGCGGCCGAGTGTGCGATTTTCGGTCCTGCGGCGTCACGATCTGAAAGACTCGCGTTTTTTCTGGTTTCAGAAACGCCCGCCGAACGACGTCGCCGGTACCTCCCGGTTTCAGACCGTCCGTCACGCCGTCCCAAAGCGCAAGGATGACCGTTGCACTGTCCGCAAGCTCCGCGCCGAGCAGATCGTACTGAATGACGCGGTCGATCGGTTCCTGCGCAAGAGAACGTTCGCGATTCCCAGCTACCAGCGGGAGTTCCACCGATCGGTCTGCAAGCGCGAGCAAACGGTAAAATGCACGCCTTGGCGAGTCTGCTGAAACTGCGTTTTGCGTTTCTTCCGCGTTTGAGTCTTGTGCTGTTTCCGCAAAATCTTCCTCGTAAAAACCCAGCGGCATCGGCAAAACTCCGATCAGAGTCAGATTTGGACGTCCCGTACGCTTCAGCTCCAAAACCGTCTCGGCCGCCAGCTGGTCTGCGCCTTCCGCAAGTCCGCAGAGTACCAGAACGCGCTCTTCCGGCTGGAAATTCTCAAGGAAAAACGTGCGGATCTTCTCTTTCAGTGTTTCGTGGTCTTCTTTGAAAAGATGCCGATGCCCCGTTACTCCGACGACCGCAGAAATGGACGGCGGGATCGTTGGCGAAAAAGACTGTGGAAAAGGTTGTGAGGTTTTTGGCTCCATGTGTGCCTCCGAAATGCGGATGAAACGGTCAGTGCGGAGTGAAGGTGGAAATCAACGAAACCGCACGGCACTCTTTCCGCGCCGAGTACCGTGCCCCCTGTTTGGAGAAGCTCTCTGAAAGCGGTCTCGTCTGAAAGCGGTCTCGTCTGAAAGCGGTCTCGTCTGAAAGCGGTCTCGTCTGAAAGCGGTCTCTTTCAGCCAAGGTCAAGACGCCAGACGGCCCCCTGTTTCTCGGTCATGATCTTCTCGCGTTTTGGATTTGGCTCGAATCCTGGGTATTTATTGCCGGGGAAATAGTCACGCATCGTGAGGGTGAATGCCGCTTTATTTTCCGTCGTCCGGCAGTTCACCAGTCCGATGTCTCCCCAATGTCCGTTGGACGGAAGAATGAGCGCTTTCACACCCTGCTGGTCATTCGTGTTCCAGACGTGATGGTGACCGTTTACGTAACCCGCGACACAGGAATGAGCTTTCAGAATGTCCGCGACTTTCGTTTCTGGCAGGGAATGATGCGCTCCGACGACGACCGGCTTCGTCTGCTTTTTGAGCGTCTCGTTCAGCCAGTCTTTCTGATCGTCGAGGATCTGGCCGGGGGTGATCCATTTGTTCGGATCTTCCGACTGGATGAGAGAGTCCAGAAGGATGAAATCAAGGTTCGGCGTCTCAACTTTGAAGACGAGCCGGTCGGAAAGCAGAGAGCTCGCGGCGTGTTCCGGGAAGATCTCGGTAAAAGTGTCGCGCCGGTCATGATTTCCCATACACGCAGTCCACGGGATCCCCGCGTCTGCCAGCGGTTTCATCAGGTCCGTTAGAAGGACGTAATCCGCCCGTTTTCCCCAGAGGAACGCATAGTCGCCGTAGATCAGAACGTGAGCGGGACGCGGGTCCATTGACACGATCTCGGAAACCGTCTTGCGCATGAAATCGAGCTGGTGGCGCAGATTTGGACCGCAGTGCGTGTCGGCAAGCAGTACGACGTGATTCGGATCGACCGGGACACTGGAGGCCGTTTCTGCTGCGAGGGGATTCCAGCTGCCTGCAGTCCCCAGAAGCGTCAACCCCGAAGCCGAAAGACCGAGAGACGCAAGAAACTGACGGCGGTTCCACGCTGAAACACGGGGTACGGCAGTTTGAGGCCGTTTTTCTTCATTTGCTTTCATGGAATGATCCTTTCATGAGGAAGGTGGAAAGTGAAGGTAAAAGTGAAGGTGAAAGTGGAAGTGGAAGTGGAAGTGAAAGGAAATGTGGTGAAATTGGGGATAAAAACGCGGTCTGCTGAAATCAGCGTACGGGAAAAACGTGCGTTCCCGAGCCGACTTCACGCAGCTCTGAGTTTCCATCGGAATGCGGAACTGTGACTTCCGCGGTGACGTTGGCCGGAATCGTGACTTTCAGGCTTTCGCGAGTCCACTCGACGCAGACTTGTCCGCGGATCGTGGGGACTTTGGCCGTGAAAGACTCCAAACTGCCCGGCTGCGGCTCGATCTGAATGCGCGAGCAGCCCGGTTCCAGCGGCTCGACGCCAACGAGTTTGCGCGGAATGATGTTCGCCGGCGCGGCACCCCACGCGTGATTCCAGTCCTGATTCGGCTTATATCGGTCGTCCCACGCTTCGAGGGAGATCGTGGAACCGACGCGGATCATGTTCTGCCAGCTTCGCAGATCATCCGCCGTCATGCGCTCCAGGCCGTACGCGCCGTCACCGCCGTTGAAGACCGCGTCGAGAAGGAATTGGGCTGCGTAGACACTGCACCGCATCCCGCGGCTTTTGATGAAATCAGTGACGCTTTTCCGATGCTCTTCCGGCACGAGACCGAATGCGAGCGGGAAAACGTTTGCGTGCAGCGACGCATGATCCGTCGTTTCGCCGTCACGGTAAATTCCGCGTTCCGGGTCAAAGAAGGTCTCTTGGTAGGCACGGTAGACCTGCTCGATGCGCTTGCGGAAAAAGGCTTCATCTTCCTTTTTTCCGAGAATCGCCGCGAATCGGCACATGGAATTCAGCGCGAAGTAGTGGTACGCATTCACGACGGAATTGAGATCCTGAAACACGAACCCGTCCGTCTCGCCGCTCTCTGCGTTTTCGTTCCCTGCCAGCCCTTTGTGCGGCCAGTCTACGATGTCGCGGAACTTTGGGCCGGAGTGAATGTGGATACTCTCAAGAAACTCATTCGTCACCTTGCCCGTTCGCGTGCTGATCAGACCGTTCGGCTCGGAAAGTGCGATGAGGGACTTCTTTTTCAGTTCCTCGTAAAGCAGTTCCACTCCGCGAATGTCTCCGGTGTACAGAAAATCGTACCATGCCATCTGGCAGCATTGGAGATTCCATTCTGTCGGCCACGTTGGGTGAAAAATGAGGTACTCCCACGAAAAACGCGCCATGGAGTACTCGCGGTCCACGCCGTAATGCGAGAGCTGGTTCAAAAGAGCGTCCCCCTCGTACGGTATCCGTTCGCGGTCGCCGTCCACGTAGACCCCGAGAAAGCTCGTCGCCTTGATCGAGTATCGGCAGAGATCCCAGACCGCGTTTAGCCTTTCGTCGGAGCAGTGAAACTCGCTTGCCGTTTCGTCAAAATGGTAGTACGCAGACCGGCGCTCGATCTTTTCGAGACGGACCGGAACGTCCAGTTCCTCAACTTCCGCGTACCGGAAGGGCATGACCTCACCGATGTACGCCGGCATGAGGAACGCGGCGCCGGAAGTGTTTCGCTGGTCGCGGCGGGTCTCGATGACGTACTCGTGCGTTCCGGCTTTCAGTGCGACACGGTACTCCCAGAACCGCGTGGATCCTGCCGGTTTCCTGTCTACCGCACCGTCGCGGACGCGTTCGCCGACACGTACGAGGAGCTCACCGTCCCTTTCGGCACTCACCGTCAGCGCGATCTGACCGAAGGCGGCCTTTCCAAAGTCGAAAAACGTTTCTTTCGCCCTTTCCGGCACTTTCACCGTTCGGACCGGGTACTCACGCGCGAGGCGGATCGGGTACCGGCTCACTTCACCAGTCTGAAGTTCTTTTCCGATCCGGAATCCCTTCGGCTGAGACCACGGCGACACCATGCCGTCATTCCACGTGCGGACCCGCCAGTAGAAAACGCCGTCTTCACGGAAAACGGTTTCCTTTCCAACCAGCGGAAAGACCGAGGAGGAAGCCGCGCCCTCCACTTTTCCGGAGTCGAAAAGGACCGGATCCATGCTTCGGCTGGAAGAGATCTGGATCTCCCAGGCGGTTTGCCGGACGTTCTGCCGGGAATCGCGAACGATCCAGCTGAACGACGGGGCGAGCGTCCGGATCTCCGCCCACTGATGCACTCCGGGCGTAAGCGACTCCAAAGTCACTCCGTCTGCCGGAAAACCATTTCGAAAAACGGTTTCTGTGTCCTCCAGAAGATCCGTCAGAAGACCTTCCGGAGCCTGCGGACCATCTGAACTCGCCTCCTCTGCGCACACTGCGGAAACGGCCCAAGCAGCAGGAATGGGCCACGCTGCAAGAACGGACCAGATTGCGAAACTGACTGTGAAACTGACTGTGAGAGTCGAAAAAATGGATCTCATGCCGAATTTTTCCTGATTTGAAAGTTTCTGACGAAATGAAAGGGAAATTTTCTAAGGCCTTCCGGACCTTCCGGGAAAGCGAAGATCAAGCGTTTTCTCCTGAGGTCACGGACGCACATTCCGGAGTGTGCGTTTCGTCTTCATCGTGCATCCAAGTGTTCACGACCTGCGCGATCGCACCGTCACCGCAGACATTGCATGCCGTTCCGAAACAGTCCGTCGTGAGGTAGAGCGCGATCATCAGTCCCACGGCTTCCTCGCTGAAACCAAGGACGGACCCCAAAAGCGCAGCAGCCGCCATGATTGCCCCGCCGGGTACTCCGGGAGCCGCGACCATCGTGATTCCCAGAAACATGATGAATGGAGCGTAGTGCGCCAAATCAGGATGCCCGCCAGTCAAGAGCATGATCGCGATCGAAAATGCCGTGATCTTCATCGTGCTTCCGGCAAGATGGATCGTGGCGCAAAGCGGGACGCAGAATTCTGCAACTTGGGGCCGAACGCCATTTTTCTGGACTTGCGCAAGCGTCACGGGGATCGTCGCGACAGAGGAAGAGGTCCCCAATGCCGTGAAGTACGCCGGCAGCATGGTCCAGAACATTTTGAAGGGGTTTTTACGAGCGATGGCTCCGGAAGCAAGAAATTGGATGGCGAGCAGGATGAAGTGAAGCGCAAAAACGATGCCGATGATCTTTCCGAAAATGTTCAGGATCTCCCACACTCTGTCGTTCGCGCTCATCGCAAGAAAGATGCAGAAAATGAAAAGCGGCAGAAACGGAATGATCGCCTTCAGGATCAGCAGTTCCACGATCGTTCGGAAATCATCCGCGGCTTTCTGAAGCGTTTCGGACTGGATCGCCGAGATTCCGATCCCAAGAACGAACGCGAGAGCCAGTGCCGTCATGACGTCCATGACCGGCGGGAGCTCGATGCTGAAAAATGCGCCCAAAAGTGCTTCCTGTTCTTTCGGCGCCGGGGTGAAGGCAGTCCCATGAAGGAGCGGGGGAAAGAGTTCCGAACACGCGAACCAGGTCCCGAATCCCGAAAACATCGTGGATCCGTACGCCAAAAAGATTGTGAGGAGAAGGAACTTTCCGGAATTGCGTCCCAGCGCAGAGATCCCGGAAATGACCAGTCCGAGGATGATGAGCGGGATCGCAAAGTCGAGCCAGGCAGAGAAAATACTCTGGAATGTCGCGAAACTGCGGATCATCCAGACCGGCAGAAGATCACCCAAAAAGATGCCGAGCGTCACTGCGATCAGAATCTGGACCAGGAGGGGAACTTTGGGGAACATGGTACGTCCTTTCTGAAATTTGGGGAGTTTCTTGAATGAAAATTCTGGTTTGGGGAGGGAGGTGGGCAGGTGGGCGATTCGTGCAGGCAGAAAGACGTTGTTTGGTCGGATCTGCCTGCGTATTGGAGCGTACACAGATCGGTCAATATTTCATTATTCCATGACCCATGCGTGAAGGACCGGTGAGACGGCTCTTGCCCAGATCTCGTATCCTGCCGGCGTCAGATGCAGGAAATCCGGGGTGATGGGGGTCTGCAGGAAACCATCGTCATCCAGAAGATTGGGCGTGAGATCCATGAAAAAGACGGTTTCTTTATCCGCAAGTTTAGCTAGTTCTGCATTTGCTTTTGCGATTTTTTCGCGGTAGGGATCCGTCGGTTGGTGTCCGCGGGGGAAATCACCGAGGAGCAGGATCTTCGCATTCGGCCAGAGTTCCCGGATCTTCTTCACGATGGCGGCATTGCCCGCGACGATCTCATCTGGAGTTCCTCCGACGACGTCTCCCGGACGCCGGCCTTTTCCGAGATTATTCGTACCGATCATGACCATGACGGCTTTGGGTGAGATCTTTTCTGCTTCGATCGTTTCCAGTTCCCAGAGAACGTGCTGCGTGCGGTTCCAGCCCATTCCGAGATTCACCAGACGAATGTCGCCAAAGTACTTTTTTTGGACATTTTTTCCCGCATTGTCCCAGTGGTGCGTGATGGAATCGCCGAGGAAGACCAGTTCGATCTTTCCTTCAGAAACGATCTTGGCTTTTTCCTCGAATCTGTCCAGATGGTTAATGTCCGGATCCGGAACGACGGCAGCTTCCAGTTTCGCGGCGTGGATCTCTGCCGTCTGTGCTTCGGTGAGCGGTTCTGCGGCAGACGGCAGCGGGGACAGCGTCAGGGCCAACGTAAATAAAGAGAGAAAAATGCACGCAAAGGGCAGGGTGCACCAACATCTGAAATCTTTTTTCATGAAAAAACTCCCATCCGCTTGGCGGATTTAAGCGGAAAATGCGGTAAATACAGTTTAAAACGAAACTTTATCCGGATTATACGCGAAGTGCGTTTTTTTGTAAAGGGGGGGCAAAAAATCATCCAACGTCGCCGAGTTCCAGTACGGCACCATATTTCTTGAGCATTTGCCTGCGTAAAATGCGAAGTGACGGCGCAGAAAGTCCTGGATCTTTTCCGATGATTTCCCGTGCAGCGATGCGGGTCTCTTCAAGGATCGCAGCGTCACGCAGAAGATCTGCGATCAGAAGCGGCGGCAGACCATGTTGGCGGGTCCCGAAGAGGTCGCCGGGACCGCGCAGGCGAAAGTCGGTCTCGGAGAGCTCAAATCCGTCGGAGGTCTCGGTGAAGAGCTTGAGGCGTGCGGTCGTTTCTTCCTTTTCGTTGGAGGCAAAAACGCAGCAGTACCCCGCACGCGGACCGCGCGCAATACGTCCTCGAAGCTGGTGGAGCTGCGCAAGTCCAAAACGCTCCGCACTGTCGATCGTCATGAGTGTCGCATTCGGAATGTCCACGCCGACTTCGATGACTTGCGTTGAGATCAGGACCCGGAGTTCGCCCGTCCGAAAGCGGAACATGACGCTCTCTTTTTCTTCCTGCGTCATGCGTCCGTGAAGGATCCCGATCGGAAATTCCGCTAGTGGTCCGGTAGAAAGCTCCCGGTAAAGTTTCTGGAGATTCGCGACGTCAGATTCCTGCTCAGCGTCCTGCTCGTTTTCTGCGTCCTCTTTTTCCTGCCAGACCGAAGAAACGTCTTTTTCCGAGACGTCGGGATGCCGATCCATCCCGAAACCGATCTCGGTCTGAAAGTTTCCTGCGGTCTCCGTGAGCCCTTCCGTCTCTCCGATGCGCGGCACGACGACGTAGCCCTGCGCACCGGCATGGAGTTTTTCTTTGAAAAAGGTCCACCAGCCCTCACGATTTTCCTTTTGTGCGAGGTAGGTTTTGACTTTTTGTCTTCCGGGCGGGAGTTCTCGGATCGTGGTGAGATCCAAGTCGCCGAAGAGCGTCATGGAGACCGAACGCGGGATCGGCGTCGCGGTCATGACGAGGTAGTGCGGAGATTCGCCGGAACGCCGAAGCGCCGCACGCTGATTCACGCCGAATTTATGCTGCTCGTCGATGACCACCATCGCGAGTTTCGCGAAATTCACGTCTTTTTGAAGCAGCGCCTGCGTTCCGACTACGAGTTGTGCTTTTCCGGACGCGATCATTTCCAGCCGTTCTCGCCGTTCTGCCGGTTTCAGGCCGCCGACCAGTTCTACGATCTCGACCGGACTGTGTGCGAGGAGTTTCCGGAGGGTCCGTGCATGCTGTCGGGCCAAGACTTCCGTCGGCGCCATGACGGCAGCCTGAAATCCATGTGCGACGGCCAAAAGAAGCGCGTAGACCGCCACGGTCGTCTTTCCGCATCCGACGTCACCCTGGATCAGACGATTCATCGGCCGGCCGGAAACCGTGTCGCGCGTCACGTCGCCGATCGCTTTGAGCTGTCCCTGAGTCAGATCGTACGGAAAAAGCTGGCGAATGCGTCGATCGATCTCCGGTGTCGCTTCTAGGATCGGGGCGCGAAAATCGCACTGCTGCTGCCGACGGCGGATCTCCAGAGCGAGCTGAAGAAGAAAAAGCTCTTGAAAGACGAAACGGCGCCGCGCACGATCCAGCATTTCCTGCGTTTTGGGAAAATGGATCCCCTGAATGGCCTCCTGGATGGAAAGGAGGAAGTACTTGGTGCGCAGAGACTCCGGAAACGCATCTTCGACGAGACTGGAGTACTTTTGGATGACGTTTCGCGCAAGACGCCGAAGTTCCCACTGATGGACGCCTTCCGTCAGACGGTAGACGGGCTGAAACCCAAGAAATGCGGACGCGGTGGGAAGTGTTTCAGGCCCTGCGGCGGGAGTGACCATGGTTCCATGACCGCGGCGAAGTGCTTCAGGATCGCACGTTCCGATCCGATTCCCCGGGACTGTGTGGGCGTTGATCTGTGCAATCTCCTCGTCCGGAAGCAGACGCAGGATCGGATGCGTGAACTGCCAGCGCCGTTTCGTTGATTTTGGTTTTCCGCTGATGAGGTAGATCTGCCCGGCTTGAAGCTGACGAATACGGAACTGCTGGTTGAAGAAAAGGAGTTCCGCAAGTCCGTACGTGCCGTCTTCGATCTCCACGGTCGTCATGGTCCCGCGGCGGGTCGGACGGTGCCGTATCGTCACGATCCGCGCACAGATCGTCTGGAGCACGTCCTCCTCCAGATGCCGAATGTCCGTAAAATTCGAGAAATCTTCGTAGTCTCTCGGAAAAAAGAAAAGCATCTCCCCTGGAGTCCGGATCGGCAGTCTCGCCAACTGCTCGGCACGTCTCTCGCCAACGTAGGGTTCAAATGCGATGGAATTGAAAAGGGGATTCATGCTTTTTGCAAATTCTAAAATTCAGGACAGTAAAAGTCAGGGAACGATACCCAGTTTCTTCTCGACCCACAGGATGAGGCTCAGGAGGAGGACCATCAGGAGCCAGAGTCCAAGGCCTAAAGTCACCAAAAGCGACCCGAGCTTAAAAATCGGCATGGTGAGAGCCCAAAGCATCGGCCAGTAGAGCATCGTGAGGAGCGCGGCTGCGCAAAGGAACGGGCCAAAGGGGATCTCCGGATCTTTAAAGAGCAAAATGAGAAGAAGCCCCAGCAGTATCCCTGCGAACGGCGCAATGAAAAACAGCACGACGCATGGCTGCCAGCCGAGAAAGGCGCCGAACATCGCCATGAGCGTCACGTCGCCGAAGCCCATCGCTTCGCGGTCCAGCGCAAGTTTTCCGCCGATCCGGACCATCCAGATGAACGCTCCCGAGATCCCCATTCCTAAAAGCGCAGACCAGAGAGAGACCCACTGCGGACCCGCCTGCATCCAGAAAAAGATGATGGCGAATGTGCCGAATTCTCCAAGGTAAAAAAGCCGGCGCGTCGATCTCGTTCGCAAAAGGCGAAGCCAAAAGATCCTCCAGGCCCAAACGAACCCGCGTCCCGTACGCCAGCGTCGGTCCATTAAGGCAAAACACCAGCCCCACCAGCAGACGAGAGCAGAAATGAGCCCGAATGAACCGCCAAACGGTGAACGAAGCACATCGAGCGGCGGATTGGGGGCCGAGGCGGTCAGCGGGACCAGAAAATCGTCGCCGGTCTCCATCTGCGTCAGAGGAAAGTCCAGAAGACCGTTTACCGGAGCGATCGTGAGCGGAAGGTCTGAATTTCCCAGTCGGTACGTGCCAAGATCCAGCGGAAAAATGCAGGCACAGATCAGCGCGAAAAGCGTTCCGCCGATCGTGATCCGGTCCGGGATCGTTTTTTCGTCAAAGTCGATGAGGGAAGCGGCGAGCATCAGCGCGACGAAGAGCATCTGGAAAATGAATCGGGCGACCAGGCTCCAGACTGCGGTCGGCGTGACGGGGATCTCATTGACGAAAAGCAGTACTGCGGGGCCTGCTACGGACTTTTGAAAAAACCAGACCGCAAACGCCGCCATCGCCAATTCAACGAGAAGCGGACGTAGCCAGACTCGCCGTCCAAAACGTGCCGTCTCTTTCCGCATCCCAAGCCATCCGATGACCGGGATCCGGTACCACCAAGGGGGTGTCCAGCCGGAGGCACACCATGGATTTTCCCGTCGGGGGGTCCATGCCCACGCAGACGCAGCGTAATTCGCGAATGCGCCAAGCAAAATTCCCAACAGTGCGGAAAGCAGCAAAAACGGAAACTCCATAAAAAACCTTTCAGGCTGAATGTTTGAATTTTTGGGGAAGATACCACGCAACTATTTCCTATTTTACCCGCGAACGCCATCCATTGCAAGGGGAGGGGGGAAATTTTTAAAAAGATCTTCGCGAAAAACGCTGTGGCAAAAACTCGGTTTGGATCGGTACGCACTTACGAAAGAGTCTTTAAAATACTCCGAAAATACCGATCCTTCCATTATGTTAAAATGCGTGGGATGGAGTAGATTCTGAGGATTTAGATAAAAATTTTTAAAAAACGTTCATATTTTTACGATAAAATTCCGCAGTACCGATATGTTCCGTTTTTTCGTTTCTTGCGGAAGAACAGAAAAATGTCGAATATCGGTTGAAATACTTGAAACTATTATACGAGGTAATATTATGAAAACCAACACGACCAAACTTCGCCGTGCGCTTAACACATTCGCCAAGACCGGCAAGATCACTCTCACCGCGACAGCCCTCATGGCCCTCGCGCTCTCTGCGGCACCTGCCGACGCGAAAAGCATCACGGATACGCTTGTTGACGGCGATACCGTCACTATCGAGCAGGCCACGACCGTCACATCTCCCATCGTTCTTCCGGAATCCCTCACCATCCGCTCCAACACCCCCGGTACGGAATACACGATCTCGGTCGCTCCCGCGGATGCAAATGAAGGCAGTCTCTTCACAGTTCCAAGCGGGCAGATCAGCACCCTGACAGCGGAATCCATTAAATTTACCGGTGGTACGGGACATTATGTTAATAAAACCTATTCTGGCGGTCTGTATGGCGGATTGGTCTATTCGGACGGTTCGATCACGATCAAGGGATCCGCTTCCTTCGTCGGCAACTCAGCTAAATACGGCGGTGTTGTATACGCAAAATACCCAGAGAAAAACGAAACATCCATAAACGGTGTCATTATCGTAGAAGGAGAACATCTGTTTGAAAACAACTCCGCGTACAGCGGTGCCTGCTTCCAATCTGAAAATGGCGGCGGCGGTGTTGTGGGACA
>JAFQOH010000237.1:0-3369 GCA_017403345.1 Thermoguttaceae bacterium
AAACCTCACTCAAACATCCATTCCAACACCACTTACGGTACACAGCATTCGCTCGCGAAAGTCGTGAAACCGCGGAAGTGTGAAACTCGGCGCGAAGCGGACGGGGGCCAGTATCTCATGGAGTTCATGTACGAACTTCCCGAAGAATGGCGGACCGAAAAAGTTTGCGAAGCGTGGAAAGTCTTCGTCGAGGAGTTTACCGATTTCCGGCATTCGTCATCCCGGCCGAAACGCTGGCACACGAAGGAAGAACTCCTCGGGATCCTTGACATCCTCCGGTTCGCGTATGCCCGGCAAGGTGAGCAAGGCCTGCTCGATACCATCTGGCAGGCCGTCGAGACCCAGCGGCGATACGTCTGGGACCTTCCCAATTCCTGCCGAAATGCAACCCGCCAAAGACCGCAAACCGCCCCGCCTTCCGCACTTTCTGAACCGGAACCGGAGCCGGAACCGCTCACCCTGGAAGAACAGATAACCTTTCAGAAAGAACAGGTCGAGTTTTACCGCTCGCTCGGTATGACGGATCTGAGGAAAAGCGCGGAAGAGAAATTGAGGGAACTGACGGCGGGAGGGAATAGCTTTTGAGCGGATAGCTTTTTAGCGGATAGCCATCAGCTATCAGCTATCAGCTAAAAAAAGAAAGGTTGACACATGGTCAAGCAGAGACAAGATGAGCCGAAGAAGGCAAACGCACCGAAGGCGTTTCGGCAGGAAGTGGCAAACGGAGTGTTTCGCCATTGGAAAAACCCGTCAGAATCATCGCGCTGCACTTTAAGAGGACTTTTGAAGGGCGCGTACATTTGCGGGTTTTGGCCGATCACGATGTGCGACACGATCGATGTTTGCATGGCAGAAGACCTTGGATTCTTTGACGTTGACGAAACGCTGAAATGGCTTGAAGGTCTCGAAAAGACCGCGGCAAGGGGCGCGGGCGACTTTTGCCGGAAAACGGTTTCAAGGCGGAAAAAGTCGAAAGATGACCGATTCCAGATAGATCATAAATGCTTCGGGTTTCGCAAGGTGCTTCAGAGTTTCGAGGGTGAGAAGTGCGTTACTGTTCCCTGGCGAAGGCTGACGTGGAGTTTGGACCGAAAGTCGATCTCCGCGGATGACAAGAAGTTGGAACTTACCCCGGATGACATCCTCGCGGAGGATTGGTCGCCGGTTTTTTGAAAGGAGTAAAACATGGAAGAAAATAAAAGCTGGCAGGATGAAACAGTTGAGATTCCTGCGGAAGTGAATGGCGAGAAAACTACCGCAAATGTTCGATTGGAAGACCTTGAACACACATTTCAAGAGGTCCGTTTTGAATGCAGTGCAAGTCAGCGAATGGAACTTTTGAAAGACCCGGATCTTTCTGAGTATTTGAAACTGCATGACATCCAGGTCTTAAGTGTGATTCGTAATACACTTGACGGTTGTTTCGATTATTTAAACCTGCATCGATTCTCTTCCGATTCGGAATCGTTCGGCGACACGACGCTTGGAAATATATTTGATAAATTCAATGCACTGTTGGCCGAATTCCAGAAAATGGACAGTGAAAGCCTGGCGGATTTTTTCCTTGAAATGAGGGATATTGTCCGGAGAGGCAAAAAAAAACTAAAACCGCAGATCCGCTACATCATGGTCCAGAAGCCGGAGATGACGCCGGAGGGGTCTGAGGCAAGAAAGGCCGGCTATGAAAATATCTGCGAGATCGGAAAAGAACGGATCCGCAGAGCCGGCGCGAAAATTCAAAAGGAAAACCCGGAAGGTTCACGGGGTCTGGATGTGGGATTCCGTGTTTACAAAGTGATTCCGCCGGAAGAAGCGGCGGATGATCTGTCGCTGGTGACAATCTTCACCCTTGCGTTTGATCTTACGCTGGATCTTTCGATCGATAAATGCACCGACGGCGGACTGGAATGGTACGATGTCGGCGATGGGAAACTTTTCGCGGTCCTGCAATCTTCTTTAAAAAAAGAGGATGTGGAACGGCTTGCGAAATACAAGCCGGAGGGGATCGGATTTTACGCGCCGATGGAAGGGGCGGACGAAATGGAGACCTCACGGCTTGTCCATGAATTTTCGCCGGAGACAAAAGTGAAGTTTTTTTAAGAGCTTTTTAAGAGCTTTGGGAAATGGAAGGTTGGAAGAAATGAAAAAATCAGACAAACTGAAAACTGGGATCGTTCTGTCGGAAGACGAAGCCAGAGAGCTTCAGCACGCCGTGAAAGTCGCGAAGTTCAAGAGGATCCCCTTTACGCTTGGAAACGTTTTCGGACAGTGCGAGCCGGTCCTGAGGAAGAAACTCATGGAGTATTTCAGGTTTCAGCTCCATATGACATTTCGTGAGCTGATAGTCGAAGACCCGCGAAAACCGGAAGAAAAGGAGAAAACTCCGTGAGTTACATTTATTTTGGACTTCGCATTTCGCAGAAAAAATCGATCGAATACAGGAAGTTTTCCTACACAGTCAGGCTTTGTCTTGACCAGCCGGACATGGAGCGAATGGGATGGAAAGCCGGAGATCGTCTGATCATCGATCGCGTTACCGGAACTATCCGCAAAGCCGAAGGCTGGGACTATGGGCCGGCGATCACTCTTGGAGCATGTAATTCCGGCCGGGCGCATTTTCAAAGCGTGGAGCCGTGGAGCTTTCATGAGCAGGAACAGCGAAGGCATTGCCGCCGGGCGGTCTGTTTTCCGGAAAAAGGCATTGTGATGCCAGGCGAAGTGGATGACACTTTAAATAAAACGACGTTTGAAAAACGGGAAGCTCAAAAGATGAAAAACCGAGGCAGACAAACCATCTGGAAACCTTCCCAAAAAGCGAAGGATGCCCTTTACATGAACCGCGTAAACCGCGGACTTCGAGGGACCGCACGGGATTTCAAATGCTGGACCGGAACGGCTGGCCCGAAAATTGAGGAGTAAAAACAATGAAGGCGGCAATGAAATTTAAAGCCGGGCGCGTTTGCGCGGATAGCTTTTAAGCGGATAGCGGATAGTTTTTTTAGCGAATAGCCATCTGCTATCGGCTATCAGCTATCAGCTAAAAAAAGAAAGGATGAAAACTATGGCAAAATCGAAAAGTGAACAACCCGCGGAACTCTTCTTTTCCACGAAGATCCCAGGCTGGAGAGAAAGTTACATCATGCGGCAGATCGAAGGCGGAGCGGAAACGCAGGTCCTGATGAAAGCAAAGTTCAAGGCCGTCAATAAGCCGGTCATATCCGCCGGGCAACTGGACGGCGCACGGGTCGTCGGTTTGCAAGAAGACAAAGAGTTCCTCTACGCTTTCATCTACCGGAAAGAGGACGGATCGGTCGAAGTGCTGAAGATCAGCAGAAAGGGAAAAGCGTAATGGAAAACATGCAAGAGAGC
>JAFQOH010000238.1:0-7197 GCA_017403345.1 Thermoguttaceae bacterium
AATTCCAGAGTACGCGTTTCCGCTTGCATCGCAGTCCGTAAACGTTCCGCTCGCACCGAGAGCGACCCCAATTCCCGCCTGTTGATTATCCGTGGATCGGCATTTCTCCACCGTCGGATTCGTGCCGCTGTCGCGGACCTGAATTCCAGAATACGCGTTTCCGATGGCTTCGCAGTCCGTAAACGTTCCGGAGGCGCCGTCGTAGACCACAATTCCACTACTTTTCTTGGAATCCATGAATCGGCAGTTCTCCACCGTCGGGTTCGTGCCGCTATCGCGGACCGCAATTCCAGCCAACGCGTTTCCGCTGGCTTCGCAGTCCGTAAACGTTCCGGAGGCGCCCCTAAAAATCGCAATACCGAATTGACCGCAGTTTCGCGCAATACAGGATCTGACTGTTGGGGCAGAGTTTTTGGCACAAACCTCTAAACCGTCTCCTCCCTGAGATGTAAAGATACAGTTTTCCAGAAGGCCGGAAGGTGCTTCGAATTGCACTGCGGAAGAATACTCACTTTCCGGGTCGCCATCGTTTTGGAAGGAGAGTCCCTTGATTGCCGAGTATCCTGCGGATATTTTGAAAACAGGATCTTTCCCGCCTTTCAGGATGACGCTTTCCGGGTTGGAAAGATCACCATGAACGGTGACGTCTTTTTTGATCTCAACGGTTTTCGGGACTTTATGCGTGCCGGGGCGGACGATGATCTTTCCGCCGGCAGGGATGCGGTCATACGCTTCCGCGAGGGTGCGTACGTCGTCCGGAACGGTGATTTCGGTCGGTTGGGAGTTTTGAACGGGGGCGGGAACTGGTTTCTGGACCGGTTTGGGCTGAGGTCGAGGAGCCGGCGAGGGGGTGGCGAGAGCGTCGAAAAATGCGCGGCAGTTGGTAAACCGTTTTTCCGGAGCCTCGGCAAGCGCCTGCGACAGTGCGGCGTTGACCGGTGCGGGAAATTTGGGATTTACAGGAGAAAAACGGGCTTTTTCGTAAATCAGTCCCATGAGATTCCCGCAGATGAAAGGGAGTTTTCCTGCCAGAAGTTCGTAGAGGACCATCGCCAGCGCATACTGGTCCGCGCGTCCAGTCTGAGGCTGGCCCAACATCTGTTCCGGTGCCATGTACTGAGGCGTTCCGGAGCTGGAAGACGCGTGCCCCGTCGCAGAACGACCGAAGGATTGCGTCGCGTTCGTGACGTTTTCCGGACGAATGCGGGCCGCGATGCCGAAATCGATCAGGATCGGTTTTCTGCCGGAAAACATGATGTTTCCTGGCTTCACGTCCCGGTGAAGGATCCCTTCCGAATGCGCGAAGTCCAACGCCTCCGCGATCGGCCGGAGGATCGGCAGGACCTTTTCCAACGGCAGGCCGTTTTCGTGATTCGGCTGGGCATGGAACCAGTGGGCCAGCGTCCCGCCGTCGGCATGGTCCATTACGAGGATCCACCCGAACACCGGGTCTTTCTTCATTCCGAGCGTCGCGCAGATGTTCGGATGACGGAGTTTCCCGGTCAGATCAAAGACACGGCGGACTTCCTCCATCGCCTCTGCATTTCCGCACAGCTCTTTCGAGAGCACTTTCACGACGACTTTCTGGACGGCCTCATCCCCGGAAAGTTCCTCCGCCAGCCACGTCTGTCCCATCCCGCCTTCGCCGAGACGCTCCAGAAGACGGTAGTTTTTGAACCACCCGAGAAGGTATCCGGGCGTCAAAGAATCAAACTGCGAGGAATCGTAATTCACCACCTCCGACGAAAGCGTGCCAAGGGTCGAAAGGGAGTTGATCGAGGTTGGTTCACCGCTGATTGAGGTTGGGCTGCTGCTCATATTTTTGTTTCCATTTAAATACGCACACATAAAAACAGATTCTATTTTACCCTGTTTTCGTTTTTTTTCAAGTACCTGAAACACAAAATATTCAGGGATTATTCAAAAAACAACAATTTTTTCATAATTCCATCCCCAATCGCCAAAAATCCGAAATTTATTCGAAAGAGTCCTCCCCCACGGCTTGACAAAAGCATAGCCATGTGGTAATTTGATAGTATTCACGTATTTTTCCGTAACGAACTTTTATTTCCGGGAGAAACGAAAATGCAAACGTCCCTTCATCAACATTTAAAGTTACCATTTTGTCTGCTTCTTTTGGCGAGCCTGTTTTCCAGCGCTCATGCCCAGCAGTCATTTTGGCTTGACGAGATGGATCTGACGCTCACCCAGTGCGGCTGGGGAACGCCGCAGGTAAACCGTCCGATCTACGGCGACGTTTTCTCCATCGGCGGCGTAAAATTTGAACGCGGCATCGGCACGCACGCATCGGGCGAGATTTGTATTTCTAATCCGGCGAAAGCGGGAATTTTTCACGCGGAAGTCGGCGTCAGCGACCAGGAAAAAGCAGTTGGTCCGATGGAGTATCTCATCTACGCGGATGACGAACTGGTCTGGAAAAGCGGCGAGATGACGGCAGGTATGCCCGCAAAAACAGTGAAGCTCCCGCTTGACGGAGTTTCGCTTTTGCGTATCGTGATGGACGGCGGAGAGCAGAACGGCGGTGACCATGCAAATATCGCCAACGCGAGGATCGAGTGGCCGGAAGGCGTTCAGGCTCCGGAAAATGCAGAGTCGAAGGTTCCGCGGACGATTCTCCGTCAGAAAGAATGGACGGACGAAGGCGGAAAAAAATTCACCCGAATGGACGAAAACGCGTCGGAATGGTACGTGCTTTGCGCGCAGCTGAAAGCGGGTATGGACGAGAGGATCAAGGCGGAGGCACTTCATCCGGCAGCAACGATCTTGGAAACGGACCGCGACCCGCTGGACGTCGTGACGCGGCGGCTTTACCCGCTGATCGACGCACTTCGCGCGATGCCGAATGGTCCGGAACTCACGGAGGAGACTAAGGCGCTTGAGGCTCTGAACGCCAAAGTCAGATCTGTCCCGGTGGAAAATATTGCCGAGCGGAAGGCCATTTTCGCGGAAGTGACGGCACTGCGCCGAAAGATCATGTTCCAGAATCCGCTTTTGGATTTCAGCGACATTATGTTCCTGAAACGTCACTATCTGAGAGGCGTCGAGAACATGGGGACCCACATTTGCGATCAGTGCTATGGTTTCAATCAGCTGCCGGGCGGCGGACTGTTCGTTCTGAAAAACGCGTTCTCGGATGATCCGCAGGTCGTCCCCGTCCTTACTGAGCCGATCAAGGGCGGACGATACGCGGGCCAGATGCTTGACGAGAGCTGGGGGTACCTCTCTCCGGAACTTTCTCATGACGGCACGCAGATCCTTTTCGCCGCCGCCGACACGAAAGGCGCGCCAAGACACAAATATATCTGGAATCAGGAAAACTGTCTGCATATCTTCAAGGCAGATTTCGACATGAAGACGGGGAGAGCGTCGAATATCGTTCAGCTGACGGACGGCGCGTTTAACGAATTTGACCCATGCTTCCTTCCCAGCGGGCGCATCGCGTTCATCTCCGAGCGCCGCGGCGGATACGTGCGCTGCTCTGGTCTGCGTCCCGTACCGACGTTCACGCTGCACTCGATGAATCCGGACGGAAGCGACATCACGACGCTTTCCTGGCACGAGACGAACGAGTGGGCACCGGCTGTGGACAACAACGGAATGCTCATCTACACGCGGTGGGACTATGTGGACCGCGGCTCGAACAACGCGCACCACCTCTGGATCACGACGCCAGACGGACGCGATCCGCGCGCGCTCCATGGAAACTACCACAAAAACGAATTTGTCGTGACGCACTTTGAGGGTGACGTACAGCCTATCCCCGGTTCGCCGAAACTGGTCGCCACTGCAAACGCACACCACGGGCAGTCCTACGGTTCGCTGGTCCTCATCGACCCGCAGGTCAAGGACGATGATCTGATGGCGGCTGCGCGCCGGATCACTCCCGATCAGCGTTTCCCTGAGTCCGAGATCCGGCATGGCGGCACATCTCCCAACCGTTACGCGACGGCGCACCCGCTTTCCGAGCAGTTCTACATTTGCGTCTACGATCCGTTTGGTGTCTGGAACGCGCATTTCACGAACAATTTTGGGATCTACCTGCTCGACGCATTTGGAAACCGGACGCTCATCTACCGTGATCCCCAGATATCCTGCCGCGACGCCTTCCCGCTGAAAACGCGCAAACTGCAGCCGATCGTGCCTCACCGGACGCTCCGAGGCAAGCCGCTTGAGCCGGGAGAAACCTTCCAGCCGATCGACGAGTCCACGTTGCCAAAGACGGCAAATGTCGGACTGGTGAACGTTTACGATTCCAAATACCCATTCCCGGAAGGAACGAAGATCAGCCGTCTGCGTGTCGTTCAGGTCCTTCCCAAGCCGAATTTTGTCGCGAATCAGCCGCGCATCGGATACGGAAACCAGAAAAATGCCCGGCGCATTCTTGGTACTGTTCCGGTAGAAGAGGATGGAAGCGCGTACTTCAGCATTCCGGTAAATATTCCGGTCTACTTCCAGGCTCTTGACGAAAAAGGCGTCGCGGTCCAGACGATGCGCTCGGACACGTACGTTCACGAGGGAGAGGAACTCATCTGCCAAGGCTGTCATGAGGAGCGGCACAGCGCGATCACGGCCCGTCCGCAGGTTCCGAAGGCGATGATGCGTGCACCAAGTACGATCAAGCCCGACCCGGAAGGCACGGATCCGTTCAACTACGTGAAGCTCATCCAGCCGATCCTTGACGAAAAGTGCGTCAAGTGCCACGAGGAATCGGACGATCCGAAGGCGATCGATCTCTCCCGCGGTCCGGAAAATGAGCATTTCTTCACGTCCTTCAAGAACCTGAAGCCGTACTGTTTCTTCTTCGATCATTATCATTGGACTGCTCCGGAGACGATCCCCGGTCAGTTCGGCTCCAACGCGAGCAAACTGTACAAGATCCTGACCTCGGAGCATCACGGGCTGGAACTCACGCCGGAAGAACTTTACCGCTTCACGCTCTGGATGGACAATAACTGCGACTTCTACGGCGCGTACGAGGAATGCACCCTCCAGCGTCAGGGACACATCGTCCAGCCGAGTTTGGAATAAAGTCTTAAAATACACAGGTACCCGGCCTTCCTCTTACAAAGCGGCCGGGTACAATTGCCGACGATGAACTCCCCGTTTTCGAACACAAGAAAACGGAAGATCGCGTCTAATACTAAAAATACACAAATCAGTCGTGTTTTATATTTCCAAAGAACTTTTGAATTAGGATTAAAGGAAAGCACAATATGGAAAACATTTCAGCAGAAAAACCCTCCCGAGAGGAACTTGAAACCGCATTGCAGAAAGCGGGATTCAAATATGTGATCACTGACGATTCCGTTACTATTACCGGTCTCAACGTCCAACCCGAAACCCTTGAGATCCCCTACGGTGTGACGAGCATTGGAGATTGCGCGTTCAGCCGCTGCGAGAGCCTCACGTCCATAACGATCCCCAACAGCGTGAGAAGCATTGGAGTGGATGCGTTCTGCTGCTGCAGCCTTACGTCACTGACTCTCCCTGACGGTTTAACTCATATTGGAAACACTGCGTTTTCCGGCTGTTGTGCTCTCAGATCCATTACGATCCCCCAAAGTGTCCATGACATCGGAGCGGATGTTTTTGACTGGTGCTGGGACGTCACGATTTTTGGGTTGGAGGGATCGTACATACATTTGTATGCAGAGGCAAACAGGCTAAAGTTCCAGGCCATCAGCCAGAATGGACCCAATAGAACTTCGCCAAGAACATTTCGTCCGGGCACCATTGCCGGTGAACAGCTGATGAGGAGCGTTGACGGAGTGACATATCTCTTCCGATGGTGTCCTTCTGGAACGTTTCGAATGGGGGCACCGAAAGAAGAAAGTTCTGCGCCTTGGCGATGGCAAAGGTCCAGCTTTGAATATGACGAACACGTACATGATGTGACGCTTACGAGCGGCTTCTGGATGCTCGAGACTCCTGTAACGCAGGAAATGTGGGAAAGCCTGATGCACAGCAATCCGTGCTATTTTAAGGATCCCGACTGCCCCGTGGACAAAGTAAGCTGGTTCGAGTGTAAACTATTTTGCCGGAAACTTGCCGACATGTTGAATATGAATGTGAGTCTTCCAACAGAGGCTCAGTGGGAGTATGCCTGCCGTGCGGGAACTACTGGGCCGTATGCCGTAGATCAAAATGAGATCGAATCATATTTGAAATCCAAGACGCTCATCTCCACTCATAGGGTAAGGTACATGTCGCCGAATGCATGGGGGCTTTCCGACATGCACGGAAACGTCTGGGAGTGGTGTTTGGACGTGTATGAGCCGCACTATTACCTGCACTCGCCAATATGCGACCCCAAAGGTCCTGAGGGAGAACACAGCTCTGCTCGGGTTTGCCGCGGCTGCTGGGAATACAATTACGGAGACTGCCGTTCTGCGTTTCGTTCTAGTAACTCACCAAACACTCAAGGCAACCGCCTTGGATTTCGTGTCGTTTTGAATGACATTGAATAAAGACTGTTTCCTCCCCTAAATGGCGGCACAGGGGAGGAAAACGAAGTGTAGCAATAGAATGCAAGCGGTACAGCATCCCAATCACTCATTCGGTTCGTTCTCCTCCCGTACGGCCTGGAAGATCACATTACTCTTCCAGGCGTCGGCGTTTCCGGAAACAATGCAGGACTTTTTCGACATCTAATTGAGAAAAATTGAGCGAAAAAAGCAAAATTTAGGAGGTTTGCGTAATTTTTTGGAAATTCTTTGAAAAAGTTCCGCCCCCCCTGCTTGACAAAAAATGCGTCTGTACTATAGTATATCGATAATAGGGTCAGTTTGCGACCTGAAACAAATAGTAATCATGTAATTTTTCCATAACATACTTTTTCCTGGGAGAGAACAAAATGAAAAAGTCCCTCTGCCGTCATTTCCTGACGCTCGCCGCTCTGGTGGCGTTCTCCGGAATGACCTTCGCGCAGGACGCTGCAGCTCCGGCTCCGGCCGCTGCTCCGGCTCCCGCTGCTGAAGTTGCCGCTCCGGCTGCTGAAGCTACCACCCCGGTCGCTGAAGCCGCTCCGGCTGCTGAAGCTACCACCCCGGTCGCTGAAGCCGCTCCGGCTGCTGAAGCTACCACCCCGGCCACTGAAGCCGCTCCGGCTGCTGAAGCTACCACCCCGGCCACTGAAGCCGCTCCGGCTGCTGAAGCTACCACCCCGGCCACTGAAGC
>JAFQOH010000239.1:0-2578 GCA_017403345.1 Thermoguttaceae bacterium
GCCATGAATGCAGGTGCCATGAATGCAGGTGCCATGAATGCAGGTGCCATGAATGCAGGTGCCATGAATGCCAGAGAGCTGAACTCAAGAGTCGTCAGCGAGATACCGGAGGAGATCTTGGATCTCAAGTCCGCGAACAGCGTGCCGCAAAAGATCGAGGCTTCCTCCCAAGAAAATGCGCAAAATCAGGACGGCGAAGCGTTCGGGCTGGAACCAGAAATGGCGTCGTCGGCAAATTCGGCAGGTCTAATGGACGTCAATGCAGCCGCGCGCCTTCTTGGGGAAGTTCTGGCAACACTGCGCCGTACGGAACTCCACCACCAGCAGCTCACGCAGGCGGTCAAGTCCCTGGAAGAAACGCAGAATACACAGAATGAGACGCTCCGGAAACAGTACATGACGCCGCAGGAACTCGGACTGTTCGGCAGTCTCTTCTCTCTGGGACTTGGACTGGCGCTTTTTGAGCTTTTCTTCCTGCTCGGATTTTGGGGCGGTGAGGGATCCGGAGTCCATTTCTTCTTTTTCCTCCTCGGAATGGCCGCGTTTCTCGGCGTACTGCTCTGGAGATTCACATTTACGCGGAAACTGGGGGAAGAGCTGGAGGCCGGCCGCAAAAAGATCGAAAACGCACAGCGGCAGAAAGACCGTTTCCTGCGTCTCTGTTTTGCGGATCGGGAAACGGAGATCGCGGAACTTTCGGAAACGGAATTTGACGAACTCTGCCGTCAGGAACGCGAGGAACTGGAGAAACTCAGTACCTTTTTAGAAAAAGAACTCGCCGAGTCGGAAAAAGCAGCAAAGGCATTTGCGCAGCGAACGGCAATGCTGGCGGAAGCGCGGCAATATTCGGCACGGCTAAAAAAACTGAATCGAGACTTGACCGAAGTAAAGACACGCTGGCGTGAAGGACTTAAAGAGCTTGGACTTCCGGAGACCTGGCGTTCCGAAAACGTACGCCAGCTCGTGGATGCTTCCGACCGGATCCGGGAAATGTGGCGGCGCCGGAATCGGGATCAGGAAGATTTCCAGCTTTACGCACAGGAACTTCAGCTTCTGGTCAATCGTCTTGAGACGATTTTGCCGTACTTCGGCGACGATTTTGCGAAAACCCTGCGCGGCGGTGAGGAACGTTTTCCATTTGCGGAGAACGTCTTTGGCGAAATGCAGATGAAACTGCGCGATGAACAGGAACGGGAACGCCGGGTCCATGAAATGGATGCGGAGATCGCGGAACTTCAGACGCAGATCCGGAATTTACGCCGTGAATACGAAAAACGCAGCCGTGCCAAAACGAGGATCCTGGAAGAAGCCGGAGCGGCGGACGAAAAGAGATTGGACGAACGGCTCGAAAAACTTGAACGCCTCCGTGAAATGCGAAACAGACGCCGTGTCTGTCAGAAAGCCATTGACGCAGCCGTCGGTTTCACGTGTACCGAGTCGATGCTTTGGGAAGTCTACGAAACGCACACGGCAGAGCAGCTCACGGAAAAGAAAAACGTTTTGGAAAACGCACTTTCCGAAGAGGAATTCCAGCTTGCGTCCGCCCAGAAAAGAGCCGCAGAATGCCGCGTTCTTCTGCAGAACATGATCTCCGACGATTCGCCAGCCCGGATCCGATTCGAGCTTGCGGAAACAGAATCTCGGATCGCGCACACGGTAAACTCCTGGCGAGTCTGCGCCATGAGCGAACGTCTTCTCGAAACGATCCGGAAGACCTACCAGCAAAAACGCCAGCCAAGGACGCTCGAATTGGCTTCCGGCTACCTGGAAGAGATGACGGAAGGAAAGTACGTGCGAGTCTGGACGCCCGTCGATGAAGACCTCCTTTTCGTGCAGCAGAAAAACGGGACCGTCTTTTCCACCGAGCAGCTCTCCATGGGAACTCGCGAACTCCTTTACCTCGCGATCCGGCTCGCACTCATCGAGGAGTACCGTCAGCGAAATGTCCGCCTGCCGATCATTCTGGATGATGTCCTCGTCAACTTTGACCGGCGCAGAGCCACTGCTGCAGCCCGACTCCTCACGAAATTCGCAGGAGAGGAGACCCAGATCTTTTTCTTTACCAGCCACGAGCATGTTCGTGAGATCTTCATTCAGGAAGATGCTCTCATCTGCGACATGGAAAAGCGAAAATGAACGCACGGTGAAAAAAGCTATTCCGGAAAGCGCGCACCGATCCAGGTTCCGATCTCACCGCTGAGAGCACTGGAAAGACGCAGAAACACACTGAAAAGAATGGGAAAAAAAGGCAGTGATCGTGCCCTGACACGAATTTCACGAATTTCACGAAAAACACGAAAAAGACACGAAATGGATCTTAAAAAATTTTAAAACATTTCGCGAGATCCGCGTTTTTTCGTGCTTTTCGTGTTTAAAATTTGGCTAAAGAGCCCACGCACGATCTTACCCTTCGGGAAAGATCCGGCTGCCCGCGAAGAGAACACGGCCGTAAGGAAGGAACATCTTGAAACTTGTTCCTCCCTCAGACTCCCTCTCCAAGAACTTTTTAAACCTTTTTAAACCTTTTAAACCTTTTTAAACCTTTTAAACCTTTTTAAACATTTTTAATCTTTTGAAA
>JAFQOH010000240.1:0-20168 GCA_017403345.1 Thermoguttaceae bacterium
GATGAGACTCAAAACGCAGATGAGACTCAAAACGCAGATGAGACTCAAAACGCAGATGAGACTCAAAACGCAGATGAGACTCAAAACGCAGATGAGACTCAAAACGCAGATGAGACTCAAAACGCAGAAGAGGATCAAAACGCAGAAGAGGATCAAAACGCAGAAAAGGTAGAAAACTCAGAGGCTTCGGTCACAGAGTCTCATTCCACTACCGATGTGGAGTCCCCAGCTCAAACTCCAAAAAACAAAAATGCAGCCGATGCAGAAACTCCTCTTTCTGCGATCCCATCGGCAGCCCATGGTGGACAGGACATCCAGCGGCCTTCCGAGCCGAAAGCAGATCCAGCCACCGGCTCACCCAAAACACTTGAACCGATCTCATTTTCAATGGAAAAATCACTCCGAGAATTCTGCGACATTCTCGAAGACACGATGCAGCCATTCTTCGATCAGGGCCTCCTTTTAGTTGCGGAAGTGAAAGATGATCCGCTTGGACGCGGCTTCCAGCGGCAGATCTCGATCGTGGATCCACAGTCAAAGCATCTGAACGAAGAGCGCGTTTCACTTCAGTCCGTGATTTTGGAAGATAATTCCAAGATTCGAGATACCGTTCGACAGATTGCGGGCCAGAATGAGATCGGAGACCAGATCTACTTTTGCATCTGCCGCAACTGGAAATCGAATCTGACGCTGGATCCCACCCTCACGAATCTGGCGATCCAGCAGGCTCGTGACAGTGTGCAGCCGATCCAGAAAGAGTACCAGATCTCACAGAGGATCGTTCAGACGCAGATTCGTGAAAATGCGCTCGTCGGTACGCTCCTGACAGCGGACATGGTTCGACTTCTTGCACTCGAACACGAAGAATGGCTTGGTTCCCGAACGACGGAAGAGAAGATCCTTCGGTGTATTTCCGCAAGCATTCTTCTTCTAATGTGCCTGATCCCGATCTGGATCTACATTTCGCTGGTCGAGTCTCGCATTTTTACGGAGATCCCGCGTCAGATCTTCATCCTTTCGTTCACGATCCTAACGCTTGCCGTGACGGTCTGGAGTTCCCTTCTTCCGTCACTTCCGCGCAGTGTCGGTCTCTTTCCGCTGATCCTTTTTGGTCAGATCCTGACGATCCAGTACCAGCGCCGTCTTGGGATCCTTTTCAGCGGAATGCTTCTTCTTTGCCTGTGCGTAACGTTGGGAATGAATCAGACGGAAGTTCTTTGCTACATCGGCATTCTTCTTTCCGCGATCCTTCCTCTGGACCGTCTTCGCGGCAGGATGCAATTCATCCGGATCGCCATTTTTTCAGCGATCTCCGCGTTCATCCTGTTCCTTACCGCAGATCTTGCCGTTGGAGTGCCTCCGTGCCTGGAAATCGTGAATAAAGCGCTGATCAACAGCCTGCCGATCCTTTTTGCCGGTCTGATGATCCAAAGTCTCCTTCCGCTTCTAGAACGGAGTCTTGGGATCCTTTCCGATGTACGGCTTCTGGAACTCTGCGACGTTTCCAATCCGCTCCTGAACGAATTGGTGAATCGAGCGCCTAGTACGTACAGTCACTCCATCGCCCTGGGCACGATCGGCGAAAATGCAGCCGACGCGATCCACGCCAATGGTCTTCTTGTCCGTACGGCAGCCTACTACCACGACATCGGCAAGATCTATAAACCGAACTACTACGCGGAAAATCAGACGAACAAAGACGAGAGCCCGCATCTTGCGCTCGCGCCGTCAATGAGTACGCTCATCATCATCGCGCACGTGAAAAACGGCGTGGACCTCGCACGGCAGAATCACATTCCGCAGCAGATCGTGGATCTGATCGATCAGCATCACGGAACGACGCTTGTTGCGTACTTCTACCATCAGGCCTTGAAGCAGTACGAGGCGGAAAAGCAGGCAGCGGAAGAGGCTCGCCGACTGTACGAGGAAGCGAAAAAAGAGGCGGAAGCCCGCGGTGAAGTATTCCGAACTCCGCCGCCTCCGATGGAAACGATCCCGGAAGTGGAAGAAATTTCGTTCCGTTATCCATGTCAGCGTCCGCAATCCAAGGAAGCCGTCGTCCTCATGCTTGCAGACGCGTGTGAAAGTGCGTGCCGTTCTCTGGTCGAGCCGACACCGGCGCGCATTGAAGGACTGGTCCGAAAAATTTCCCAGGACCGTCTGGAAGATGAGCAGTTTGACGAGACGGACATCACACTCAAGGAACTGCGTATCGTGGAAGACGTCATCATCAAGGGACTGATCTCCTACCACCACGGCAGGATCAAGTATCCGGAAAAGATCAAATAGTTTCGGAAACGCAGAACCGGGACATTGTAAAAGGAAGTTCCAAATGCAGGAAAACGCAAAATGATCGAAATCGAAATCGCGAACGAACAGGAAGTGCTGGAGATCTCCGAGGAGCTGATCCGTGCGGCAGTTTTGGCAGTTTTGGCAAAAGATCAGATCCAGGAAGCCGAGATGAGTATCGCACTGGTAGATGATCCCACGATCCACGGCATCAACAGGCAGTTTTTGAGTCACGATTACCCGACGGACGTGATCTCCTTTCCTCTTTCCGACTCTCCGGAAAAACTGGAGGGGGAGATCGTTCTGAGTGTCGATACTGCGATCCGGGAAGCCGGGAAAGTCGAAGGGAACTGGGACGCACAGAAGGAAGTCCTGCTTTACGTCATTCACGGGATGCTGCACCTGATCAGTTTCGACGACCATGATGAGGAGGACCTGATCGAGATGCGCCGCGGGGAAGTTGAGTGTCTCCGGGCCATCGGCATCGAGCCGCCAGTGGGACTGCATGACCGTGATGGAGAGGAGGCGTAAGTATGAGCTGGATCTTTTTGACTCTTTGCCTCGTCCTGCTTCTGTTCTCGATCGCGTGCCGGGCGCTTCACGAGTACGTGCGTCACGATCTGGAACGTCTCTGTCAGCAGAAAAGCATGGAGGCATACTACGCTTTCATCATCAAGCACTATGTCAAGATCCGTCATGGATTTGAGATGATCCGGAGCCTCCTTCTTTTCACGGTCCCGATCCTGGCGTTTCACGAAGTCGGAATGCTGCAGCTCCAGCCGAAAGAGACAGCTGCAGGAACCGGCGGTTTTGAATTCGCTCGCTGTGTGCAGTTTCTGCTCACGATGCTTCCGTACTTTTTCCTCTACATTTCGTGCCGTTACTGGATCCCCAGACCGCTTGGCGACCTGTACGCTACGAAGATCGTCTACCGATTCTTCCCTTTTTTCCGCTTCATTGCTTTTTTTGCATTTCCGATGATCTGGCTCGGGGACTTTGTGGAGATCATCATCCAGCGTCTTGCGGGAGTCACGAAGACGGAGCTGGACGAAGAAGAGGATCTTCAGGAAGACATTCGCTCCATCGTCGCGGAAGGGCATCGTGACGGATTCATCGACACCACCGCCCGAACGATGATCGACCGGATCATTTACCTAGACGACGCGCACACCTCGACCATCATGACGCCGCGTACCGAGATGCAGTGCATTTCGAATCAGGATCCGTGGGAGGAAATGCTCCAGTTCGTCAACGAAACGCAGCTTTCGCGAATTCCGGTTTTTGGCGAGAATCGGGACGATATTCGAGGGATCCTTTTCAGTAAAGATCTCCTCGAATACATGGTGCCGACCCACTCGTCGGATCCTGAAAAATGGGCAGACGAAAAAAATCTTCATCCTCCGATCTTCGTGCCGGAAACGAAGAAGGTCAACTCGCTGCTTCAGGAATTTCTCCAGTCGCACAATCATTTCGCCATCGTTCTGGACGAGTACGGCGGCGTGTCCGGCGTCGTGACGCTGGAGGACATTCTGGAGGAGATCGTGGGTGAGATCACAGACGAAACGGACGACGTCCCCTCGGAAGAGATCCACATCGCGGAAGATGGGACTGTGGAAGTCTTCGGCAGAGTCCACATCGATGAACTGAACGCTCAGCTGCACACAGAATTGGAATCGGAAGGCGGTTTTGAAACGATCGGAGGCTTCATTCTGACGCGGTTGGGACGAGTTCCGCAAACCGGTGAAGAGCTTGAAACGGACGGCATGCGTCTGACGGTGCTGGAAGCAACGCCGAGAAAGATCGAAAAGATCCGGATCGTACTTTCTTCGCAGGAGCCAGAAACTGAAAAAACGCAGAACTGACGGGAACGGAATGCGGCATTAAAGTGCAGCACGGGTGAATTAAGGAGCTTTTAGCAAAAATGAATTCGGATCGGAATGTAATGGATCCAAAGGAAAAAGAACGGAAGATCCTGGAAGAAACAGCTCTCCCGGAGTTTGAGATCCCGGAGACCGGCAGGGTCGCAGGGATCGATTTTGGGACCGTGCGCATTGGAATCGCAGTCTGTGATCCAGAACGCAGGATCGCCAGCCCGTGGGAGAATTACACGCGGCGCGATCCGCGGCGCGATGCGCAATTTTTCCGTCAACTGGTCCAGGAAGACCGCGTGACGCTTTTCGTCGTGGGACTCCCGCTTTACCCAAGCGGCGATGAAAGTGAAAAATCGCTTCAAGCGCGGCAGTTTGGAAAATGGCTTTGGGAAACGACGCAGATACCCGTCGTCTTTTTCGATGAACGCTACTCCTCCCGTTTTGCGGATGAGCTGATGGGAATGGCCACTCTGACGCAGAAGCAGCGAAAAGCCCGGCGGGACAAACTGGCCGCCTACGTCATTCTTTCCGCGTGGCTGGAGACCGACCGAAGAAACGCAGCTCGGCCTTCTGCGGACGCGCTGGAATGAAACGCACAGATCCGTACGGCGATCCGCCGCGATTTTTAGCGTAAGCGTCCCACGCACGATCTTACCCTTCGGGAAAGATCTGGCTGCCCGTGAAGAGACCACGGCCGTGAGGAAGGAACATCTTGAAAGTTGTTCCTCCCTCAGACTCCCTCTCAAGAACTTTTTGATACTTTGATACTTTTAAATATTTCGTGTGTCTCCACGGTCAATCGTCCGGCATGAGGAGTTGACGTTTTTCATTCGGAATATCCTGACGCCAAACTCCGATCTGCATGTTTTCCAAGATCGCGAGCTGTTCCAGAGCTTCGTTTTTACGCTTTTGCTTCTTCAGGACGGAAACCAGAAAAAAACGGGCCGGAACATCTTCCGGAAATCGGTCCAAACGTTCACGCAGAAGGCGTTCGGCTTCATAGAAATTCTGTCTCAAAAATTCGGTCTGCGCCAACGGCAGCGTATCTTCCGCC
This sequence comes from Thermoguttaceae bacterium, assembly GCA_017403345.1. Taxonomy (GTDB): domain Bacteria; phylum Planctomycetota; class Planctomycetia; order Pirellulales; family Thermoguttaceae; genus RGIG3701. Next base: position 5,215 of record JAFQOH010000240.1, read on the forward strand.
ACGGCATCTTTTCGATGCTGGAGCTGTGCATCCTGAAACGCTTTCTCAAATCGGTGCGAAACGATCACGCCGAGGATCCACGTCACGCCGAAAAGGAGCTGAAGCGGAAACTGCGACCGCACGGGAAGCACATTCTCCCAAAGGACCGTTCCGCACAGGACCGCTATCGCAAAAACTGCGTAGAACATCGCGGCGAGCCACGCCCGAAAAGAGCCGTGGCGCACTAGATATTCAAGTCCTGGCCATAATTTTAGGAGTTTCATGGAACGAATCCGTCAAATGAAAAAATCGGGATGATCTGCCGGAAAAACCGGAAGTGTTGTAAGGGAGCAGATCCTTTCAAAAGCACTTTCGAGAGGCGATCCTGCGGCAGGATCTGCAGTTTGCGGGAGCACTGCGAGGAAATCGATCCCCGTGAGGAGGAAACGCCGAGCGTCGTCTGCACTTTGGATACAGACGCCGATGAGTTTCTCCGATCCGACCCGGTTTCGGATCTCGTGGATCTCTTCCGGAGCCGCGGACCTCAAAAGGATCCCGTCACACTGCGGATCTTCCATCCACTTCATCTCTTGAACGATCCGAAGTCCATCCTCCGGAAATTCGGAGGATCGCGCAAATGGCGACACTCCGTTTCCCTGCGATCCGGTCTCTTCCCCTGGCCAGCCTTTCGGAAGGACGGAAAGTGTATCGTGCGCAAATGGAGATCGGCCAGAGTGCTCCAATTCGGAAAGGAACTCAATGCTGCGGAGCTTTCGGAGGATCCTGCGTCTTGGCGTCTCCGCAAGAAACGTGAAAAAAACCGCCCGCTGCACCGTGTAGGATGCGTAGCGGATCTGCTCAAATTCATGTGCCGACTCCGGCTGCGTCAGTTTACTGAATTCCTCCAGCGACCGCAGCGCCTCCTGAAGCCGGGAAAAATTCGCGTCCAGGACCGACTCCAGCGAGGCACGATGAAACTCCGTTTGCGTGGAGATCCGCGTCCCGACATCCGCCAGAGTCTCGCGGTAAGCCAAACGTTCAGGGAGCGAAAACGTCAAGACATTCTGGACCAGCCGGTGACGCAGCGTCTTGAGCGTCTCCGTCAAAAACGCGTCGTTCTGCACGAACCGGACGAAATCTTCGATCACCCGAAGCGCTTCGCAGGCACGGTTTGCCGAGGCGTCAATGACCCGCAGATAGACCCGGGCGGGATCCTGCAGCACATTTTTCCGTTCGGTTTCCATGACGGTCAACTGTCCTTCCGAATACGGACGGCACACAGAATGTAACCGAGTCCGGACTGAAGAGTCGAGAGGATCGTGACCCAGATCGAAACGACGAGCAGCCAGTAGATCCACGCAGGAGCACTGACCTGCCCCGCCCTCTCCGACGCATAGGAAAGGTAAAGACAGCCGGCAGCACACGCAAGACACTGGAATCCCATCTTGATCTTCCCGGACCATTTCGCGGCAAAATTGACGCCGTGCTGCTCCATGTATCCGCGGATCGCCGTCACGAGCATCTCGCGTCCCATGATCACTACCGCCATCCACGGCTGAAAGAGCTTCCAGTCCTCCTGCATTTCCGGCCGGGCTGCAAGAAAGATCACGGTACCGCAGATCAGGATCTTGTCCGCGAAAGGATCAAGGATCCGCCCCAGCTGCGTGCACTGGTTGAATTTTCGCGCCCACCAGCCGTCTACGAAATCGGTGAGCGCCGTGATGCAGAACAGAACGAGCGCCGCGATCATGAACTGCGGCCCAAGTGCGATCATGACGAAAAGTGCCGCAGAAAGGACCAGACGCAGCATCGACAAAACATTCGGAACGTTCCAAACCTGAGAAGCCATGAAAATTCATCCTTTTCTGTCAAAATTTTTGCAATCGCGGTCCCCAGCGGAAACCGTCTGCTTTCATTATACAAAAACGTCCGAAAAATTCAAGTCTTTCCGTGAAAAAACGGGAATTTTTATCAAATCCCCATTTCCTCCGTCACTCTCCGAGACGTTTCCGAGACGTTTCAAGCCGAAGTCTCTACTTCTGCACGATCTCATTTTTCTCATTGACGTGCACCACGATCGGTTTGTGCGCACGCGCTTCTTCATCCGTCATCGTCGCGTACGTGATCAAAACGACCGTGTCGCCGGGGTATCCCAGACGCGCAGCCGGACCGTTGAGCATGACTGTTCCGGAACCGGCTGGAGCCTCGATCAAATACGTCACAAGACGCTCCCCATTATTCACATTCAGTACATGGACCTCTTCGCCCGGAAGCATATCCGCCGCTTCAAGCAGATCCTTATCGACCGCGATACTGCCTTCGTAATCCAGTTTCGTCGCAGTAAGCGTGGCACGATGGATTTTCGACCGGAACATATGACGCAGCATTTTTCTTTCTCCTGATTCAAAAGACCCATTCCCGTTCTCTCTCTGTAGAGGGGCCGTCTGAAAAGGGATCCTGGCACACGGGATGGAAAGGCTCCCACAAACAGTTCCATTATATGAAAATCCCGAAATATTGCAAGCGGGACACGGCGAAATCAGGCAAAATTTCCCAAATTTACGTTTCTGGATAAATATATTTTCACAAATGTCGAACTTTTTTCCGGTCCATCCGGGAACTGCGTACCAGTTTTACCACGGACGACACAGAAAACGCACAGAGAAACACGGATCTTAATGCAAAAAGCAGTAAAAAACAGATCGCGCAAACAAATTTTTTGAATTTTTAAAAATTCATTTGTGTCTTTTCGTGTTTTCCGTGAAATTCGTGTCAGGACACGTTCCCTGTACCTTTTTTCCTCTTTCTTTTCAGTGTGTTTCTGGGTTTCTGCGTTTCTGCGTTTCTGCGTTTCTGCGTTTCTGGGTTTCTGCGTTTCTGGGTTTCTGGGTTTCTGCGTTTCTGCGTTTCTGGGTTTCTGCGTTTCTGGGTTTCTGGGTTTCTGGGTTTCTGCGTTTCTGGGTTTCTGCGTTTCTGCGTTTCTGGGTTTCTGCGTTTCTGCGTTTCTGCGTTTCTGGGTTTCTGCGTTTCTGCGTTTCTTCTGCGCACTCAGTGGTGAGATCAGACCTGACCGGTACGCAGTTGCCGGAAGAACTTTTTTTCCCTTCAAAAAAATTTTTTAACTTTCTTTCTTTTTTTTTGCATAAAATTTAACCTTCGGCATTCTTTATATTTACAAAGGGCAAGATGATTGCCAAATGAAACTGAAAGATCGATTTCAAAAAAAGGAGGAATGTCATGAGACCGCCAAGACCGCCACGTCCAGGAAGTATGGCCGACACCACTTTAAAAGGAGCTGTGGGAGCCAGTATTGGAACTGCCGCCGGTGCCGGATTGACCGCGGCTGGAGCAACGCAGGTCGGAGGAGCTATCACTGCAGTGAGTACTGCAGCGGTTGAAGCAACTTCAGCAATTCCCGTCGTCGGATCGGTTTGCAGTGCCGTCAGCGGCGGAGCTGCCGCAGCTGGAACTGCAGTTGGCGGAGCAGTTGCGGCCACATTGCCTGTTGTTGCTCCGTTTGCGATCATTGGTCTGGGAATTTGGGGAATCAGCAAGCTGTTGGAGGATTAACGGCTCCGTGAGTACCTTTGACTCTGACTTGGTCCGTCCGTCCGAGAACACGCACCCCGAAGATGGACCGAGTCAGAATTTATTATCAGAATTTATTATCAGAATTTATCAAAAAAACGGTTTTTTCCATGATTTCAGTTCTGCTTAAAATATTTTGTTTATCACAACACTGCGGCGATACTGATGTCTGCAATCGTGACGACTTGGCTGATTTCTTACGGCTGGCTCGGAAATTATCAAGTCTTCCCTGGTAATGGAGATCATGGAACAGTCTGTCCATTTTCTGGACCTAATTAGAACGGCTCAGACCTGTACACTTGAGGAATTTTGATTTTTAAGATCAGGCGGTTTCCGAATGGCTTTCTGGATCTCCTCTGGAAACCGCTGCTACTCTTCATTTGCGTAAAATATCTCGTTCCGGGGAAATTTCCAGTCTAAATTTCCCCCTTGTGTAAAAAATTTTTTTGCGTTTCATCCCGTAAAATACGGGCTCAAAAAAATATTTTCAAAAAAATTTACAAAAAAAGCGGGGAAGGTACTTGACATTCAGGATCCCCTAAGCTATACTTGATTGTGTTGAGAGAAGAATTCGTTTTTTCGATGTCCGATTGTTGAAAACAGAGAAAGCGGGCGATTCAAAGGATGGTGGTAGTTTCAGCCCGCAAGCCCCTTGAATAAAATTGATGTCATTTTCCTGCCGGTCAGTCCGGCCGGCACAAGTAAAGCAATTTTACGCGCCTCTGCGCGGTCAAGGAGTGTACCATGTATCACGCTCAGTACGGATTACATATCGTTCGCAGCCCGCGAACTTCGCAGGAACGTCGTGCCAATTCCCCCATTCGTCCGGTGGACCAGCCGCATGACAACGAATATACGGTGAAATTCCGCCGTCGTTCTTTGCCCTCTCAGTATGATGAAACGATTACCGGCAGGCTTCGTTCCCGGTCTTGGAAGGAACAGAAGCGCACGCAGGTCGAAGGTGCTGTAGTTGGAAAAAGAATGAAAAGACGGAAGCCGTGGATGGAGTAATTCGTACGGGTTCTCGAGATCAGTTCCTTTTTCAACTCTTCGATCTCTAATATATGAATGATTTCTGACACTTGGCCGCACGTTTTTTCGCGTGCGGTCCTTTTTTGGCCCATCTGACAGATGCGTACCTGTTTCACCACTGAAAATACTGGATTTATACGGCGGCACATAGAATTTTAAACACGAAAAGCAGAAAAAACGCGAAATGGATCTCAAAAAATTTTTTAAAAACATTTTGCGAGATCCGTGTTTTTTCGTGCTTTTCGTGTTCCCCCTTCTGCGCTCTCAGTAGTAAATTTCCCGGTGTTAGGTTTTTGGCTAAAGATCCCACGCGCGATTTTACCCTTCGGGAAAGATTTGGCTGCCCGTCATGTCGTGACGCCCGTGAGGAAGAAACATCTTGAAAGTTGTTTCTCCCTCAAACTCCCTCTTCAAGAACTTTTTGATATTTTGTTTTTTGATGTTTTCTTTTTTCTCAGCTACTTTCTCCGGTTCGCCATGTTCATCACCTGCACCACGGTACCGATCGTCGCCATCGTAGACGCATTCCGAGCCGCCGATGCCGCACTGGAAGCCGAAGATGCCGCAGCTTCTGCGTGCCGGTTCATCTCATTCATGACCCGCATCTCTTCCCGATGCTCACGGTCCGCCCGATCCTCGGCAACCATGAAGCGCATCGCCTCGGGGAGCGTTTCCGCAAGCCGATTTTCAAGAATGGCGATCAGACGCGAGATCGCTATCGGACGGAAGTATTCTTTGCCAGTCGGCGGGTCGGGACAAAACTCAAAATACCGCTCAAAATCTGCGTCCGTGTCCGGATACGGAGGCAATTCCGCAGGAGCCTGAGGGATCGGGATCGCTTTTTGCGATTCTTTATAGCTCTTTGAGATCTTCATCCAAAAGGCATGTACCACGACCCTCCAAATGAACAGGAGTATCCCAAGGATGAAAAATATATAGAGCGCGTCTCCAAAATTTGAGAGAAGATCCCAATCTCTATTATGAAGACCGATGCCGAAAATTCCAAGCCAAAAAGCAATAAAAAAAGCGGTTATGCAGGACGACTGTCTGTCCGCACGCTTCTGAAACACATTGCGCAGCTCCAAAGCCTTCTGAAATTCTAGAGTCTCCTTTTCATATTGCGCATAAAGTGCCGAATACTGCGGCTCGTATTCCCGACATCTCTTCTGAAAATCCAGTTCCTGCTGATTTTTGATGAACTCCAGTGCGCGCTGAAGAACATTGACAGCCTCCTGACCGACCGGGTAAACAGAAGATGTTTCTTTTGGTCCTTCGGCCAGAACGCCAACGCACTGTGCTTCCGCAGTATCTGCGCTCACCGTTCCCGGCACAGGCGGAGGCGCGGCTGTCACGAACTCGACCTTCTCTTCCGGGGCTTTCCGAATGAATTCCGTCCCGCCGCATTCTCGGCATTTGCCGACGTTTGCTTCATAGAGTGAAAAACATTTTTTGCAGATCCAAAACATTGAAGTCTCCTTGAAATGAAAAACGCGACGAAAAAATATCCGGAAGGAAAAACTTCCCTCCGGATCGTTCATTCAAAATCGGTCAGTCCGCAAATCATTCAAGCGCGGCCGGTTTATCCAGCGTCTGCGACTGATAGATCGGCTGGTGACGATAGTAGACCTCCAGCGTCATGATCGAAAGCGCCGTCGCGTAGAGACGACCTCCGGAATCACTATGGCTTCCCGCCGGATTCCAGCTTCCTTTGGCATGAACTTCATCTTTGATCTGGCTGTCAACGAGCTTGTCGCGCATTCTCGCGTTCCACTTCGTCCACGGATCGCCGCCGTAGTGGCGCATGACCTGCGTCGCATAGTAGTTATAATACATATCGTTGGACGGTCCCATCTGATTGAGGTATTCGACCCCTTTCTTCAGAGCCGGATTGTCCTGTTTCCATCCGTAGTACATACGGCAGAGAAGACCGATGGCTGTGCAGGCCGCGCCTTTACCCGGAGTCGTGTATCCATAGTACGCGCCGTTTTCCTGCTGGACCGTATTGAGGAAATTCATCGCCTTGGCCGTGCAGTTCGGATTCACAGTCAGGTAACCCATGTATCCGCTCTTGAGCGCCATGAGCTGCCAACCCACGACCGAAGTATCGCCGGCCTGCTGAGGACTGTAACGCCAGCCGCCGCCATTCGGATCCTGCGCGTACATGACAAAGTTGAGGGTGGCCTGAGCTGGCTTCTTAAGGCTGCTGTCTTTCGTCATGGCGTAGGCTTCGGTCAGACAGATCGTCGCGAGACCGTGAGCGTACATCGTTCCCTGCTTCTGATGGAGCGAACCGCCTTTTTTGGGATCCAGCTTGATATTGTGGCACAGATAGAGCAGACCGGCACCGATCTGTTTTTTGTAGGATCCATCCTTGTGCGTCATGCCGCAGCCGAGGAAGGGGAGGATCCCCATCGCAGTCGCGCCGTTGGTACACTGGGTCATGGTACCCGGGTTTTTGCAGTCGCAATTTCCGACCAGGCAGTGATTGTAGTTCCAGCTTCCATCACGGAGCTGGTGACGCGCGATCCATTCCAGACCACGTTTCACGGCATTCTGCGAGGCAGCCGTTCCACCATTGGCAAGAGCGGAAGCGTCCGCGTGTTTACGGCCTTCCAGACCACGTCCAGAAGTATAGCTGGCCGACATATCCGCGACGGACGCCTGCGATTTCACGTCCGCAGTGGGCGTGAATTCGACTACTGCCGGCGGCGGTTCATCATCCATAGTGTCCGCAACATCGACCTCGACTGCAACGTCTTCGGGAGTATCCACGGAAACTTCCGTTTCCACTTCTTCCATCTCTTCGACCTCAACGTCCATATCGAGTTCTTCGACTTCTTCCTCTTCAATGACTTCTTCCTCGACGATCTCCTCGTCGGCAGTGGAAGTGATGAACATCGCCTGCTTGCGCTGCTGCTGGTCCACCTGGAAAAACATCATCACGATAAGAACGCAAGTATGAACGACCATACTGACGAGCCAGCTGGGCGTCCGTTCGAGGAGGCTGCCTTTATTGTCGATATATTCGACAACTTCCTGGTTTTCGTTATCCTGCGACATAACCGGATCCTTTGAAAAGAATGACCTTCACTTACTCTGCATCCGCCCTCGCCGACGCCGCGAAAGTTTTCCGGCAACCAGTGCGGGGAAATGCTTAAGGCGCAAAACGGGCCAAAGAACCACTTAATAGTCCTGACCCAATTTTTATATTCTAACTCATTTTTGTAAAAGTGCAAGCATAAACTTCCAAAATTTACAAAAATTCCCTAAAAAATTCAAAAAAAATTTTTAAAAACACGAATTTCCCCAATGATCCACAGTTTTCGAGCGTCTGCGTTTGCCGAAAGTCCCTTTTAAAGAGGAATTTAGATGCGTTCGGCCTCCTTTTTACGTTTCAAAGCTCATAAAAAGTCCCCAAACACCCACAGCCTTCAATGCTCTCCACCTGAAAAAAAGGAGGGGGAGAACACCGAAGGCGATGGAGGCGTTCGATACAGCAGGAGACTCTCAGATCTCGACCGTTTTGCCGGTCAGGATCGATTCCAGCTCACGGTGGCAGAGCGTCAGCGCTTCAGAAGCGAGCGCACCGTCGAGTTTTTCCGATTTCTTGCCGGTCTCGACGCTCTTGATCACTTCCGCGATCTCCATCTCGAACGGCAGCGTATCCGTTCCGGCCGGAAGTTCCGGTTTCTCGACCGAACCGTCTTCATGCAGGACCGTCAGCGGCATGTCCATGAAGAGGTCGCACAGGACCGTCGCTTTCTCAAACTGGACCTCGAAACCGAATGTGAACGGACGCCCCGGCTGCATGATCGCGCCGCTGGTGGCGGTCACGAGGAGGGACGGATCGTCGTAGTGGAACATCGCGGTGAAGTATTCCGGAACGTTTCCGTCACGGCATCGGCCCGCAGCATGGACGGCCTTCGGCATTCCGAAGAAGTAGCGGATGAAATGCGCGTCGTGAATGTGGAGATCCAGCAGCGGTCCGCCAACAACGTTCATATCGTAGTATTTGGGGAGCCATTTCGGGTCAGCCGTCACACGGTAGAAGTTTCCTCCGAGCAGTTTGCCCCATTTTCCGGAGAGTTTCGCTTCAATGAGGTAATCGTACGCCGGGAAGAACGGCAGTACGTGCCCGATGTTCAGCATTTTTCCGGACTCGGCAGCGGCCTGCGCCATGGCGATCCCTTCATTCGGATCGAGCGAGATCGGTTTTTCGCAGAAAACGTGCTTTCCGCCTTTCAGTGCCATGATCGCAGCTTCCGCGTGCTGGTTCGGCGGCAGACAGACGTCGATCATGTCCACGTTCGGATCCGCGATCATGTCCTCAAGCTCCGTGTAGCACGCGAACTGGCTCATGTCCATCATCGTGCCCTGAGGCCCGAAATTTCCCTTGATGGTCGTCCAGTCACCCTTCAAACGGGCTTCGTTGTATTTTTCGCAAAACGCAACGACCTGAACTCCCGGAACATTCTGGTACGCAAGGTAGTGGATCATGCCCATGAAGCCGATTCCGGCAATTCCGACTTTGATCATTAGGGGGGTCTCCTTTCAAAATTCCTACTGTTATGGGCGCGTGGCTCGCCGCCCGATGATACATATTTTAATCTTTCGGCACGATTCTGTCAAGGGTTTCGGAAAATATTTTTCATTTTTCATATTTTTTTCTGAAAATGGGGATCTTCGGCAGGGATCTCCTTTCTCCATATGCCCCCCATTGACAAAAAATGGATCCTGCATACAATTGACGATTTCTTTCATCCGGAAAGAGCCATTCCGATAAAAGCGAAAAGGAGATCGTTCAAGAGGCCTGAGCCATGAAGAAGGAAAAAGACCTGAATCTGTTTCTGAAATACGTCATTCCATCGATGGCGAGCATGGTCATCGCGGGTTCTTTCTGCATTGTGGACATGATCTTCATCGGACAGGGGATCGGTGAGATCGGACTTGCAGCATTAGGGATCGCGTGGCCGCTGGTGATGTTTTTTATTGCATTGGCAGAAATGATCGGCTCCGGTGCGGCAGTGCTGATCTCGCAGGCTCGCGGTGAAGGGGATCTTCAGGAAGCACAGCGTCTCTTCTGCAATCTGACCTGGCTTCAGGCTGTCGTGACTGCGGTCCTGATGGTTCCAGTCCTGATCTTCCTTCCGGAAATACTCCGATTTTTCGGGACGACCGAGATCCTGATGCCTTACGCTTTGGAATATCTCCGGCCAATGATCTGGACGATCGGCGTGTGCGTTTTCATGATCGGCGGGATCGCGGTCATGAGGAATGACGGAAGCCCAGTCCTCGCGATGTGGGTCGAATGTACGGGACTTTTGGGAAATATCGTGCTGGATTGGCTCTTCATCATTTACTTTTCCTGGGGATCCTGGGGGGCTGCGTGGGCGACGATCACCAGTCAGGCCGCGGCGTGCCTCATCATCCTCTGGTATTTTCTGTCCCGCCGAACTCAGCTTCGCTTTACCCGTCAGTGTTTCGTACCGTCTTTGCGCCTGATCCGGTCGATCTTCGTGACGGGGATCCCGACTTTGGGAAGTATGCTGGCGATCCTGCTGATGCTGACGCTCCACAACTACCAGGCGATGCAGTATGGCGGCGAGATCGGGTTGGCGGCCTACACGATGCTCTCCGCTCTTGAAGCGTTCGGCTCGCATTTGATGGGCGGTCTGGCTGCGGGAACACAGGCGATCACCGCATTCCTTCATGGTGCCGGAGAACACGTACGGAAACGGCATATCGGACGCATGGCGTGCTGGAGTTCGATCGGTTTGGGACTCGCGATGTGGCTGATGTGCTATATTCTGCGCTACTTCCTGCCGGGATGGGCCGGTCTGGACGGCGAAACGGCAGAACTCGCGATCCGCGGCGTGCTCATCAGTTCCTCGGCATTTCTTTTCCTGGGACTGATCCGGGTCGCCAGCTACTACTACCAGTCAACGGAACAGATCGCAAAATCCTCGCTTCTGATCTACGGAGACGGATTTTTCGCGCTTCCGCTCTGCCTGTTTCTCCTTCCGCTCTGGTTTTCGATGGACGGCGTCTGGGCGGCGATGCCCGTATCGCGTGTGATCCTGTTTGCGCTTCTTGCCTTCGTCTGGTACACAGACTGGCCCGGCAGTTCCCGTTCGCGGAATATCAAAAATGACCCGCTCCCTGATGGTCCATGACCTGAAAAGACCGCGAGAAAAGACCGCGAGAAAAGACCGCGAGAAAAGACCGCGAGAAAAGACCGCGAGAAAAAGCAAGAAAAGACGTTATGCCACGGCAAAAGAAAGCAGCTGAAGAAACGTTTCCATTTCTTCAGCCGTTTTTTATGAAGACGGAATTCGTCATGCTGCCGTATGCGTCAGTTCGGTATCTGTGCCACTTCTCCGTCAGCCTTTTTGCCAAGGTTCGCGTGCGTCTCCTTATCGATACTGTAGCTGATGCGCTGCGAGGAACCGTCGCACATGACCATTCCGAAAGAGCCTGCGTGTGCACTGCCGAAGGGGTTGCCGTGATCGTATCCTATCCGATCCTGAAGCGGCTGATTTATCTGGTCGTCACGATACTGCGTGTAACGGGAAAGGTCATTCGACTCCGGCCCCATCCAGCAGTTCCAGTCATCACCCTGTGCACAGCTGGTGGCCGCATCATAACGCAGCGGGTCCATGTACTTTTCGCCGTAGAGGTACGTGTTTGTCGTTCCGTCACGGACCTCCCCCATCGTAATAACGGATTTTGGGTAAAACATACCCGTTTTTCCGGCGGAGTAGATCGCTTTGAGCCCCTCTTCGACAGTACCGTAGTTGGTCCAGCTCCATCCATCAGCGCCGTTGGCTGCGTAGTCAGACTTCGCGACTCCGCCGGTGTACTCATGATTGTTTCTTGCCGCAGTGTGCCCGTTCATGAGATTGGGGACGCGGCGTGAGGGACAGTAGAAGAGGGAAACCGGTGTAAAAAGGCGAGTCTTGTTCGCGTTTTTGATCTCGCCGCCCGTACTTTTGTCGCCGTCGGAACCAAGCTGCCAAAGCGCGTTCTGTTCCAAAAACGGAAGGAGCGAGTAGATCCAGCTGCCTGGCTGATCCGCGCCAAAGCCAAAGTCCGGATCTCCCTCCCAATAGCACGACCAGCCGCAGGACGGATACGCTTTGTTCGTGCTTTCGTGATTCAGCGCAGCCAGCCCCATCTGTTTGAGCTGGTTGCTGCACTGCATCGTTCGGGCGGCTTCACGAGCCTGCTGAACTGCCGGAAGAAGGAGGCCAACCAGCATCCCGATGATCGCGATGACCACGAGAAGCTCGACCAGCGTAAATCCCTTTGCGCCAAGTGTTTTTTTCATTTCGCGGTTCCTTTCCGGAGCTTGCGGACAGAGAAGAGTCCCAAAACTCCCAATGCAAGCAGGATGAACGACGCAGGTTCCGGGATCGCGTTGACAGAAACGCCGTAGAGGGTGAGTTCCGCCAGCTGGAAACCGTTCGTTTCGCCTTTCGTTCCGAGAAAATCGAAACGGAACCAGCCGTAGCCCTGTTCGCTGTCGAGGTCGAACTGGTGCGTCGCGTAGCGTTCATCGGTCATTACGAAGTCGAAAACTTCGTCAAGCAGCGTCCAGTCCGTCCCATTATTCGAGCCGTAGAGCTGCCAGTCAGACGCATCCCGATCGGGAAGATCGTTTGCGGTCGTGAAGGAGTAGGCTTCCAGCAGGTAGGTGTCGTCCATCTCGAACGTGATGGAAAGCGGTTTGTCCGCGGAGAGCTGGGTCGCCGCATCCGCCTTCTTGTCCGCGTTGAAGTAGCCGAGATACTTGTCGGTCCTTCCGTCCTGAAGTTTAGCGGCCGATTCGTAATCGTTCGAGTGAAGCCCGCCGCGCGGAGTGACCGTAATGTTTTTGGCGGCCGGAAGTTTCGCGTATTCTTCCCCGGTCAGCGTATCCCACAGCGTGAACTCGGAAAACTGCATTGCCTGGATCTTGCCGATGCTGTCCGTGATTTCCAGACGGTAGAATCGGTTGGCCGGTACGCTCTCTTCGAGCGGGATCGTGTACATCGTGCTGAGTTTGGAAAGCCCCGCCCCCTCGATCGTGTCGAGGACCGTCCAGTTTTTATTGTCGTCTGAGCCGTAAAGGACCCAGTCATCCGGCGTTCGGTCCGCATAGTCGTTCCCTGTCGTGATGGAGTAGGCCGTCAGCTCTTTCTTCTGGATCGTTTCCGGAATGTTCAGCACGCCGCCGTCCGCCGTGTTTTTCTGTGCGGCGTTCTGGAAATCGAGCGTCATGGAGTCAAATCGGTCAAAGAAATTGCCGCTGGAAGCCACGGCGCACATTTTGGTCTTTGCGTCCGATGCCGTGACGATTTCCTGGTCGAGAAGCTGACCGATCCCTTCATTCGTTCCGAAATACCACGTCGAACTTTTGTTTTCCGCGAGACTCGCGCCGTCTTTCCAGACCTCGCATCCCGTGACCATCAGCGGGACGTAATTCCGTCCAAGCTCCGGTTTGGAGGTGAAATCCGGCGTACTTTCAGGATTTTCCGACCAGAGGACGAGATCTCCCATCTGAAAGATCGTGCTGGCTTCGCGGTTTCCGGTAAATTCAAAACGGTACTGCGAGAAATTGGCGTACATATCGACGGGGAAATCATACTGAATGTAGCGGTCCGATTCCTTCACATCGCCGCCTGGGAGCGCCGCGTTCGTCACGGAGGCGAGCTGCGTCCATTCCGTACCGTCGTTCGTGCCGTAAAGGATCCAATCGTCCGGATCGCGTTCGTCGCCGTCGTTGGCGGTCGTGACGGAGTATTTCACGATCGGAAGACGCGAACGCCAGTCGGTCACGTCGGGATCAAACGTCAGGACGACTTTACTTCCGTCGTTGAGCAGATTGTTTTTCACCCCGGACATTTCACCGCTGAGGCACATTTTCGTCAGATGGTTCCGGTCACTCAGCTTGCTGACGTCCTCACCTGCGGAACCGTAGCGGAAATCGGTATTGAACACCAGCTCCGTTCCGGAAGCGTTAAAGACCTGCGGGGCCGCGTAACTTCCGCTCAAAACGAGCGCGTCTTCCGTAGCCGCGTAGGTCGGCACACCGACTTTCGTCCAGACCGGCTCCGCCTGCACGTCGGCAATTCCCCACGCGCTCAAAAATGCAAGCGTCAGTAAACTCGCTCCGGAGGAAACTGCACTGCGGAAAATATTTTGCGAAAAATTTGCTGTTTTACGCATAAAAACGACCTTTTAAATTTTGTATTTTAAACTCATTGATCAAGATCCAACGACCATTCCTTTTTATTTTATTCCCGAATTTCTGAAAGTCAATCAGAAATTCCCAAAATTTCAGGATTTTTTTGAATTTTTTAGAATCGTTCACAAAAAGACTTGCGGAAATTGCCGATTTTGCATAAAATAACATCATCTGGATCGAGTTCGAGACAGCCGGTCCTTAAAACAGAGATCGGTAAGGGATCCTGCAGGGATCACTGTTAAACTAAACAAAGTGCTTTTTGAAAGAACTGAAAAAACAGATCAAAACAAAAACGAACTGAACAAAACAGGAGAAACAGATCATGATGAAGATCATGTTTGTCTGCCACGGCAACATTTGCCGCTCGCCAATGGCAGAGTTTATTTTCAAGGACCTCGTCGCGAAAGAGGGTTTGAGTAATGAGTTCGAGATCGCCTCCAGTGCGACCAGCACAGAGGAACTCGGAAATCCAGTCTATCCTCCTGCCGCGGCGGAACTGGCTCGGCACGGGCTGAAATGCGCGGGAAAGTATTCCGTTCAGCTCAAAAAGGCGGATCTCGAAAAGTATGACTGGCTTCTCATGATGGATTCGAGGAACATTCAGAATGCGAAACGGATCATTGGGCAGGATCCTCAGCAGAAAGTACGCCGACTTCTGGAGTTTGCCGGACGGAATGAAGACGTGGCAGACCCGTGGTACACTGACCGATTCGACGTTGCGTACGCGGACATTTTAGAAGGCTGCCGTGCGTTTCTGGACTATCTGATCGAGACGCGGCAGGTCTGACCGAATGCTACCACAAACAAAAAAACAAAAACAGTTTAAAAAGTTCTTGAAGAGGGAGTCTGAGGGAGGAACAACTTTCAAGATGTTCCTTCCTCACGGCCGAGGCGACATGACGGGCAGCCAGTTTGGGAGGCGGCGCGTCTCGCGTCGCTTTTCACCGTGCGTGGGCCCTTTAGCCAAATTTTAACCACGAAAATCACGAAAAAAAACAAAAAAGCACAAAAACAGTTTAAAAAGTTCTTGAAGAGGGAGTCTGAGGGAGGAACAACTTTCAAGATGTTCCTTCCTCACGGTCGAGGTCTCTTCACGGGCAGCCAGATCTTTCCCGAAGGGTAAGATCGC
>JAFQOH010000241.1:0-14694 GCA_017403345.1 Thermoguttaceae bacterium
ACTAGCTTCTAGCTAATGGCTAACAGCTAACAACTAACAGCTAACAGCTGCCAGCTATTCCAAGTGTTTTGACGCGATAAGTACCAGACCATTCAAAGCGTCGACAGCGTTCTTCGCGTAAAGGTTTCGGACGCGGCCGCCTTTGATGCCAGACGCGAGTTTGATCGCCGGCTTAAAAACATCCAGCCACTGGCGGTACATCTGCGGATCGTTCCATTTTTCGGGAGCTTCCTCCTCCGCGGTTTCCGGACCGGCCGGACTTTCCAACGTTTCCGGACTTTCCAACGTTTCCGGACTTTCCAACGTTTCCGGACTTTCCAACGTTTCCGGACTTTCCAACGTTTCCGGACTTTCCAACGTTTCCGCGGTTTCCAGTATCCGGTCTGCTTCCTTTTCCAGAACTTTTCCTTCGGCGTACACTCTGCAATCTTCCGAGCAATACGCCTTTTCCGGGTCGAGATTTCCGAAGACCCAGTCCCCCGGCTCCCATTCCTCCGGCGTCTTTTGCAGTTCCTCCAAATAGACAGTCGAGCACATTCTCTGACATCCCGGATTTCCGCAATGCGCGGTCTCTTTGAAACATCCGGAATCGTCGCGTTCCGCGGTTTCCGAACTCTCCGGCATTTCCTTTGGTTCCCGGTCGGCATACTTTGTCGGACGTTCCTTCCCGTCCTTTCCTTTGCGAGTCTTGGGGAGTTCCAACTTTCCAGCGTCGGAAAGTTCGCGAACGTACTGATAGATGGTGGATCTACTTCGGCTGAGGATCGCGCAGATGTCTTCGATGCTCCGGCTCGGATCATACTTCAAAAGGATCTCGACAGCTCGGCGGATGTCCTGCCGACTAAGCGGAGTTGGGTGCGTTGAATTAGCTACCATCGCCATCTGAATGGCTTCCGTAAATGATTCTGGCTCAACGATCCAAACCGGGATTTTATCGAGTCCGGCACGCTTGGCGGCCTCAAATCGATGATGGCCGTCGATGAGATACACATCGTCGTCCAGTTGAAAGACATCAACCGGCTCTACATCCATGTCCTGCCGATAAATTTCCGCGAGATCCTCGATCATCTCCTCATTCATCCGGACTCTTACCTGCAGATCCGGATGTGTTTTTAAGTCGTCAATTTTTACATAATTCATTGTTTTAGGTCCTCATGTTTACGCCAAAGTACTCCGCCCAGTCCTCGTCGTTGTCTTCATCCTCTTTGATCGGGACAAGCGGGATCTCGTCCATCTCGTCCATCTTCTTCAACGCTTCAAGGTCGATCTGGAATCCGTTGTACTCAAGCAGACTTCTGGTGAACCAGATCAGCTGGTCCAGACTTCGCAAAGCTGCGTTACTAAAAAATTTAAATGAATCCGTCCCCTTGCCATTCGCTTCGATCTCATGGACCAGTCGATATGCAGGAATGAAGACCTTGAGCCATTGTTTGTATTTCTCGACTTCCCGGAGTCCGTCATTGTCGTTCATCTTCGATAACTCCGTTTCTTCGGCCGTTCCTGATTGTATTCGTCCGGCTGTTCCCGACGTTCCTGACTTCCCTCTCTCGACGGACCGCCGAGCATTTGCATCGTTTCACCAACGACACGGATCTGCGACCGTTTCTCGCGCGTCTTCTGATCCTCCCACTCATCCAGCTTGAGCCGTCCCTCGATCAGGACGCTAGACCCTTTGGCGAGATACTCATCCGCGACTTCCGCCACCTTCCCCCAAAGGGTAACTCCGATAAAAAGCGGAGTCTCGATCCATTCGCCTTCAGGAGTACGCCGACGGTCATTCACCGCCAGACCGATTTCACAAACCGGCATTCCGGACGGCGTGTAACGCAGATCTGGATCGCGGGTCAAATTGCCAACGAGAACGAGTTTGTTAAACGCTGCCATGTTCTATCCTTTCTTTTTCTTGGGAGGCGGCGCGTCTCGCGTCGCTTCCCAATTTGTGCGAGATCGCGCATTCCCCACGGTTTTCAAGTCTGGGAGGCGGCGCGTCTCGCGTCGCTTCCCAATTCATGCGAGATCGCGCATCCTCCACGGTTTCCAAGTGACGCGGGACGCGTCACCTCCCAACGTCGCTTCCCAATTTGTGCGAGATCGCGCATTCCCCACGGTTTCCAAGTGACGCGGGACGCGTCACCTCCCACTGTCGAAAACTCAATTCACCCTCATACCTTCCGGGACGAGTACCGGATCGATACCGTGCCCTTCGGAGAAGTAGGGATCTCCCGGCTCGGTCTGCCTGACGGTCCACTTCTCATCCTCTGCGAGTTTCTCATCCTCTGCGAGTCTCACACATTCCGCGGATCCCGCCCCCAGAAGCTGCACTTCCTCCCAGGCCGCATTATCCTCCGAAAGCTGAACTTCCTCCGGATCGAGGCATTCGGAGGAAGTGCCGGAACCCAACCCGGCATCAGCTTCGGAAGGTTTCCAGATCCGCAGATCGGCGGTCTGATAGTGTGTTTCCGGAGTCTCTTTCGCACGTTCGCGAAGTTTCATTTCGGTCTCGGTCAGTTCGATCTGCGGTTTTTCCTTGAGCGGGAGGATCATGACCTTCCGGGCATATTTCCCATCGACCTGATCGGCCATCTGGCGAACTTTCAAACTCACGGTCCGATCCAGCCAGACGAACATGAGCGTCAGCGAAACGAACAGGATCAGTGCATTCACGACAGTTTCCATCATTTCATTCTCTTTCATTTTCAACTCCAACTGGGAGGCGGCGCGTCTCGCGTCGCTTCTCATGGTTTCCAAGTCTGGGAGGCGGCGCGTCTCGCGTCGCTTCCCAATTCATGCGAGATCGTACATCCTCCGCGGTTTTCAAGTCTGGGAGGCGATGCGTCTCGCGTCGCTTCCCAATTCATGCGAGATCGCGCATTATTCCACGGTTTCCAAGTGACGCGAGACGCGTCACCTCCCAAGGTCTGCCATATCGCGGTCTTTCCTTTCCGCCCAGCTTTTCATACCGGCTTCGAGTCCATGGCGGATAGCGGAAAGTGTCTTGAGGAACTCGGCCAGCTCATGATGGGCGTCCATGACCGGTCCGATAGTGGTCCCGAACAAGTTCAGATCGCGGCATTCGATCCTTGGTTTATCCAGAATGTGCATTGCGGACCGGACGGCCATTTCCAGCTCAACGACTTTGTGGACCAGAGCCGTCATTGCTGCGAACTCGCGGGCATCGGACGAACAAAGGCGGATGATGTCTTCAGGGTACGTCATTTTCTTTCTCCTTTTCAAAAGGAATTTCAGCTTGGCCGCTGTCATCCTGTTCCTTGGCCAATCTCAGCTTTTTCAAGGCGGCGTCCCTTTCCCCCTTTCGTTTGTTCGCGAGATCCTGCGCGGCCTGATAGGCTTTTTCGGCGCGGATCCATTCATTCAGTGCGGCATCGATTCGGTTCATCGCCTGCCACCCTGAAGAGCTTTCCGGCACGCTTCAAGTGCCTCTCTTGCTGCAATTCCAGTGACCCGGACTTCCACCTGTGAAGGTCCGAGGATCTTCTCGACGGGCCGCCTTTCCAGGCGAAAGCTCCCGCCGGGAAGTCTCCGTGCCTTGATTTTCCCGGAATGAATGTAATTCGTGATCGTCCTTTGTGTTACGCCGAGCATTTCGGCGGCCTGTGCGGTCGTGAGCATGGCATTCTCCTTTCTGTTTCATGATTCAGGTAAGACCGGCGAGGGAATCGAACCCTCGTTCAACCGCTCCGGTCGTCACGGCCTGCGGAATCCAACCGCCTTAATTGATTCCCCTGCGACCCTCTCTCCCCCTGTTACGGAGGACCCGGAATTGAACCGGGACAGAACAACCAATCTTTCGCAAAGACCGCTGGTGGCCAATTCCCCACCCTCAGGCTGCAAGTTCGCTCCCGCATGTGCACTCAAGGAGTCACGGCTTGCCGCCACCGCCGTCCGGATCATTACCTGCTCCGGTCAGGTCAGGTCTTTCCCTGACGCCAACTTTACAGGTGCGCACCTGCAAAGATTCATTTCTCTGTTCGGACTCGAACCGAAACGCTTTCCAGTCAGAGAACCCGCATCCCTGCGGGAGGGCATTCTTCCATGAATGCCGTTTTGTAAAAAAGGGGAACACGCGCAGGTCTGCATCCCATACGCGGTCCCCCTTTTGGTCCGGAAACCCGGAATTGGACATTTGAAACGCCATGCAGGGCGTTTTATTTTTTCGCTATCAGCTATCTGCTATCCGCTCGAAAGGAGTCAGGAACCACCTAATGAAGTCTTCCATCCGTCCATGGTTGGTCCCACGGCCTGTTTCCTTCGGCTCAGGTTATTTACCCGATCGTCCTGAACAATGATGCGAACCCTCCGATCGCTTTTAGCGGATAGTGTTCCCCCTCTTTTCATTTCCTCCGGGCCGGGGTATAATGGGAGAATCCAAAAAACCATTCCCCCCGACCCGAAAGGAAAATACCATGACCGACTGTATCCTGTCGATTGCCTCTGCTTTTCAGGTTTGGCTCCTGTTTCGCCAGACAGCCATATTGAAAAACCAGGCGGAGATCGCCGACCGGCTGGAATCGTTAAACTTCTGGCTTGCCTCCAAAACGACCGGTTATCCACTGGATACGGTGAAGCGTGAAACGGCAGGAAAACCTCGCCCGTCCGGTGTTGGATTCATTGACCTTTCCTCTGATCTGGACTAGATCTTGTTTTTGAGGATCGCCCATGCCATAGTGAAAACGAGAGCGGCCAAAGCGAACATGAGCAGGATCATCCCTCCGGCATAGAAATGAGCGGCCCAGTTTGGCAGCTGGATTACCCATTCACATTTTTCGCTGATCATTTTTTCCGCTCCTTTCAAGCCATGGACCTTAACTCTCCGGGCCGAGGTAAAAACCCGGAGAGGGGAGAAAGTTCCAATTCACTCCCAGAGGTCCAGCTTTTTTTGAGCTACTAGCTTCTAGCTATTAGCTACTAGCTTTTTAAACTAACAGCTAACAGCTCCCAACTCCGCATCCTGCCAGAAAGGCATAGACGCAGATTGTCAAAAACTTTTCATCTTTCGCGACCTGGTACTTCGCTCAAGATTTTGTTTTTTGAAAAATTTCACACATCGAGTGCTTTTTTGAGGAGATCGCGGACGATCTCCGCCATCCGGATGGGGTATCCGGCTCTTTTTTCCGCATCGGATCGGATCTTATCGAGCTTCCTCCGAAGTTCCGAAGTCAGCCCGATGGTGATCGTCCCGCGGATCGTATCTTTTTCCATGTTTTTTCCTTTCTGTTCTCATTCGAGTCGGACTTCCAGCGCCAGATTTTCCAGTGCCAGTGCCGCTCTGGTCATGGATTGGTAATGTCTGGCCGTGACGGCGGCGGAGGTATGGCCAAGGACGAGCTGAGCGTCCTGCACGACGGTCGCGACGAACCGTCGGAAGGCATGGAAGGTCCCGAGGACCTTTTGCCGGATCCCGGCTCGAAAAATGATCCTTTCTCTTTCAGTCTGAAAGAGGGATTTCCCGTGCGGCCATCGAAAGATCCGGTCATTTTTAGGATCTCTCGGCATTTCGTCAAGGACATCGCGGACGGGTCCGGAGATCGGAATGAGCTTTTCCACGCCGGTCTTTTCCTCTTCTGCCGGGATGACGAACATCGGACGGCCTCCGATATTTCGGATCTGTGACCATCGCAGGGCGAAGAGATCGGACTTCCGCATCCCCGTCAAAGCGAGTATCCTGTAGGCGCACTCCCACCATTTTCCGGGGGTGATGTTCGGCAGCTTCGGCCATCGTGCGCAGGAGCAGGCCTGGATCACGGCCTGGACTTCGTTTCGGGACGGCGTTTTCCCGGTCGGATTCAGATAGACCCGGACGGGCGGAAAGGCGGGAGGCATCGGTATCAGCTCGCGGGCTTCGCGATGCTTTTCGGTTTTCGGACCGGCATGGGACAGGATGGACATGAGCGCGTTGCAGTGCTTCCGGATCGTCGCAGGCCTCATTTTTCCAGCCTCGACACGCTTGAACAGTTCGGCGGAAAAGCAATTCATGACCGATTTGGAGATCTCGCACAGGGGAGGATCTCCGGTGATCTGGACCCAATAGCGCAGGGCGGTCTCTCTTTGCCGGATCGTATCATCCGAGACTCTCTTTGGAATGGAAACTTCCGGCTTATAGGCGGCCTCATAAAACTGGGAGAGGGTCATGGAGTCGGAAAGACCGGCATCATTCTCTTCTTTTGCGGCTCGGTAAAGGTCGCGCAGGGTGAGGTCCAGTGCATTCGGATCGGTCTCAAGGATCTCTTTTAAGGTCTGATTTTTGTAAATGGCCATAAAAATCCCCTTCCGTTAAAAAATCGCCAGATTGTCTATTTTAAATAGACATACAAACAGGCGAGATGCAAATTTTTTCAGGGGGAAAAAAGGAAATTTGGCAAAATAATGCCGTTTACTCCGCATCAGACTGATTTTAGCGAAAATTCCGTCAGACGCAGATTGTCAAAAACTTTTCATCTTTCGCGAGCTGGTACTTCGCTCAAGATTTTTTTACTATACCAGAAAAAAAATTTTTGTCAAGGGGAATCGAAAAAAAAATTCAAGAAATAGAAAAAAAGCTAAGAGGAGGACAATCTGCATAAAAGAATAACCCCTTAGCTTTTTGGTTCCGTCCTCCACATGCCATTCGAGGTACCAGCTCTATCCTCCGTCCCCGGAGGCCGACACGATCCCGATCAGCGTCACCGCCTCCCGGCACCACGGAAAAAATATTTCAAAAAAGCGAGGGACGGGATTCGAACCCGCGACGTCCAGCTTGGGAAGCTAGCATTCTGCCACTGAATTACTCTCGCATGATGGTTAAAGTTTAGCCGATTTTCAAATTTTGTCAAGGGGGGGATGACGATTTTTTTAAAAAAGTTTGCGTTTCGCCGAAATTTCTCATTTTGCTGCGAGACGCAAACTAAAATCCTGCTATTTTGCAGACGTTTGCGAGCCCCCCTCTTTCGCAAGTTTTTCCTGCTCCTTCTTAAGCCGCTCAAGATTTTTCTTGTCGACCTCGATACTTCGGTTTGCAATATCCAGACTCTTAACAGCCTGCTTGTCTCCGGCAGCTTCAAGCTGGGCACGCTCTTCCTGGTAGCGGGCTTCTCGGCGAGCGATGCTAGCTTCCATTTCCTGGATCTCGATGGCAAGGAAATCAGCTCGACTCATCGTAGCCGGCGTCTCCGGAGCTTTCGAACATCCAGATGCCAGAAAAACAGGAGTGAGCAAGCCTAAAAAAAGAGCGAACGCGATCGCAGGGGTTTGGGTGGATCGTATAGGCAACATGGAAAACCTCATATTTTAAAAACAGGGAAAGGAACTTTAGCGGCGCGCAGTATATGCGTTTGCCTAAGTAACTGATTATAGATGAAAAGTGCATATCTTAAAAGGGGGTGGGGGGTGGATTTTAAAGAATTTTAGATCAAATTTAAAAGAAAAAATGCGAGACAGAAAGAAGCCAGCGACAAAATGGAGGGTATATTTAAAATGGGCAACATCTAAAACATATCCTTAACCTAAATTTGAAAGAAATTGAGAGAAAATTGCGAAAAATTGGAATAATTTACAAAAGATACCCCGCCCCCCCCTTCCCAAAAAGCGAGAGTTTGCTATAATATGCTTACATTTTTTGTATTTGGTTCAACGTAAGAATGTAGTAATTTATTTGTTTCACGTGGGCATGACGCCTTTAACGTGGAAAAAAGGAACAGCAAAAACAAATGTCTATCACGAAAGAAACCAAACAGGAAACAATCCAGAACTTCAAACGCAGTGCCAATGACACTGGCAGCTCCGAAGTGCAGATCGCGCTTCTGACGGGACGTATCAACTCCCTGACGGAGCACATGAACTCGCACAAGAAGGACTACTCCTGCCGTCGCGGTCTTCTCCGCCTCGTCAGTCAGCGTCGTGGTCTTTTGGACTACCTTAAGAGTGTCGACGCTCAGCGTTATCTGGATGTGATCCAGAAACTGAATATCCGTAAGTAATTTACTGGTTGGTGCGCTGTATTTTGTTTGTTCCCGTTTGATTCAGGATGGGACAGCTGGTGCAGGTATAGACAGAGTCAGGATTCGGGGTGGGAGCCGGAAAAGGGCCACTGGCCCGTGTCCTGTTTTCTGTTTCTTGTTTTTGGGCGGTAAATTGCGGCGCACCTGTGTTGTGTTAATAGATGAAAGAAAGATAGAAGAAAATGTTGGAAGCAGAATCAAAAAAAATACGTGTTGAGAAGAAGATTGGCAAAGAGTTGCTCTGGTTTGAAACTGGGGAATTGGCAAAACAGGCAGCAGGCAGCTGTCTGGTTGGATATGGGGATACGATCGTTCTGGTTGCCTGTACATCTGGCTCATCTGTTTCCGGACAGGATTTTTTTCCGCTAACGTGTGACTACCGTGAACGAGTTGCTGCTGCGGGTAAATTTCCCGGTGGTTTTGTGAAGCGTGAAGGTCGTCCAAATCTTAAGGAAACATTGACCGCTCGTTTGATCGACCGTCCGATCCGTCCTCTTTTCCCGTCTTGGTTCCGCGATGAAGTTCAGGTTTGTGCGACAGTCCTTGCTAGCGACCGACAGCATGACGGCGACATGCTTGCGATGAACGGTGCGAGTGCCGCGCTTTCGATCTCCCCCCTTCCTTTCCTTGGTCCGATCGCTTCTGTCCGCCTCGCCTGTGTTGATGGCCGTCTGATCCCGTTCCCGTCCCAGGATGAACTTTGTGAAAGCGATCTTGATCTCGTGGTCTCCGGGAATGAGGAGTCGATCCTGATGATCGAAGGGTTTGCGGATGAGATGCCGGAAGGCCCGATGGCTGAGGCGATCGAAGCTGCCCATGACTGCATTCGCGAGATCTTGGCTCTTCAGCGTGAGTTCATCGAAAAAGTCGCTCCGGTCAAGCGTGAGTATACGATTCCGGAAGACGACGGACTTTTCGAGATTGTGAAGACAAAATATTATGACGCCTACTATGAAGCGAAGCACACGGTCGGAAAACTGGAGCGTGCGGAGGCGGTGAGTGCACTGAAGGCGAAGATCGCTGCCGAAATGATCCCGGATCCGGACGCAGAAGGCGCGATCCTTCCGAATCGTTTGGAGCAGGTCCTAGAACAGCTTGAGAAAAAGGTCGTTCGTGATCAGATCCTTAGCGGCTGCCGTCCGGATGGGCGCGGTCTGAAAGAGATCCGTCCGCTTCTCTGCAAGGCGGGCGTTCTTCCGCGAGTTCACGGTTCTGCAGTCTTTCAGCGCGGCGAGACGCAGGCGCTCATTACTGTAACGCTCGGTACTTCGCGCGACGAACAGCGTGTTGATGGGCTTTTCGAGGAGTACAGCAAAAAATTTATGCTGGACTATAATTTCCCGTCCTATTCCGTCGGTGAATGCCGTCCGATCCGCAGTCCAGGCCGTCGTGAACTGGGGCATGGCGCACTTGCGGAACGCAGCGTGAAGCCCGTGATCCCGCTCTCTGCAGATTTCCCGTACACGATCCGTATCATCTCTGATATTTTGGAATCGAACGGCTCCAGCTCCATGGCATCGGTCTGCGGTGCCACGCTTGGTCTGATGGACGCAGGCGTTCCGATCACGAATCCTGTCGCGGGTATTTCGGTCGGTCTGGTTAAGGAGAGCAATGAGAAATGGACTCTCCTGACGGATATTATCGGCGATGAAGACCATTATGGCGACATGGACTTCAAAATTGCCGGTACGCAGAACGGCATCACGGGCATTCAGCTCGACCTGAAGATCGACGGGATCACGAATGAGATGATCCGCGCCACGATGGCCCAAAGCCGTGAAGCCCGTATTCAGATCCTTCGCACGATGCTTCGTTCCATTCCGCGTCCGCGTACGGAGATCTCTGAATGGGCTCCGCGTCTGCTCCGCACGAAGATCAACCCGGACAAAATTGGGCTTTTGATCGGTCCCGGCGGTAAAACGATCCGTGCGATCCAGGAATCTACCGGTGCGACGATCGACATTGATGATGACGGCACGGTGCTCATCTCCAGTTTGAATCTGGAGAGTGCGCAGGCTGCTATGAATCAGGTCGATGCACTGACCGCAACGGTCGAGATCGGGCGTGTTTATCGCGGCCGCGTGACGAGCATCAAGGATTTCGGTGCGTTTATTGAGATCCTCCCTGGACGAGACGGATTGTGCCACATCAGCGAGCTGTCGAGCGGTTACGTTCAGAAAGTTTCGGATGTTTGTGCCATTGGCGACGTCATGGACGTGAAGGTGATCGACATTGACGAGCAGGATCGTGTGAAGCTAAGTCGTAAAGCCGTCATGATCGAACGTGGTGAGATCGAAGAGTAGTTTCTCTTCGCAAGGAATCTTGAGAAGCGCCTGCGAAGTCCTTGCAGGCGTTTTCTTTATGGAGTTTTCTGATGCAGGAAAATGCGAGTGGAAAATCCCGTCAGCGTCTAATCGACGAGTACACGGAAATTGCGCGGCTTGCAGGAGCGTTAGCGCATGAAATCAAGAGTCCTCTTTCGACGATCCGATTGACGATGGAGGTGCTGACTGAGGATCTGGAGCAGCCGGAAACGGAACGGGAACGCAGAACGCTGAACATGGCGCGTACGGTCGTTACGCAGTGTCGGCGTCTTGAGAGTATTTTGAATCAATTTTTGATGTTCGCCAAGGCTCCGGCGATCAAAACATCGCCAAGTGACCTGAATACTGAAGTGCGTTCGATCCTGGATTTTTATCAGGAGAAGGCGAAGCAGAAGAATATTGAGATCCTGATGTTTTTGGAGCCAGAACTGCCGCCGATCCAGCTTGACAAAAATGCGTTTGGGTGTGTTCTTTGGAATCTGATCAACAATGCGGAGGCTGCGATGAAGGATGGCGGTCAGCTATTGGTCCGGACACACCTGACTCCTGACGGCGTGGCGCTGGATCTCATTGACAATGGGTGCGGGATGGACGCCAAGACGCTGGAAAAGCTCTATGATGCGTTCTATACGACGAAAAGCAATGGATTTGGACTGGGGTTGCCGACGGTGAGGAAAATCATCGAGGCACATGGAGCGATTTTGGAAGTGCAGAGTGAGCTTCGCCGCGGAACGAAATTTACGATGAAGTTTCCTGCGCCAGCCATGATAGGTTCTGGAAAGGAAGATGTTATGGAGCGGCTTCGTCGTGAGTTGGAAGAGGAAGAGCAGGCAGAGGTAAAGTCGGGAGTGCGGATGGAGATCCAGAGTCATGATCCAGAGTCATGATCCAGAGTCATGATCCAGAGTCATGATCCAGAGTCATGATCCAGAGTCATGATTTAAGACGGGCATTTTAGTAATGGGAACGCCGACGCTTTTTCGGCGGCTGGAGGGATCTGAGACAGGGAAGGGAGAACGGAAAGATGACGCCGTCTTCGATTACGGTTTTGGTAGTGGATAATGAACGGGAACACGCAGAGATCGTGGCGTATGGACTTTCAAAGGTCGGGTACGTAACTGAGATCGCAACTTCCGGCGAGGAAGCGATCGAAAAGATCACGAATGGGTACTATGATGTGATCTTTACGGATCTGATTATGGACCGTGTCGATGGATTTGGAGTACTGAATCATGCATGTGAAACTCTCCCCAACTGTGCGGTCATCATCATGACAGGGCATGGAAGCGTGCCCTCGGCAGTCAGTGCGATGCAGCAGGGAGCGTTTAATTATCTGTTGAAGCCTCTGGATCTCAAACAGCTGCGTGCGGTGGCTGAAAAGGGTGCGGAGAGCGCTTCGCTGAAACGTACAAATCTGGAACTTCAGTCTCGTCTGGATGAGAAATTCGGGTTTGAGAAACTGGTCGGAAACAGCCCGGAAATGTGTTCCATCGTCGAGAAACTGCGTCGTGTTTCTCCGACGAACTCAACGGTGTTGATCCAGGGCGCAACTGGAACGGGGAAGGAGCTCATTGCGCAGGCGATCCATCAGAACAGTCCGCGAAAAAACAAACCGTTCGTTGGGTTGAATTGTGCGGCATTGAGCGACAATTTGCTGGAAAGTGAGCTTTTTGGGCACGTAAAAGGCGCTTTTACCGGGGCGATCTCGGATCGTATGGGGAAGATCGAGTACGCAAACGGCGGCACGCTTTTTCTGGATGAGGTCGGCGACATGCCAATGGCGACCCAAATCAAGCTGCTGCGGGTTTTGGAGGAGAGCGAGATCACGCGTGTTGGATCCAATGAGCCGATCCGGGTGAATGTACGCCTTCTTTCGGCAACGAACCGTGATCTGACGAGTGCGATCGAGGCAGGAACGTTCCGCAGTGACCTCTATCATCGTCTGAAAGTCGTCACGATCCGTCTTCCGTCGCTCGTGGAACGTTCGGGCGACATTCCGGTCCTGGTGGACTATTTTGTGAAATTTTTCTCCGAAAAGCACCAAAAACCAATCCGTGGGATCACATCTGCGGCACGAAAATATCTTTTGCAGTATGAATATCCAGGAAATGTGCGACAGCTTCGAAATATGGTAGAGAGTATGGTCGTAATGGATTATGACGGGCTGCTGAACGTGGACGATCTTCCGGAGGAACTGGACGAGATCGTTCCTGCAGAAGAACGGCGTCTTGCGGAAGCTGTGGCCATGGAAGAGTTAAGGAAATTTCAGGAATCGCCGGCTCAGCGAAAGCAGGATGGAAACAGATCCGCAGGAGAAACGCCTCTCTTTGGTGAAAAAAACACAGGAACCGGAGAACCGGCATCCCGAAGTGGTTCCGTGATCTGTTTGCCATCGTCCGGCTCTTTCAGTGAGACGGTGTCGGGAAGCGGGCTGACATCGTTTGTCGGCAAAACAATGGAGGAGCTGGAACTTGAATTTCTTCGCGTAACACTCGAACATACCAACGGAAACCGCGAAGAAGCAGCGAATCTGCTTGGTATCAGCGAGCGAACGCTTTACCGAAAACTGAAAGATGGAAAGTTACTTTCGGGAAAATAGGCGAATTCGTTAAATTGAGGATTCCTGTTTCGGGGGATTTTTTTGAAAAATTTTAAAGAAAGATGGAGAAAGTTGGAAAAAAAACGCCCGGTCCCCCTACTCAGAATCGGATAGAATGGTAAAATACAGACAGTTATTTTTATGTCAGCCTCCGGCCTGATCGTATTCTGGGCCTGTTCGGAGGCGGCAGCGCAATTTTTTTTGAAATTCGAAATTCTCGAAAAGGAGATTTGAAATGCGTCGTCCGTTCATCGCTGGTAACTGGAAAATGAACATGGATCGTGCCGGAGCCGTCGCTTTGGTGGAAGGCCTAAAAGAGGCTGCAAAAGATGTCGATTACGCCGACATCGCTGTCTGCCCGCCGTTCGTCTATCTTGACGCGGTCGCACAGGTCCTCAAAGGCACCAATATCGGCGTTGGCGCTCAGGATTGCTACTTCGAAGAAAAAGGTGCTTTCACGGGCGAGATCAGCGTCGCGATGCTCAAAGACGTTGGATGCCAGTATGTCATCCTCGGCCACAGCGAACGCCGTCACATTATCGGCGAAAGCAACGAGCTGACCAACAAAAAACTCCTTGCCGTTCTGAAAGCCGGCCTGACCCCGATCCTCTGCATCGGTGAAATGCTCGAACAACGTGAAGCGGATCAGACTTTCGACATCAACGCGGAACAGTTCCTCGGCTCGCTGGCCGGCGTCTCTGCGGAAGATATGAAAAAAGTCGTCATTGCCTACGAACCCGTTTGGGCTATCGGTACTGGAAAAACTGCGACCCCGGAAATGGCTGAAGAAGTGCATGCCGGCATTCGTCGTCTGATCGCGTTCCGCTTCAATAAAGAAGTTGCTGACGCTGTTCGTATCCAGTACGGCGGAAGCATGAAGCCCGGAAATGCAAAAGACCTCCTCGCTCAGGCTGACATTGACGGCGGTCTGATCGGCGGCGCGGCTCTCAAAGTGGACGATTTCATGGGAATCATTGAAGCTGCGAAATAAAACGGGAGCCCGTTTTAGTTACGCGAGATTTTGCCGGAGTTCCGGTTCAGGGAAGTTGGCTCTGGCACGTTCATTTCACGAGACTTTTACGTCTCGTGAAATGAAATCGTTGATTTTGAATTTTTAATTTTAGTCAGAATACAGGTACGAATATGATTCAATTTTTGCTTGCTGTGGCGATGCTGGTGCTCAGTCTGTTCCTCCTTCTGCTGATCCTTCTCCAGAAAGGACGAGGCGGCGGATTAGCTGGTGCTCTTGGTGGAGTTGGCGGATCCAGTGCTTTTGGCGCAAAAGCCGGCGACACGTTCACGAAAGTGACTATCGTCGTTGCTTTCATCTGGATTTTGACCTGTGGTTTCTCCTGTTTCTGGTTCTCGCACCTCAGTAAAAAATCGGTCGCCAATGATGCAACATGGAAAACGGAAGCTGCGGCCCCGGTTACTCAGGAAACTCCGGCTGCCCCGGCTGATCTATCTGCTCCAGCTGCTCCGGAAACGATGCCAGTGGATCTTCCCGAAACACCCGAAGGCACGGTTGCCGAACAGGCCCCTGAGCTGCCTACTGAGTTGAATGTTGATTCGGTTACTCCGGCGGAAACTCCGGCTCCGGCGGAAACCCCGGCTCCGGCGGAAACCCCGGCTCCGGCGGAAACCCCGGCTCCGGCGGAAACCCCTGCTCCGGTTGAAACTCCGGCTCCGGCGGAAACTCCGGCTCCGGTGGAAACCCCTGCTCCGGCGGAAACTCCGGCTCCGGTGGAAACCCCTGCTCCGGCGGAAACTCCGGCTC
>JAFQOH010000242.1:0-6787 GCA_017403345.1 Thermoguttaceae bacterium
GAGTTCTGCGTTGAGTTCTGCGTTGAGTTCTGCGTTGAGTTCTGCGTTGAGTTCTGCGTTGAGTTCTGCGTTGAGTTCTGCGTTGAGTTCTGCGTTGAGTTCTGCGTTGAGTTCTGCGTTTCCGGCCGGGCGCAGAACTTTTCCGCGAGTTTTTTTCAGAAAAATTTCGGTGACTGTACTTGCGGTTTTCCTAAAATTAGTGTAAAATAGAAAAATGTCGTGTCTTGCTGCCGGTACGAAGCTGCCGGATGAACCTCCCTTTTACTCCCCGTCAATCCCCATGACTGTGAAAAATTTACTTTTTGTCGTTTTGAGCCTTTCAGCTGCGTTCTTTTTGCCTGTTTCTCAAACGGAAGCGCAGACTGCCCAACTATGTGCGAAAGCCGCCAACCCCAATCTTGCACGGCGCGCGTCGGCGTCGGCGTCGTCGGAATACGCGGACTTTCATTCCGCTTCGAAGGCGATCGATGGATGGATCTCGCAGCTAAACAGCGGTGACGCGGAGCAGGCGTGGGCCGTCAACGGTGAAACCGCACGGGGAAAAGCAGATTTTACGCTCACGTGGAAGGAGCCTGTTGACGCATCGCAGATCGTCTATTTCGGCCGAACGGGAGTCCAATTTCCAGATGAATGTTTCCGGGACGTTGAAGTCTTTCTAAACGGTTCCCAAACGCCGATCCTCAAGACGCAGCTTAAACCGGCCATGCACGGTCAGACTCTCGATTTTCCCAAAACGCGGGTGACGTCGATCACGCTGAAATTCCTCTCGGACTACGGACGCCCCAATTCCGGAGCGGCTGAGATCATGGTCTTTGCCGACCCGCTTTCGCAGGAGGAGATCGAGGACCTTGCACCGCACATTTCCAACCCGAACCTGGCGCGTCAGGCGAAGGCAGCGGCATCGTCGGAGTATTCGGCTGAATATTCCGCCGCCAAGACCGTTGACGGTACGGTCCCCGAGCCTTTCAGCGGAGATGCGGGACTGGCGTGGGCGACAAAAGGCGCCATCGCGAAAGGCAAAGCCGACCTGACGCTGACGTGGAAGAAGCCGGTCGACGTCTCACAGCTCGTCTATTTCGGACGCTCGGGCGCCTCGTACATTGATGAGGGATTCAAGGACGTTGAAGTCTACCTGAATGATTCCCCAACCCCGGTCCTCAAAACGCAGCTCCTGCCGATCCACGGTCCGCAGCGGCTCGATGTGCCCAAAACGTCGGTCACGTCGGTCACGCTGAAGTTCCTCTCGGACTACGGCCGGCTCAATTCCGGCGCAGCGGAGATCATGGCCTTCGCGAAACCCGCAACGGACGCGCACATTCAGGGAGCAGTCCCGCCGAGTCTCGTGGATGAATTCGTGGGATCCGTCCTGCCGGAAGAGATCATCTTCTGCACGCGCAAACACAATCCGGAACACTGGTACGCCAACTTCGGATACTTTGCCGACAATGTGTACCGCAAACCGTACCACGCGAATTCCGGCGGCGCGCTGTACGCGTACAACGTGAAAACCAAAACCCTGCGGACGATCCTGGAAGACAAAGGCGGCATGATCCGCGACCCGAACGTCCATTACGATGCACAGAAGATCCTCTTTTCCTACTGTCCGAGCGGGCAGGATCACTACCGTCTGTACGAGATCAACGTAGACGGAACGGGGCTGAAACAGCTTACCGGCATCGGAGAAGACGCTCCGGAACCGCTCGTTTTGCCGAAAGACGTCATTCCGAACACGTCGCCCGAATGGAGAATGGAAGCGGTGTGTGACCTTCGCGGACGTGATTTTGCACCTCCGGGATGGGACGATTACGAAGCAGCATACCTGCCGGACGATTCGATCGTCTTTTGCTCCACGCGCGCAAAACGCTACGTCGGCTGCTGGCTGACGCACGTCGGAACGATCTACAAATGCGCTCCGGACGGCTCCAACATCCAGATGCTTTCCTGCAATGTGGAGCAGGACAACACGCCGTGGGTCTTGCCGAACGGACAGATCCTCTACATGCGCTGGGAGTACGTGGACCGGTCGCAGGTACACTACCACCATCTCTGGACGATGAATCAGGACGGCACGCGCCAGATGATCCTTTTCGGAAACCTGAACCCCGGCGGAGTGTTCATCGACGCCAAACCGATCCCCGGCTCGCAGAAGATCGTCTGTTCCAACAGTCCCGGACACGGAAGAACGGAACACTACGGCCGGCTTGCGGTCCTGGATCCCGGTGCGGGACCGGATAAACAGGAATCGCTGCGCAACATCACCAGAGATGCGAACCATTCCGACCCGTGGGCGTTTGATGAAGAGCATTTCATGACTGCGTCCGGCGACCGGATCATGCTCATCAACGCACAGGGGCAGCAGTCCGTTCTCTTCCAGCTTCCGAAAGAACTCCGTGAGCAGGGATACAAAGTAAACGAACCGCGTCCGCTCATGAAACGGGAGCGCGAACGCCCGATCATGGATCAGACGGACTACACGAAAGATCACGGCACGCTCGCGATGGTGAATCTCTACAAAGGGCGCAAACTTCAGGGCGTCAAGCCGGGAACGGTCAAGAAACTCCTCATCTACGAGACGCTTCCGAAACCGATCCACTACACGGGCGGAACGGAAATGATGTCGATCTTCGGAACATTCACGCTGGAACGCCTGCTCGGTTCCGTTCCGGTGAGCGAAGACGGTTCCGCGTACTTCAAACTGCCGGCGAATCGTCCTGTTCTGTTCCTTGCCATGGACGAAAAAGGACACTGCGTGAAGCGGATGCACTCTTTCGTTTCCGTCATGCCGGGAGAAAACACGATCTGCATCGGCTGCCATGAGGAACGAACGCTGACTCCGAACGCCGACGACCGCGACAAGCTCGCCAAGATCATGTACCATAACCAACCGTCGGAAATTACTCCGATCACCGACATGAAGGATCTCGGACCCGATTTTCACGGTGTGTTTGACTTCCCGCGCGATATTCAGCCGATCCTGGACAAACACTGTGTCGAGTGCCATAACACAAGGCGCGAAGAAGGCGGAGTGAACCTTTCCGGGCACTGGACCCCAATGTACACGCTCAGCTACACGCACCTGACGTGGAAGAAACTCCTCGGCGACAACCGCAACCGCGCGGTCAGCAATTTTGATCCGTACGAGATCGGAACCGGCTCAAGCCGACTGGTCAAACTGATCGAGGAAGGGCATCAGGGAGTCAAAATGCCGGCAGAAGAGCAGGCGGTCATCCGGTATTGGATCGACGCGGGCGCGAACTTCGCGGGGACGTATGCTGCGGAAGCCTCCGGGGGCGTTGGCTACTATATGGCAAACATTCCGGTCTGGAAAAAAGACACGTGGCCGGAACAGGCCGCCATGCAGGAAGCCGTTACTCGGCGCTGCTTCGAATGTCATGGTCCCGCCGACGGCAAGGTGAAAAAAATGGTGTATGATATTTACTCCGACAATTACTCGCCTGCCGACCCGCGAGAGCGTAAAGACATGACCATCGCCCGCGACCTGTGCGAAACCAACACGCGGTTCTCGCGCATGGAGATCTTTAACCTCTCGTACCCGGCAGAATCGAAAGCGCTTCTCGCTCCGCTGAGCAAATCCGCCGGCGGTCTGGGAGTCTGCGAAGCGAAGTCCGGCAAGGCGGTCTTTGAGTCCACGCAGGACGCGGACTACCAGACGATCCTTGCGGGGATCCAGCGCGGACGGGATCACATCCTGAACGACGACAACCGGTACTCCATGCTCTATGCCGACCCGAACAACGGCGAGAACACACCGCAGAAGTTCAAACCCCGCTGGGCGTACCTCCGTGAGATGATCCGCTACGGCATCCTCCCTGCCGACACCGACCCGGCTGCGTCGTACAATCCGTTCACGCTTGATGAACTCTACTGGCGTTCCTTCTGGTTCGTGCCGGAAAAGGACGGCAGCGTAAAGTAAAGTTCCCTTTGGAGTGATTTTACTCTCTTTGCCTCCCTTTCCAAGAGAGGCCGCGGCAGGCGGACTGCGCTTCCGCACAAGGGCACGAACTTGCTCCCCTTGGTCACTGGCGCGAGAAAAGCACTACGCGGATTTTGGAATTCACGCGGACTCATTTTCGCACAAAAGTGCAAAATTTGCGAGGGAAACGCGAAGAAAGAGTTCCCCAAATCACACCGCCAGGCCTTCGGTCTACTACCCCCCCGTGGGAGGGAAATCAAGTTTTGTTTTCGGCGCGAAACGGATGTCGGTTTTCCTGCTGAATGTCATTTTCATTTTATCCCCCTTATTTTATTAAAAATCATGAAAAATTTACGTTTTGTACTTTTGGGTCTCGCAGTCCTGTTTTTCGGCTCGGTCTGCCGGGCGAATGAGGCTGCGGATTGGCTGATCGATCCGAAACCGTATACGGCAGAGATCCGGATCGCGGAGGATTCCGGCACGATCGTGCTGGAAAACGGGATCGTTCACCGTGAAATCGTTACGAAGCCCGCAGCAGCGACGATCTCGCTGAAAAATCTCGTCAGCGGCGAAGAGTTTCTGCGTGCTCTCACGTCGGAAGGGTATTTGACGATCGATGGAAAAGCGTACTCGATCGGCGGTCTGACCGGTCAGCCGGTGCAGAATTACCTCAAGCGGGAGTGGATCGAGTCCTCCAAGGCCTCCGATCTGAGCTGGACGTTCAAGTCCGCGCGTCTCGAGCCGGTCGCGAAGCCGTTCGAGTGGAAAAAGCATCCGGAATGGATGGCGCAGGACTATGACTGGCCGCCGAAGGGAAAGCATGTCGTTCTTTCTTTCCAGCCCACAAAGCCGGAGCTTCCGGAAGTGGATGTTCACTACGAGATTTACGACGGCATCCCCGTTTTCTGCAAGTGGATCGTCGTCAAAAACACGACGGGGAAAGCGTTTATGCTGGACAGTTTCACGGTCGAAAAGCTGAAGCTGGCCGAGCAGTCGTCAACTGTAGATGGTATTCCGCCGCTGGCACCGCAGAATCTCTACGTTCTGAGCGACTATGCTTACGGCGGCATGAAGCAGGAACAGGAATACTGCAAGGGAGCCAGATTTACCAAGGATCCGGAGTACCGCACGCAGGTCAACTATTTGAGAGAGGAACGCTGTCTTCTGGACTGCTCGCCGGAATTAGGACCCGCACAGCATATCGAGCCGGACGAAACGTTCGAAACGTACCGGATCTATGAACTTCTGTTTGATTCGACGGAACGCCAGCGCCGTTCTCTCTCCGTCGCGCGTCTGTATCGGACGTGTGCGCCGTGGACGAACGAAAACCCCCTCATGTTCCACAAAACGACGACCAATCCGACGCAGATCCGCGAAGCATTCGAGCAGTGCAAGGCGACCGGTTTCGAAATGATCATCATGAGTTTTCTTTCCGGCTTCAATCTGGAAAGCAAAGACCCGCAGTACCGCGCGGTCTACAAACAGCTGGCGGACGAAGCGCGGGCGGCGGGAGTGGCTTTGGGCGGATACTCGCTGACCTCTTCCCGAAACGCGGGTACGCTTGACGACAATGTGAAGAATCCGAAACCGCAGTTTGGCCGAGGTCCGTGTCTCGGTTCCGCGTGGGGAAAAGAGTACCATGAAACGCTCAAATCGTTCATGAAAGAGGCTGGATTCCAGGTCTTCGAGAACGACGGTCCGTACCCTGGCGACTTCTGCGAGGCAACACATCACCCCGGGCACAAGAACAAAGACGACTCGGTGTGGGTCCAATGGAAAGCGCAGGCCGATCTGTACAAATTCTGCCGTGAACACGGGATCTACGTGAATCAGCCCGACGGCTATTTCCTGTCCGGGGGGAACAAAACCGGTATGGGATATCGCGAAACCAACTGGTCTCTGCCGCGTGCGGAGCAGTTGATCATCGAACGTCAGAATATCTATGACGGCACATGGGAAAAAACGTGCTCGATGGGATGGATGTTCGTTCCGCTGACGCAGTATCACGGCGGAGGCGCGGCCGCGACGATCGAACCGCTGTGCGAACACCTTCCGCACTACGATGCCCGCTTTGCGAACCTGCTCGGCGCGGGAGTTCAGGCGTGCTATCGCGGTCCCCGACTTTACGACACGCCCGAAACGCTTGCAGTCGTGAAAAAATGGGTCGATTTCTACAAAACGCACCGTCAGGTCCTTGATGCCGACATGGTCCACCTGCGCCGTGCGGACGGACGTGATTGGGATGGCTGGCTCAAGGTCAATCCGCAGGCGAAAGAAAAGGGACTTGCGTTCTTCTTCAACCCGCTGACGGAGCCGATCGAACGCACGATCACCGTTCCGCTCTACTACACCGGTCTGACGGGCAAAGCGACGGTCTCCATCAATGGTCAGGACCCGCAGACCGTCACGCTGGACGCGCAGTGTCAAGCGAAAATCACCGTCACCATTCCTGCCGAGAGTTACCTCTGGGTCCTCTTCACGGAGTAGTATTTTCGCTCGACTTCTGAAATGAAAACGACGCAGAGAGAAAACGAATGCCTCTCTCTGCGTTTTTTGCATGAAAAAACGAACCGTCAAACCGCTGTTGCGTCTAGAAGTCAAATTTCGCACACTTCGCATCCCGTTTTGCCTTCATCTTCCCGCGTTTCACAGCTCCAGATCATGAACCGTTTAACAAGATGCAGCGATTCACGTCGGATCCGGTTTGGAGATATGGCTGAGAACGTCGATGATATCCGTTCCGAACCAGTCCGCCATTTTGACCAGGATCGGCTTCGCCTGTTCCAGACCGCACATGGTATAGATGTCGTACAGCCCCAGCATGATCTTGTTCATGACGTAAACGGGTTCCCA
>JAFQOH010000243.1:0-14380 GCA_017403345.1 Thermoguttaceae bacterium
CCCCGTGATGTCGCCAGGCATCAGGTCCGGCGTGCACTGGATCCGCTGGAATTCTAGTGAAAGCGTCTCTGCTAAAGTGCGCACCATCAGCGTCTTGCCAAGCCCCGGCGCTCCCTCCAGAAGACAGTGTCCGCCCGAAAGAAGTGCGATGAAAAGTTCTTCAAGGATCGCCGTCTGGCCTACGATGACCCGGGAGGCCTGATCCAGAAAACGAACGTAAAGGGAATGGATCTTTTCGATGGATCCGACATCATTCATGGGAAGATCTCCATTGAAATCGCGGGGAAACTGCAAATGCGGGGAAGTTCAGCGGCGTTCTCTGTGGGTAAGCTCCGGCGCAAACGCAGGCAGACAAACGGCAACGTAATCCGCTCCAGATCCTTCCGGAGAGGAGTACTGGACCTGCTCGCCTGCCGGGACGAAAACCGCCTGATCTTCCCGGACGATGGTGACGGAACCGTCTTCGGACGTAAGGTAAAGTGCGCCGCGGAGGACGAGCGTGAATTCGTCAAATTCCGGACGCTGAGGCGGTTCGCTCCAGCCGGCGGCACTCGTCAGACGCGCGATGCTCACGCCGGTGTCTCCGCTGCTGATGCGGCCAAAAAATTCAGAGATCGTCATCGTATCATCTGGAAAACGGGTCGGTTTGGAAATGAGTTTGGGCATTTTCTGGGCTTTTCTTGTTTGAGGAAACTGGAACGCGGCGGAGCACAGACTCACTCCGGAGCATTTTCCAAAATGCCGCCAGACCAGTCTGCTTCAGAGCTCTGCCTGCTTCAAAGCTCACTCTGCGCTGGGCTCTCGTGCTCTTCATTTTATCCGAAATCGCGTTTTTCTGCAAGTACCCGAGGGAAAATTTTTTCAAAAATGCCTGCCTTGGTCTGTACTGAAGCTCCTGAAACGCTCAGGACCGCTTGACAGAAAAATTTTTGCAAGTAAAATGAAAGGAAAGTGTTGATTTACGTTTTCCATCCTCATTTATCATCAAACCGCCGCCCAAAATCATCGCCATGAAACGCTGGATCCTGAAAATCGCCGTTTTTTCCTGCTTCATTTACCTTTTTCATGTCGGAAACGCCCATCATGCCGTCCGGGAATGCGTTTTAGCGCTCGACCCGTTCCTCTTCCTCTCCAACTACAGCACGGGCACCGTTTCGCTTGCTGGTCCGATCGTACTGGCTGTGGGACTGACCGCGCTCCATTTATGCCTTGTGAAACGCCGTCTTTTCTGCCGATCTCTCTGCCCGCTCGGATTTCTGCAGGACCTCCTTCGGGCAGTACGGAGCCGGTCTCTGAAACTTTTCGGAAAACTTTTCGGAAAACTTTTCGGAGAACGGCCGGTCCGGAGTGCTGCGCGGATGCGGATCTTTCAGCCGATCGGCATCGTGCTGGCGCTGGCGACTTTCGGAGGGATCTTCTGGGGCGGATCCACCTTTCTCTGGCTCGATCCGATCGTGATCGCGGACGGTGCGCACTACACGTCCTGGTGCCGTTGGCTGCTTGCCGGGATCTTGCTGAGCGTCCTCTTTTTTCCGCGTCTTTGGTGCTTTTTTCTCTGTCCGTGCGGCGGGATGCAGGAACTTCTCTGGCTCGCGGCTTCTCCCGTTCGCCAACTCGTGAAGTTCATGAGATCAGCTCTCTCGCGTGACCGAAACGGAGAAAACTCCCCAAACGTACCGGCAGATCCGCAGAGTGTGCCGACCGATCCGCTGAGATCTGCCGGACGCCGGCGGTTTTTTCAGACTGCGGGAGTCCTGGCGGCCAGCGCACTTGCGGTCGGTGTTTTGCGGAAAGTCCTGCAGGACACGCTTGCGAAAACGTCAGACTTCTTCGTGCGTTTCCGGCCTCCGGGTGCCGTTGGGGAGCGCGATCTCCTGATCCGCTGTACCCGCTGCGGAAAATGTGCCGGTGTCTGCCCAACACACCTGATCGAAACGGTCAACGATTGGGCGAAACCGCAGATTTACGGAACTCCGACGCTGAATTTTGACGGCGAGGGATCTGAAGATGGACGCTTTTGTGAGGAAAACTGCACGCGCTGCACGGAAGTGTGCCCCACCGGTGCGCTTCGGCACGTTCCGCTCGAAGAGAAAAGCTCGCTCAAGATCGCAGAGTGCCGATTCCAATACGACCTCTGCCGGCGTTTCTTTCAGATGGAGTGCTCGATCTGTCTTCAGGCGTGCCCTTACGGTGCGCTCGAAGAGATCTGGTCGGACGAAGTCTACGCAAAGATCCCGTCCGTCGCCTCAGACCTGTGCGTCGGCTGCGGAAAATGCGCGGCTGCCTGTCCGGGAGAGCCGATCATCCAGCTCGATCCGGAAACAGGTTTCCCGGTCGGTTTGGGAGCTGGGATCCAGACGAAAGACGGAGTGTGCGAGACCACGGGAAAAAAGGCGCTGACGATGCACTCTCTGCGTGAAACGGAGAAAATGCCGCGAGAAAATTAAGGACATCTGAAAGCTGCGCTCGCAAAACGATCCGTGTGGGGGATCCGATCCGCGGGTATCAAGAGTTCACTAAAGAGAAGCAGAAATAGGAGCGGACCCGAAAATTCAGACCAAAGCAGTAATTTCTAAAAAAAGAGGGCACCGCTGCGCCCTTTGAGTTCGTGCTGCTTGAGAAAAGCGTACTGGCAAGAGCGGCAGGATGCCTGGGACGACTTGAGGTGGACGAACTGGGAATCTATCCAGCATTACCTGAACAGCATTCCTTATTCCACTCGGAAGAAGGCACCTAGGAGGTAACTCTTGAATTAGGGAGGAGGCAGCTTGCAAGACCAGCCGCGATGCAGAGTACCGCGGCTGGAAGGCAGCCATGACTCCACCAGATCCCTTTTTCTGCAAGCATATCTGCAACCGGAAGCAGCGGAAGACAGGCAAGGAACGTAAGAATAACAAGCGTAGAAGCCGCTGCCGAGGCTGCCAGCCATGTGCACTTTCTACGCGAAAAATACAGTCTGAAAAGAAAAATAAAACCAAGAAACATGGGCAGCCAAACGGCGGCAATAAATCGCCAGCTGCAATCAGTAATAAAGCATGACCAGGTACAACCTGTAAAATAATATCCAAACAACAATGTCGGGCACAGTAGAATTCCATTCCACAACGCTTTCAAAACTTTCTCTTTCATCTTGATCCTCCTTTTTCTGAAAGTTCCAAAACTGAAAACCTTACGTCTTGTTATATGCCCCAAAAGACGCGGGTTTTTAAGTCTCTATTAATAGAACGCAGAGGCGTTACACAGGGTTCAGAAAAATTTGAATTTTCAGGATATTCCTTTCTGTAAAATTCGTTCTTTTTCTTCATGAAACCACTTCTCTGAAAAACTTCAATGAACGGAATCGAAAATTTCAACCGAAGTCGTTGATCCTAAAAAAAAGAGGGCGCGGTCACGCCCTCTGTATCATACTTCTTTTTGTCGCATGGAAAGCGTACGAAATAACGTACAGACTGCGATCTGCACTGTGAACACGAACACAAACGGAAAACAGCAATAGATCCCAGCCGCGGGGGGCAGTACTCCGTCCGAGGCAATTACCATAATCAGGGTCTCTACAATAAACCCAAGCTCAACGGCAAGGGCACTGATCCCGGCAGCCTCCAATCGATCGCTCCCTGTTCTCCGATAAAACCGAAATAACCAGAGAAATACACCGATATGGACCAGATCCATCTGTAACAGTACCGGCCAGTTCCATACAAGCAGCGTTTCAAGAAGATTTCTACTCTCCAGAAGATCTGCCGCGAAAAAACATGGACGAAGAAGCAGCATGATCCCGATACACAGACACCAAAATGCGTTTTTCATTCCAATTCTCCTTTTTCTGAAAGTTCCAAAACTGAAAACCCTACGTCTTGTTATATGCCCCCAAAGACGCAGGTTTTAGGTTTTTAAGTCTCTATTATTAATAACGGTGAGGTGTTACAGAAAGTTCAGAGATCCATGAAAAAGAGGACTTCTGCCCCAAAAGTAATGGCTGCCAAGCGGTATGAGCCATAAAACAGAAAGTTAAAAGGTCCACTCGACTTCGTTTCCTAAGAATTTCAAAAATTTTTTCGTGCGTTCTTGACAAAAGCAGGAATCTGTATTAAAATGTGAGAAAGTTCAGGAGTGAGATCCGGTTTGCATAAAAAAGGAGAATTTTTGATGAAGACGGCAATCGTGACGGGCGGCGCACGCGGGATCGGACGCGGGATCGCAGAGCATCTTATTGCGGAAGGCTGGAGTCTCGCACTTTGCGGCTCAAAACCGCTTGAAGATCCATCGGTCTCTCAGGCCGTTGAGGAGATCGCGTCCCTCGGAGTTTCACAGACAGTGCCTCCCAAAGTCCGCTACTTCCAGTGCGACGTTTCCGATCCGCAGGCTCGTGAGGCGATGCTCTCCGGCGTGGATGCGGAATTCGGGACGGTCCATCTTCTCGTAAACAATGCGGGTGTGGGAGCGCGTGTGCGTGCCGATGTGCTCGATATGACGGAAGAAAACTACGAATGGCTCATGAAGATCAATCTTCAAGGCCCCTTTTTCCTCACGCAGGCCGTCGCTCGGAGAATGATCGCGGCTCGCGAAGCGGGGGAAACGGCTCCGTTCGCAGTCATCAACACTTCCTCCATCAGCTCGACGGTCGCGTCGGTCAGCCGCGGTGAGTACTGCATTTCCAAGGCAGGGATCTCCATGGCAACGAAACTCTGGGCGGTGCGTCTGGCAGAACATGACATTCAGGTCTACGAGATCCGACCGGGAATCATTAAAACGGACATGACGGCGGCCGTCACGGAAAAGTATGACCGACTGATCGCGGAGGGACTGGTGATCCAGAACCGCTGGGGGTATCCTGACGACATTGGCCTTGCTGCTGCGATGCTTGCCCGCGGGGATCTGCGATACAGCACAGGCCAAGTCATCATGGTGGACGGCGGGATGCTCATCGAGCGTCTTTGAAAAAATCGGACAGTCTGAAATAAAAAATGCGAAACGAGAAGGCGAAAATGAAAGACGCACAGAGCGAAAATCGTTCGGAAATTTTGCCAAATAAAGAAACGGACGTTTTTTCCGTGGATCTTACGGAAGATTTTGCGGAAGCCGTCGCAGAGAGTTTTGCGCAAAGCCTCGCCGCAGAACTGACGGATACGCTGCCCGCGGAAACGGAGACCGCGACGGAAACGGAGACTGAGACGGAAACGGAGACTGAGACGGAAACGGAGACTGAGACGGAAACGGGGACCGCGACGGAAACGGAGACTGAGCCGGAAACGGAGACTGAGCCGGACGCAGCCGCGGCATTCAAGGAGCGTGAGACGGCGGGATCGAG
Source organism: Thermoguttaceae bacterium (assembly GCA_017403345.1). GTDB lineage: Bacteria > Planctomycetota > Planctomycetia > Pirellulales > Thermoguttaceae > RGIG3701. Next base: position 5,309 of record JAFQOH010000243.1, read on the forward strand.
ATCCTCAAATTTGGCCGATTGGGAGCTTGAGGAAAGCGGAAACGAGCTGCGTGTCGTGCGGTATCTCGGAAAGGGAGGGAACGTCCGCATTCCGAAAGGGGTCACGACGCTGCCGAAAACGCTTTTTCAGAAAGTTCCGGAACTGGAATCGATCCAGTTTCCATTCAGTCTCTCGCACATTCCTGCCAATCCCTTCGCATTTTGTCCGAAACTGAAAAAAGTGGAGCTTTCAGGATCGCACCCGTATTTTCGGATGGAAGGCAAAGTCCTTTTTTCGCAGGACGGTCGGACTCTCATTGCTTTTTTGGATCGGGATGCCGGATCTTACGAGATCCCTAAACGCGTCTGTGAGATCGCGGAATTGGCATTTGGAAACTGCGGGAAACTGCGCACGCTGACGTTTCACAAAAACGTGCAGAAAATCGGGCTGGGCGCATTTTTGAACTGCTCGGAGCTTCTGATCTGCGCGCCGAAGGACTCCGAGGCCCTGAAATGTGCGAAAAAACGCGGAATTCGGCATCGTGCGATCCTTGACGAGCCGGAAGAGTCCGGGATCCTGGGCGCTCTGGAACGTTCCGCTTTGGGACAGTCTGCTCTTGGGCAGTGGATCCGTGAGAAGTTCGAAGAGCAGGACTGAAAAGCGTGCGTCCAAACGGGGAACTTTCATGAAGAGCGTAAATTCGAAAAATTCGGAACACGACAGCGCCTTGCAGCTCCTCGCGCAGATCGCGCAGGCAGGATTGAGCCGGACTTTTCTGCTGATCGGTCCAGACAGTCTGTCGAAAACGGAGTGGGTCCGCACCTTTGCTTCCCGAAAAAAGACGCCCCTGATAGAGATCCCGTGCGGAACAGCTGCGGATCGCCGACTGGAAGAACTGGCATTTGCGCAGGAAACGGCCGGCCTCCTTTTGCTGAAAGACGTTGAGCTGCTGGATCTCAGTGCACAGCGGATCTTACTTCACCTGCTGGAACGCGGATCGCAGGTCTGTTTTGCACAGACTGGAACGGAACTCGCGGAAAGGGTGAAGGACGGCTCGTTTCTTCCAGAGCTTTGGGCCGTTCTGAGTGCGTGGACGTTTGCGTTTCCTCCCCTTACGGCAAGACAGGAAGACTTTCCGGAACTCCTTGAGAACGAGTTTGCGCGTTGGTCGGCCAGATCCGGGATCCAGGTCTCCTTTGAAGAAAGCGCACTGCAGAAGTACCTCCGATTCGCCGTTTCAATGGAGGCGGTCTGGCGCGGCGATCTGCGTGACCTGCGCGGAAGCGTCTCCCGAATGGCAGCGTTGGCGGTCCTGAAGCACGGCGGAAGCTCGCAGCATGAGGAGGGAATGCGTGAGGGGGGAATGCGTGAGGGGGTGATCTCTGCGGAGATCGTGCATGGCGAGCTTCAGTACCTGCGCGGTCTTTGGGCTGGTGAACCGCCGGTGATCCGTGAATCCGCGGGCGAGCAGGCTTCCGAAACGGCTCGAAAGATCCTCGGTGAGGAACGCTGGGATGGTCTGGACCGATTTGCGAAGGCACAGCTGGCGGACGTGCTGCTGGTCTGCCGGCAGGCTCAAAGTCTTTCCGAAGCCGGCCGCGTGCTCTTTTCCTCCTCTCGGCTTGAAAAAAGCACGACGAACGACACGGACAGGCTAAGAAAGTACCTTCTGAAATTTGGGATCACGTGGAATGAGATCCAAAATGCGCAGACGGAATTAACGGGATCCTGAGTGCGCCAACGGAGCAGACCGCGTTCAGAGTGCGCCAACGGAGCAGACCGCGTTCAGAGTACGCCAACGGAGCAGACCGCGTACTCCGCAGTTCACACTTTCCTTTTTTTGCGTGCCGTTCCGTTTTCGGGATGGCGCCGAAAACGATTTTTTTGTTTCTTCGCGCAGGTCTCCAAGCGGATGGAGCCTGCTGTTTTTGATTTTCCTGCCTTCCTGCCAAATTTGCGAGTGAGAAATGGATCAAGTTTTGAGATTTTTTGGAATATTGTTGTTTGGGACGGTGTTTCTGTTTACGAGCGGTACTTGGTGCCGTGCGGAGGCGGTCTCTTCTGAAACCGTTTCGGCAGAGACGCTTTTTCAGATCGGATCTCCGGACTATTCGAGTGCCGAATTTGCGCATCATGTTCGATTTGAGGACTTTTTTGGAAAACCAGACGAGCCGGTAGTGAATTACGTCGTGGGACGGGATCGACCGCGAAACTGGACTCCCGCTTTGTGCAGTACGCGCGATTTCCACAATGCGGGGCATGCGTTCTCCGCGCGGATCGAGTTTGAGTCACCGAAGACGGTGGACGTTCCGCTTTACCTCATCACGGCAATGTGCTACGGGCATCCAACCGAGCCGTCTCTGCTTCAGTTGACGGTGAACGGGACGCAGCTTGAACCGATGCGTGTGGTTCCCGGTCAGGAAGGTTTCCCTCCGTTCGACCCGCAGGTCCACGACGGCTGGCCGTCGCACATTGCGCTCCCGATCCCCGCAGGTCTGGTGAAAGCTGGACAGAATGAGATCCGGATGAAGATCTTTGACGGAAGCTGGATCCACTTTGACTATCTTGCGCTTCGGACGCAGCCGGAACCTCTGGCACTTGAGCGGCGCTCAGAAATGCTGGCGAAAGCACGAGCGGCCGGCGGTCCCATGGAAGACGTAAAGGAGCTCCTTTTCGCGGTGCGTCAACCGAGCTTTGACGGACACTGGTACGCCAATTTCGGGTACTATGCGTGCGATACGAATGCGTTTCCCTTTCCGCTCGGAGGAGGCGGGGCGCTTCGGATCCTGGATCTGGAAACCGGAGAAGTCCGGACTCTTTTTGAGGACCCGCAGGGCAACATTCGCGATCCGCAGGTCCACTACGACGCCCGAAAGTGCATTTTCTCCTACCTGAAAGCCGGCACTCGGCACTACCATCTCTACGAGATCAACCTGGACGGTACGGGTCTGCGTCAGTTGACCGACGGGAATTGGGACGACATTGAACCGACGTACCTTCCCAACGGTGACATCGTTTTTCCCTCGAGCCGCGCGAAACGGTGGGTCCAGTGCTGGCTGACCGGCGTGGCGAATCTTCACCGATGCGGTCCCAACGGCGAAGATGTGCGTCCGATCTCCTCCAATCCGGAGCAGGAAAACACTCCGTGGGTCCTGCCGAACGGGCAGCTCCTCTACATGCGGTGGGAGTACATTGACCGTTCCCAGGTCCACTACCACCACCTCTGGACTGCGAATCCAGACGGAACGCGTCACCAGATCTTCTACGGAAATCAGACGCCTGGGATCTGCATGCTCGGAGCGAAACCGATCCGCTACCGAAAAGACGTTCCGCCGGAAGAACGAAAATTTGAAGTCTGCGCGACCTTTTCGCCCGGGCACGGTATGAGGGAACATTACGGAGCCATCGCGCTGGTCGATCCGCGGAAAGGACCCGATGCGCCGGAAGGTGCGAAGCAGGTCTCTGTGTCGCAGTGGGAATTTGCGGATCCGTGGGCATTCAGTGAGGACTGCATCCTGTGCGTTTCGCGTTCTCGGATCGTTTTGATGGACGGCGAGGGACGGCTCTGCCCGGTCTACACACTTCCGCAGGAGGAAGCTGACCGGAAATTTTACGTCGCGGACGTTCAGCCGATCATCGTGCGGGAACGCGAACAGCTCATCGCCGACGTAACGGACCGGACGCAGAAAACGGGAACACTCGCCATGGCGAACATTTACGAGGGACGGCAGATGAAGGATCTGGCTCCCGGAACGGTGAAGGAACTGCTCGTGATGGAACCGCTTCCGATCCCCGTCCATTTCAACGGCGGGATGATGAGCGTTTCCTCCGGCGGGACGTTTGCACTGACGCGCATTCTCGGAACGGTACCCGTGAATGAAGACGGCTCGGCTTTCATGGAACTTCCGGCGATGCGCTCCCTTTTCTTCATCGCGCTGGACGGGGAAGGAAAAGCCGTGAAGAGGATGCACAGCTTCACGACGCTCATGCCGGGTGAAAATGCCGCGTGCATCGGCTGCCATGAGGACCGGACCATGACGCCGACTCCGCAGGACCGACTTCAGATGATGCGCGCGATGCAGCAGCCGCCGGCGAGACCGAAACCGGTGGAAGGCGTTCCGGAACTTTTCGACTACTTCCGCGACATCGTGCCGATCTGGGAGCGCCACTGCGTCGAATGCCACAATGAGGACCAGCGCGGCGGCGGGATCTCGCTGGACAGCGACCTGCGGCCGGGTGAATTCGTGGAATCGTATGCCGTTTTGAGTTGGAAAGGATTCTTGGGCGACAATCGCAACCGTCCGATGAGTGATTTCAAACCGTACGAGATCGGAAGCTGCGCGAGCCGTCTGATGCAGATCGTGGAGGCCGGCCATCCCGACGCAGAAGGCAAGCCGCGCACAAACGTGAGTCCTGAAGAGAAACGCACGATCCGTTTTTGGCTCGAAGCGGGCGCAAATTACGCCGGGACGTACGCCGCTAACGCGAGCGGTTCGCTGATTTGGTACTATTCGCCGTACGGACAGGATGGCCGAGAGGTCGGTTCGGTGCCGACGCCGGTGAATTCCTGGCCGGAAACGCAGGCAATGGCGGAAGTCGTCCGAAGAAGATGCGCCTCCTGCCACGCCGATTCGGAAAACTGGCCGTTCCGGCTTCCGGAAACCATGGTGCACCAGGGACTGAAATTCAACGTGAACTGGGTCTTTAATCTTTCCAAGCCGGAAATGTCGCGGATGCTGCGTGCGCCGCTAAGTGCTGAGGCCGGCGGGCAGGGGCGATGCCGGGTGCGCGGTGAAGACGGGAATTGGGCAGGGCCGGCAAACGTTTTCCAGACGAAAGAGGATCCGGACTACCAGACGATGCTGCGCGGGATCGTGCGGGGAAGGGAGTACGTTACCGGAACCGAAAGCACGCATTTCAGCATCCGCCCGTTCTATCCGAACCCATGGTACGTGCGCGAAATGCAGCGTTACGGAGTCTTACCGGAAGATTACGTGCCCGGAACGCCGATCGATCCGTACGAGACCGACCGGAAGTACTGGGAACTGCTTCAGAAACCGTAGAAAAGAGCCTTTCGTTGAGCTCGGTCGTTGAGCTCGGAAGCGCGTTGAAAGCCCCTCCGCCTTCCTTTTTTTGAGGGGGGAGGGGAACTTTGGAATGCGCTGCCGAGAGTTCAGTTTTCCAATGCCTGCTTCACGACCGCACGCATTCGGGCCAGCGGCGGAGCAGTTTGGGTGAATCGCTCAAACTGAAGTCCCGCCTGCTTCACGAACATTTGGAGTCCATTGACGGTTGCGCAGCCTTTCTCTTTCGCAGAACGGATGAAAAGCGTTTCCTCCGGATTGTAGACGGCATCGAAACAGATGTGCGAGGGACGCAGACGGTTCGGATCCCAAGGAGACGCATCCACGTTCGGTGACATTCCGATCGGAGTGCAGTTGACGAGGAAGTCGGCCTCCTGTTCGTGACGCGCATTCCAGTCCGCAGTCTGCGTTTCAAATCCGTCCAGTGCGAGCCTTTCCGCAAGTGCCTGTGCTCTGGAGAGATCGATGTCGGTGAGGATGAGCTTTGCTCCGCGCCGCGCCAATCCGATCGCAAGCGCTTTTCCGACGCCGCCGGAACCAAGGATCAGCGCGGTCTTTCCGAGGATGGGCTTTGCGAGGATCGCGCCGGTCTTGGGATCGTCCAGCGGTTCCGTCCAGCCATCTATGTGATGCGGTCCCGGCACGGAAAGGGTTTCCGCGAAACTGCTCATGGCGGCCTGGTAGTCCGTGTTCGTTCCCTCGGAAGATCCGTCAGGCCCCCAGAGGACCGTGTTGCACGCAGCGATGAGCTTCACCGAAGTGTCGACGGAATCGAGCAGCGGAATGACCTTTTCCTTATGCGGGATCGTGACGCTCAAGCCGCGCATTTTCAGGACTTTGGGAGCTATTTCCATGAAGGCGTCCAGATCCTTTGGCGGAATGCGGAGCGGAAGGTAAACGCGGTCGGGAAGACCATTTTCGATGAACGCCGAATTGTGGATGAGCGGACTCATGGAGTGCCCGACCGGATCCGCGATGACGCCGAAGACTTCCGTTTCTTCCGTGAGTTCCTCGGCACGGTAGAGCGAACGCATTTCCTCCCAGGAGATCATGCCCGGAGCGACGGCTTCCTGCGCGTTCGGCGCACAGTAAGTGAACGGAGAGCCAAGTGCCTGGCAGAGGATCCGGCTCGGTTTGCCCATTTCACCCATGCAGAAACCGACGACGGGGACTTTTGCGTTTCGTTTCCGTTTCACCAGATCGAGCATCCGCAGTGAGTCCATCGGAGTCTGGGCCATGCACGCGAGCTTCACGACGTCCGCGTCCTGCGAGGCAAGCCGGTCGTAGAGAGCGTCCAGATCTTCCGGCGTTTTGACGAAATCGTGGAAACTGACCAGACGTTTGGCCGTCCCTGTACGCGGAAGTTCCGCAGCGGTCCCGTCTTCCAGATCGACGTACTCGGCCCCCGAACTCATCGCGGCGAGGAGGAGCTGACGGCGTTTTTCCTCCGTTCCGCAGAAAACTCCGCCGTCCTCGGCCTTCCGGACCGTCAGGATGACTTTCGCGATGCAGTTCGACAAAAGTGCCGTAATGTCCGGAGTTTCCTGAAGATGGTCGAGGCGGAGTTCCGCAAGAGTGAGTCCTTGGCTGGTCAAAGAGTGACAGTCCGAGATCATTTGACGGTGGGTCGGACGCGCAATGGTCACGCAAATCATGGAAAGTCCTTTCAATTTGAAATGAACCGAAGTCCATCGGAGCGAAACGATGGAGAAAATTTTAAGGGAACGAACTCCCTTGGACCGTTTTTCCACATTTTAGCACTTTGGCGGTTTCTGTCAAGGCGGATCCCCGGACATTCGCAGACTTTTACGGACTTTTACGGACTTTTACGGACTTTTACGGACTTTTACGGACTTTTACGGACTTTTACGGACTTTTTGTGCTCTCCGTGCAATAAATCGCCATGAGTGTCCGTTAGAAAAAATGATCGTGAAGAAAAAAATAGAAAAAAAGTAAAGAAAAGGAAAGAAAAGTAGAGAAAAGGAAACTTTATGCCGCTCTAAAAACGTGTGACGCGGCACGAAGGATCTTTTGTTCAGTCAGGAGTCGATTCATGAAAGAGCGGGTTTCGGATACATTGGGACGGCGCGATTTTTTGGCGCGGAGTCTTGCCGTCATGGCCATTTTCCTGCATGGCCGCACAGAGGCGTCTGAAAAGCGTGAACCAAACGGCAAGTCCGCAGACCGAAGTGCCTGGGAACTGGACGACGGAAACCAGCCGCGAAACGAGATCGATCGAGCGGTACTCGCGGAACTGGCTCGAAAAGGGATCCCGCCGGCGCGGTTGGCTTCCGATGCGGTTTTTCTTCGGAGAGTCTATCTTGACGTGGCGGGGCGTGTGCCGAGTTTGGAGGAGGCGCGTGCGTTTCTCAACGATCAGGATCCGGAGAAACGCAGCCGTCTGATCGATGCGCTGCTTGAAAGTCCGGCCTACGCGGACCTCTGGACGATGCGGTGGGCGGATCTATTGCGCGTGAAGGCGGAATTTCCGATCAATCTTTGGCCGCACGGAACGGCAGTCTATTTTCGATGGATCCACGACTGCGTGCGTGAAAATGTACCGTACGATTCATTCGCGCGTCAGCTTCTCATGGGGCAGGGCAGCTGCTTTCGAGAACCCGCGGCAAATTTCTATCGGGCGGTAGAACGGCGGGAACCGGTAGAGCTTGCATCGGCGGCAGTCTTGACTTTTCTGGGGGAACGGCTTGAGCTGTGGCCGGAGAAAGAGCGGGAAAACGCCGCAAAATTCTTTTCCCGTGTTGCGTTCAAGGGGTCTGCGCAATGGAAGGAAGAGATCGTCTTCATGGATCCCAGACCGCTGGAAGATCCGCTTTTCATCTTCCCTGACGGCACGCAGAAGAACGCCGGACCTGGTCAGGATCCGCGAAAACTTTTTGCGGATTGGCTGATCCGTCCGGAAAATCGCGGTTTTCGGCGTCAGATCGTGAATCGTCTCTGGTTTTGGCTCATGGGCGTGGGGATCATCGACCCGCCGGATGACCTTCGGGAAATGTATGCCGATCGTCAGCCGGTTCCGTATCCCGGCGGTCTGAATCCAGCTGTAGTTCCGATTCTTTTGGAAGTTCTGGAGCAGAAGCTCGTCTCGTCGGGCTGGGACCTAAAGGAAGTGCTCCGTTTCATCTTGAATTCGCGGACGTACCAGCAGTCTTCCTTCCCGCATGAAAGCGTACCGGAAGGGGCCGATCCAGAGAAAGAGCTTGCCGTCTATCCCATTCGGCGACTTGAGGCGGAGGTGCTTCTGGATCTTTTTCGGGATCTTTTCGGAGTGCGGATCTCGTACGTGAGCGAAGTGCCGGAGCCGTTTTCCCACATTCCGAATCGGATCCGGACGGTGGAGCTTTACGATTCGGGCCTGACGGATCCGTTTCTTGAAATGTTCGGACGTGCGACGCGGGACAGCGGGTTGACGACGGACCGAAATTTCGGGATCACGGAAGCGCAGCAAATGTTTTTGATGAACTCAAACGAAGTCAACGACTGGATCACGAAATCGAATTTGGGCCGAAATGTACAGAATCGCGGCAGGGATATCCGGAAGCTGAAATGGAAAGAGCCGGAACGCTATGCCCGTCAAATGAAGGAGTGGTGCGCGAATCTTTGGCTCCGGCTCCTTTCACGCTGTCCGACGGAAGGAGAACTTGCGCAGTTTGCCGAGCTGATGGAAAAAAATGCCCAGGAAGAGATCCTCTGGATCCTCGTGAATTCCCGTGAATTTCTCTGTCGGCACTGACTGGGCGGAACCAAAAAACGGAACCAAAAAACGGAACCAAAAAACGGAACCAAAAAACGGAACCAAAAAACGGAACCAAAAAACGGAACCAAAAAACGGAATCAAAAAACGGAATCAAAAAACGGAATCAAAAAACGGAATCAAAAAACGGAATCAAAAAACGGAATCAAAAAACGGAATCAAAAAACGGGATCGAGAAAACGGGATCGAGAAAACGGGATCGAGAAAACGGAATCGAGAAAACGGAATCGAGAAAA
>JAFQOH010000244.1:0-69765 GCA_017403345.1 Thermoguttaceae bacterium
AGAGTAAAATTCTGAAACTGTCCGATCTTCCGCCCCGGCTCAAGCGGTTTGGAGTAGCCGTCGATGCGGTGATCATTCGGATCGAAAGTCTCAATGGAATCAAATGTGTTCATGATCTTCTTTTCTGAAAAAATTTTAAAAGTATGCGTTTAACACAGTCTCAAATCCAAGTCGTCTTCTGAGAAAGACAGACACTGTATTTTACTTCAGATCTTCTAAAAATGCAAGGGGGGGCGTAAAAAAACCGTCAGTCGGACGAAAGTCTCTCCAACTGACGGCAGAAATCCCCGTTTTCGGCGTTTATCCTACGAGTTCCATTTTTTGTTCATGGAGGGCAGCGTTTTCTGCGGATCCGCCATTCTCGTCACACACTCCATTCTCTTCCGACGGCTTACGCTCCATCACGAGCGGTTCCACGGCCGAGGCCAGCTCGATGGACTCATCCTGCACGTACGCATTGCGCTGGTAGAACGTCGGCGGCTCGTAGGTGACGCCGCGTGCCAGACGTTTTTCTTCACGCCAGATCGTGTAGCGCAGATACTTCGCGCCGACGTAGGAGAAAAGACGCATCTTCAGTGAACCGAATTCCTTCAGGAGGTCTTTCAACAGCTGGTCGGCGAGCTGGAAAACGACGTCATTGCGTCCGTGATAGTAGCTGCGCATTGCGGCGACCATCGGGATGTAGGCATTACGGACCGGCTCCATTTCCCAGTCCCAACGGCGGCGGACGCGTTCATCGGGATGATCTTTGTACTTGAGCCATCCATTCAGCAGCGTGCGGGTCAAACGCATGAGCGACGGCCCGTTCACGTCAAAATCGGTCTGGAAAGCGCGTCGGAGCAGTTCGGTCTCAAGTCCGTTTTTGATGTGCGGATGGCGATAGTTGAACGCATACTGACCGTGGCAATCCGCGAGATCGTACTCGGACGGATCCTTCATGAGTCCCTTGGCCGTCAGTTCCTCGAAAAGCGGGGTCCCTGGATTCGGCGTGTAGAGCATGAACTGGTGGAAATCGGTGTGGAAAGCCGTCGCGTAATCGATGGCGTTCTGGATATTTTCCGGCGTGTGCGTCGGCAGTCCGATAATGCTGGACCCCAGAAGCCGGATCCCGTGCTCCTGCATCTGGTTCAGAAGTTCCCGCACATTCACGCCGTTGAGTTTGCTGTACGCGCTGTCTTCCCCTTCCAGTCCGATCCAGACCCAGGAGATCCCGAGCTGGTTGAGTTCCTCAAGCGAGTACTTCACGAGCGCGTTGACCGAACTGAAGACGTAGAGCGCCCAGGATCTTCCATTTTCCTGCATCAGGTGGAGAAGGCGCATTGCGCGGGGTTTGTGAAGGAGGAAGTTTTCGTCCATGATGAAGAAGGAGCAGCAGTTCATCCGCTTCGAGACCTCGTCCATCACATGATAGAGTTCATCTCCGGTCTCGTAGAAGTTCACGAACTTCCCTTTTCCGCCGAACATGGCGCTCGTCGCGCAGAAATTGCACCCCATCGGACAGCCGACGGACGGAATGATCGTCGCGGCGATATCGCCCGGTGAATCGATCCCGACGGCACGCGTTCCAAATCCGCTGTTGATGACCGGGTGACGCAGCGGCTGATCGGGATCCTGATCAAGATATTCGCGGAACCAGCGCACCCCGTCCCCCTTCACGATAAAATCGCAGTCCACACGATCTTCCAAACCGCCCAGATTGCTGATGTGCCCGCCAATGACAATGACGGCTTCCGGCTGATACTTGCGGATGAGGCGGCACATTTCTTTGACTTTCCCGACATTCATGACGATGCTTCCGATGCCGATGATGTCGTATTTTCGGTTTTTCAGCTCTTCAATGAAGCGTTCTCGGACCGGAAAATCGAGCTGCACGCACGGGGACGTCAGGTTCGCCTGAATGAGCATCTGCCCCCAGGAACGGTGGAACATTCGGAGCGAAAACGGCCCCTGCTCGCGCGTCACCTGATTGTGATAGAGCTCCATCGGATTGATCTTCCGCGATCCAAATTCATCGTCCTGAGCGTACGGCCCAAAAACGCTCGTGAGAAGCAAAGTCGCCTTTTTCCCTTTGGGATGCACGTTCGGAAGTCCCGTCACGTTCTTCATCTGCGCGGTCGGACTGGAGACCGAGACCATGCCGTTTCCGGAAATCACGTTTAAAGAAATCGAATTCGTATTCGTCATTTTTTTATTCCTCAAAATTTACTGCCGACAGCCAAACTCCCCATACATTCCATCTCGTATGCAACGCGAAAGTACCGTCAGGCAATGGAATATGGAATGCCGTCAAAAAGCACGTCGAAACCCGAAAATCATCTGCATGACCGAGACATTCTTCTCTAAATGGAAGAAGACAGCATACAAACATTTTCCTACTATTGAATTATACGCAAAATTCGCCCAAAATCCAGTCTTTTCAGGTAAAAGTTCCGTCATGATTTGGTAATGTTTGAGTTAAACGTAAACGAAACGTAAACGATATGTAAAAGAAACGTAAAAGCCCCCCAAATCACACTCCGCGCGTAAAAATGAAACGCAGAAATTCCCAGACTCGAATTTCACGAAAAACTCCCAAAGATGCGAAATACACCAAAAGGCGATTCAAAATATTTTGATCCATCCTGGAACTGCGTACCAGTTTTACCACTGAAGACACTGAAAAATCACAGAGAAACACGGATCTTAACACAAAAAGCAGTAAAAAAAGACGACTCGAACAAATTTTGAATTTTAAAAAATCCATTTTCGTCTTTTCCGTGCAAATCGCGTCTGGCACGTTCACAGCCTTTTTTCCTTTTTCTTTTCAGTGCATCTCAGAGTCTCTTCCGATTCTTCAGCGGTGAAACTTTCACACAGCTTCCGGATAAACTTCTTTTTCCGCTTTAAAATCCCGGAAATTGCTCTGGCGCCAAATCTGTAAATCGGGTAAAATAAAACAGGAGGAAAATATCAGACCGTTTCCCAAATCGATTTCATAAAAAATTTCATCCTATATCATGGCACGAGTGATCCGCAAATCCCGCTGGCTTTTTTTGCGATGGGCAGTTTTTCTGTTCCTTCTCAGCGGCGTTTTGTCTTTCTGCTTCCTCTCTTACGAGCTGGACGCGATCGTACATCAGCGCACACTCGCGACTTTTCAGGAAAGATTTTCCAACGCAAACGTTTACGTTTCGTCTGCCCATCTGAAACGCGGCGAAGGGATCGAACTTTCCCAGTTCGTTCTCCTTTCCCCCCAGAAAGCCTCTGCCCCCGGTACGCCAGCAAGTTTCCCGCCCGTCCTTGAAGCAGAAAATGTCCGGATCGAGTGTCCGTCCCGGATCGAGGAACTTGCCGCGATGCAGGAGATCCCAATCAAGTCCGTCACGTTTGACGATGCAACGATCCACACCTACCGGCGTCCCGACGGCAGCTGGTCGCTGGATGCGCTGAAAACGGCTTCTGCAGCCTCCCGAAGCTCAGAGGATCCATCACCAGTCCTGCACTTCCAGAACACAACGATCGTCCTTCACGACATGACCGACAGGCAAAGTGAACGCAAACTGATCCTGCAGAATGTGGAGATGACCATCGATACCTCCGAAAAAACGCAGTGGAATTCCCGCGGCATCTCTCTTCCGGACTCCAATGGTCTTCCGAAACAGTTTGAAGCCTACCCTTTTCGCGGAACTGCCGAGTCGAAATTCACAAAAAAGATCGTCTTTTCCGGGAAATTCTTCCCTAAACTTGGCGAGATCCTCGTCAAGGTAGACATTGAAGGGCTTCAGTACTCCGAAGAATTCCGAAACACGCTCCCGCTGGACATCGCAGAACGTCTTCTGGAACTGAAACACATCCGCGGCGAGATCGACACGCACGTAGAAGTCGCTGCGCCGCTTCAAGACTTCGCGTCTGCCGATTACCGGCTGGATGGCCAAATGACGGACGGACGCTCGACAGACCCGCGTTTCCCCAAGCTGGTCTCCTCGCTCGCAACAGATTTTCGGATCACGAATGACGGATTTCATTTTCCGAATCTCAACGTCCGTTTCGGCGACGGTCAGCTGGAACTGAACGTTCAGCAGCTCGGATACGGTCCCCAGGCGTCACGAAAGATCGTGTCGAAGATCCGTGAGATCGAGCTTTCAGAGGGCTTTTTTGCCTCGCTTCCGGAAAACCTTCAAAAGCAGCTCGGAGACCTTTCACCTGCCGGAAAGTTCAACATGGACGCCGTTTTTCTCTTTGACGGTACGTACTGGACGACCAAAGGAAAGATCCTCTCGAATGATCTGAGCATCACACACCCCAAATTTCCCTACCGTCTGGAAAAACTCCAGGGAATGGTCGAACTGAATGAGAATCAGGTCCAATTCCAGTTCCATTCCGCAAACCGGCACATTCAGCTCCAGGGAAACTTCACGACCACCTCCAAACAGCATCCGCAGCCGCCTTCCGGATCTATCCATTTTCAGGCAAAGAATATTCCTATCGACGAACGCCTTTTAAGTGCCTGCCCGGACAGTGCTGCAGAATTCATCCGTTCGCTTGAACCGTCCGGAAACATCAACATTCAAGGCGGCTACCGTTTCGTCATGGATCCGAACTCTCCGCAGCAGGACCTCCAGCTGACGGTCGAACTGCTCAAAAATTCGTGCAGGTACCGTGCGTTTCCCTATCCGCTCCGCGATCTGGAAGGGAAGATCTGCCTCAAGAATGACCTCCTCTCGGCAAACCAACTGCGCGGAACGAACGGAAACGCGGCAGTACAGCTCTTCTTCCAATGCAGGCTCCCCCAATCGCCGACGCTTTACTCTTCAACTCAAAATTCCGTTCCCCTGCGCTCTGTAGACTGCGAACTGATCCTGACGGGAAACAGCATCTCACTCGATGACGATCTGTACGCCAACCTGCCGCCAAATACCGCAGAAATCTTTAAGTACATTCAGCCGTACGGCACGGTCGACATTCAGTACGAATATCGCTCAGAAAACTCCTCGTTCGCCAAGAAAACCACAACACATTCAGGATCTGTGCCGGAACATACCGCACTCTGGATCCATACGGCACAGGACAGCATCCAGCTATCCTTCCCCAAACTCAACTATCGGCTTGAGGACCTTAAAGGCAGCTTCCAGTACCAAAACGGACGGATCACCCTCTCCAATTTCAGTGCGGCTCACGGAAACACCCGTTTCTCTGGAAAAGCCTCCGGAACGATCCATTCGGTAGATCAATGGGAGCTCACTTTCGATCAGCTCACGATCGATGAACTGCATTTCGACCAGGACCTGATGGAGATCATCCCAAAGGGAGCACGCCTTCAGATCGCTGCTCGGCGGCCTAATGGCGCACTTTACTTCAACGGTTCCCTCTGGATCGTATGCACTCCCCAAAACGACCCCCCAATTTCTGTCAAATGGCGCGGAAATGTCGGCATCTCCAACGGATCCATGACGATCGGGACCTCACCGATCTCTGGGATCAACGGCGGGATCCAGCTCATTGGATACTGGGATAAAAAGACCTTCCAATGCGGCGGTGATCTGGGGATCGACTCCCTTTTCTACCAGAATATCCAGTTCACCATGCTTCACGGGCCACTCTGGGTAGATCATCGCCAGCTGCTCCTAGGCGGTGAGGCTGACTCGCTCATCCAAAACCTCTTCATAAGCAAATTCCTAAAAGCAGACGCTCAATACGCAGACGCTCAATACGCAGACGCACAGAATGCAGACGCTCAATACGCAGACGCACAGAATGCAGACGTACAGAATGCCAATTCGCCAACGGTCCAGCATTTTTCCCGCTCACTCAATGCCAAGTTCACAGGCGGTGATCTCTGCGGTACCTTCGCACTGCAATTCGGCTACCGGTCCACCTTTCAGACCCACATCGTCCTGACCAATGGACAGCTTGAAAAGTGCACCTACCTCACAGGAAACGACAAATTGAAAGGCCAAATGTATGGAAGTCTTACCCTCACGGGAAACGACGATTCCATCCACGCCCTGCGCGGAAGAGGAGAGTTTCATCTTGCCGAAGCCGACATCTACAAACTCGGTCCCATGATGTCGCTTTTGAAGATACTGTCCCTCAAAGAAGTCAACGATACCGGCTTCAGTTCCGGCGATATAGTCTACCGCATCGAGGGAAACCACATCTACTTCGACAAAATCGACTTTTACGGAGACGCTTTCAGTCTCATCGGCACAGGCGAGATGGATCTCAAAAGCCAAGTCGCGCTCACGTTTTACAGTGTCATGGGACGAAATGACAAAAAGATCCCCATCATCAGTCCCCTGCTCCACATGACGGGACGCCAGATCATGCTCATCTCCATGAAAGGACCGATCCAGAATCCGGAGATCACCACTCAGCCTCTCCCGGCTCTAAACATGGCGATCCAGCAAATGGAGGAAGAGCTCCCTCCGCCGCCGGTCCTTCCCCGAAACAGCCGGCCCGGTCTCACACGCTGACCGCAAAGTTATTTCGTCAGCTCAAAATCCGCCGTCATGTCCTCTGAAACTTCCACTTCAAGCGCAGATTCCAGATTGTATTTCGCCGGAATGTAGTCCTCGTAAAGCACAAGATTCGGATCGTCGCCTTTTTTCGGCTTCACGCGCTTCGAGCCGGTGATCTGGACCTTCATCTTTCCAGGCCGAACCGCGCAGGTGTACGCACCATTCTCGATGAGAGCACCGTCCGGCGAAAGTGACGGGTCAGAAGGAACAAACGAGATCGAGCCAGTCTCGACAGGTTTCCCGGCATACGAAACATTCCCAGTGACGGAGAATCGCTTTTCCTCGCCGCTTCCGCAGCCCGCCAAAAGAACGAGAGCCAGGATCAGAAACTTCTTCATTTTTTTCCTTTCCAGTTTTCAGGTCAGTCTATTTTATCTCGTTTATTTATCCAGTCTGTTTTATTCCAGTCCAACGTTCATTTCCGAACCGTTTCGACTTCCGACCGCGTGCCAGGCTTCGAGATCGACTCCGTTTACGACGAACTGGACGGAACCGTCGCAGCTGGAAGCGTGAACGCCGCCCGTGTGGAAAGAACGTGCTGACACGACGACGTTGGTTCCCGTGGAAGTTCCGGGCGAGGTCTCCGTGCTGACGCAGTAATTATGCCGGTCGGGCTGTTTCGTGTTCGGCTGGTAGAGGGTGGAGAAATGCACGCCGGCGTGCCGCCCATTGTAGTAGCGTCCGCGAACATCCTCTTTTCCCGAACCGACCGTGCCGTCTTCCACGAGAAGGATCTCGCTGAAAAAGAGCGTGTTGGAAAGTCCGTCTTTGATCGAAGCGAGTTTGATCCCCTGCACTGCCGGAAAAACTCCGTTGAGTTTCGCACTCTGCGTCGGACCGCCTTCGTTGAAGTACGAGTTCCCGCCGTTCCCCATGTAGTTGCCGTGGAACCCCTGCTGATTATTAGAACCGGATCCATTGCTCGTTTTCTCGCGAACGACTTCGTCTGGGCAAATGAACGACGGAACGATGACTTCCTTGCCGGGAAGGTTCGTGTAGTCGTAGCTTCCCGTGCGTTTGTCCGCATAGTAGTGCGCCTGTATCTGCGCGTACAGCGCCCCCTGCTCCACGTACGGCAGCGTATTCCAGAACCAAGTGCGGCGGACCCAGTCATCCGGCGCAGTGCTGTCAATGTAGACGCCGACACCCGCAGGCAGGGAACGCTGATTCGTTTCGTGATTCAGCATCGCGATCGAGATCTGCTTCAAATTATTCTTGCACTGCATGGCCCGCGCCGCGGCACGCGCCTGCTGGACCGCCGGAAGAAGGAGACCGACCAGCATTCCGATGATCGCAATGACGACCAAAAGCTCAACGAGCGTAAAGCCTAAATTTCTCTTCATTGGTTCACCTCTGCCATTCCCGAAAAATGCAAAACGCTCGATCTCACACCGTGCGCGTTTTCCGCCTCAGCCAAAAAACGCCGCCCGCCATAGAAAGAAGCATGAGAACTGCCGTTGACGGTTCCGGAACGCCGTCAGATACCGAAGCTCCGACGTATGTGAGCAAAAGTCCGGACCAGTTCTGTTCACCGCCGGTACTCGAAGAGGCGAAAATGCCGAGGATCTCGCCAAGTTCCGTCGTCTGCACGAGCCACGTGTCCGAAGAATTGGGATCGACCAGCCGTTCCTCTCCGTTGACCGAGAAGTAAGCGGAACGACTGTCGACACTACCGGTCAAAAGTGTCAGTTCGTAAAGATCATTCGGCACGAGACCATCAATTATCCAGTCAAATTCACCGCCGACATTGCCCGCGTTCGCGAAAATATAGTCGCCGGTCAGGTTTCGGATATCCCTCGGATCGGACGTCTCGTTCTTGTTGCCCGTCCAGCCCTGAAGTATTCCGTCGATCGTGAAGGACGCCGTCGTCATCTGGCCGTTCTGATCCAGGAGGTAAAGCGTCTCGACCTCCCCCTTGTTTGAATGGCCGGGCACATTATATTCATTCCAGAGACCGGAGATCCCGTTGAAGGCTCCCTGGTAGAGGATGCCATCCGCACGTTCGCTGTTATTATTTGGGTTCGTGGCCTGGATATCGATGAGGATCGAATCCCCTTTTTCGAGCTGGGATGCCGCGGATGCCGTGACGGAAACGAGGTCCTCAGACACAAATTCACCAGAGGCGTTTCCAGAAGCGTCGGTCTGGATGCTGACCGCCTGTTTCGTTCCGTCCGCATTGACTCCGTAAATACCGTAACGGGTATTCGGTTCCATACGGAAAAGGTTAGCAGAATCGCCGTAGAGCCGCATATAGCCCGTCGTGCCGGATTCCGTACTGGTGAGTTTCGCGATCTCTTCAATTCCGCCGGCTTTGAGGTTTGCCGTTTCGAAAGACCAGCCGGTCTGGGCGTTCGCGGCAGTCTGGATCGCAGTGGGGAGGACTTCATCGATCATCACCGGGCCGATGTATCCAACGTATCCGGAGACCGGCGCGTACATTTCCAGGGAGTACCGTTCCCCCGCCTTCACGTCGATGAGGTCGAAGAAAACGATGTCCGGAACACCGTCAGCTTCCGCGAGCTGAACCGTAAGTTTCGAGTTTCCGCCGCCCCAAATGCCGGCCGAAGCGACGTTCATGACTTTGTTGTTTTTGAGCGTGCAGTACTCGTTGCCGTTTGCGTCCGTAGAGGTCGCAGTCGTTCCCAGCAGATCCGTCATGATGCCGTAACGGACGTAATCGTAGTCTTTTGTAAATTCCAGCGTCCAGCCGCTCAGGGCAATGCCCGCGTCGATCATAGTTTCCGGAGAGCCGATCTTCGTCACGTCGGCAAAAGATGCCTGCTTGTCCTGCGGACCGGAACTCACGAAATTGTAGGTCTGTCCCTGATTGTATCCGGAAACCATCCAGTGTGTCCCCATGACAGTACAGAAAACGCCGTCTCCTTCCCGGTCGAATTTCTTTGGAACGTTCGCGTTCGCCCACTGGATCGCGGCATTCGTGCTGTCCTGACCGCTGACTCCAAGATCCGAACCGGCATAGTAGATCGTCGAGGCTGTCCCCAATGCTGTAAAACCAAAACAGGAAAGAAAACAAACGGAAAAACGAAACGCTGCATCTTGCAATGAGGAAAATTTTAGGAATTGGCGATGAAACATTTTTGTTCCCCCTTAAAAAAGGACAGTCAGTATCTTCACATTGACAACGATTTAAAAACAACATTTTATTATACTCGCACACATATATAAGTCAACGAAATTTTGCAAAAAATTTTAAAATTTTAAAAAAATTCCATCATTTCATACAAAAAAAACTCGAAGCTCAAAAACTGTGCTCAAAAACTGTGTACGAAAGCTGTGCTCAAAAACTGTGCTCAAAAACTGTGCTCAAAAACTGTGCTCAAAAACGGTGCTCAAAAACGGTGCTCAAAAACGGTGCTCAAAAACGGTGCTCAAAAACGGTGCTCAAAAACGGTGCTCAAAAACTGTGCTCAAAAACTGTGTACGAAAGCTGGTACATTTTTGGCTAACAGCCCGAATGTTCTTGCATAGTCACAGGATCCGCGTCGATCTGCACGGCGTCGATCTGTCTGGGTCCGTGCTTTTCTACTGCAAAGCTCCCGTTCCCCAAAGTGTACAGCCTCAAAAAAACAAGAGGCGGTCTACTTTCTTTTCGCACAGTGCTCGGCAGAAAAAAGCGGAAGCGAAAGCAAAAGGCGGAGTGCAAAAAAAGCTAGGAACAAAAACGCTAATGTGTTCGGGAACTCCCCAAAGTGATTCAGAAGAGTCTTTCCGAAAATGATCCCCGCGATCCCTCCCAGAGCACTGCAAGGACCGTAGACTGCCGCACGTGAAAGGGGATTTTGGTCCTGCGCCTCCACGAGAAATTTCGGGAGAGCCGTATTTAACCCCACGTAACAGCTCCAGACCGCGGACGCACCATAGAGAAGCCAAATATCCGGAACAAAAACCGCCCAAAAATAAAAAAGAAGCGCAAACGCAGTCATCATCTGCGACACCGCCATGACACGAAGCGTCCCCAATCGGTCCACGATACGCCCGGCGAACGGTGCGGCAAACATCTGGCCGCCGCGCGTCACGAGCGTCAAGCCGGAGGTCAGCCAAAGAAGTACCAGACCGTCGCCATGCAGGATAGAATGCTGAAATTTACTCCGGATCGGTTGTTCCGCCTGCGTAAAAAACGCAAACAGGATCCCGTAAAGCATGACTCGCCGAAAAACAGGATCTTTCAATAGTCCCAGAAAGTTTCGGACCGTAGAAGGACGGCCACCCTCTTCGTTTAACGTGAGTTCCGCTGATGAGCTCTCTCTATTCGGGATCTTCTGAAGAAAAGAGGCTCCACACCATGTGAAAAAACCGGCGCACAGCAAAAATCCGGGGTAAATGCTCCGAAGAACCGCATCGGAAAACTTTCCATCAAACCAGATCTCACGGATGGTATTCAAAAGAAAACCGCACAGAAAGAGAATGCAGACCTCCCCCATAAGACGCCAAAACTCGCGGAACGCGAAAAAACGGCCAAGCGTCTTTCGGTGGAAGAGCGACCTCGCCCATACCAGCAGCGTTACGTACGCCAGATTTTCCAAAATATTACTCGCATACCACAGGACCAGAAATGGCCAAACGAAAACCGAGGAGTTTTCAGGAGTACACCAGAAAATCAGAACTGACGCGATGAGGGAAATAGCCTGCATTCGGTAAAATGTGATACAAAGTCTACGCGGATCTTGGAATTTTTCATGCAGAAACGGAGAAAAGATCCGGCAAAGATTCCCAACGATCGGAGCAGTAAAAGCCCAAACCGCCGCCGTTCCCCAATCCATTTTCCCAAAATGAAAAAGAATGAGTAAAACGACGATCGCTCCGGCAAAAGCATTTCCGAGACTCCACACTGCACTGGACCAATAGAAAGAGTGCCTGAACCGCTTCTTTTCCAGCACAGTAAAACCGTACAAAACACGCCTCCCTTTCCCATTGAACACACAAAACTCCCCGTTGACCGCACGAGGAGCATTCACACAAGATAACGTGAATACGCATTCCCGTCAATATCCATTTCTATTTTTTGTGTATTTTCTCAAAAAAAGGTCCTCCGGTAATTGCGCACCGTCCACCGCAAAATTTCTACCACTAAAAACCGATGCGAACAAGTACACAATTACCGAAAGGACCAGAAAAAACGGAAAAACGAAAGGATCGCTCAGACGCACTCCGGCTCTTCGGTCTCCTGGAAGAAAAGGTACCAAACGAGGAGACAGAGAAGCAACGCTCCGAGCGAGACCCAGAACATCCTCACGCCGCCGTAAAGATGCACACATACTAATGCCATGGTCGTCCAGAATCCGCCGCCCATGATCGGTTCATGGAAAAGCTGTTTGCTCCCGAATGCCGTCAGAGCGCAGCTTTTGTTCTCCGGGTCTGCCGTGCGCAAAAGAAGCAGTCCGGTAGCCGTCACGCCAGACATTTGACCGAATTCTGCAATGGCACGCTCAAACCAATCCTTTTTGAAAAAACGCGGAGCCAAGACCAGCACACAGAAGAAGTTCCAGAACGCACCGCCCGCAATCAAAATGAGGAGCGGCATCCAGTACTGCGCCACGAAGTCGAGCCGGATCGAGGAAATCGCCGAGACGACGAGGAAATCGAGCGACGCACCCGCGATCCTCTGGATCTGCCCATGATCTAGAAAAGCGTTCAGACGCGTTTTTACGAGAAATACCTGCACGACCACACTGCCGATCATACAGAAAACGAAGAGCGGTAAACTCTCCATGATCTTCATTTCCTGCATCTTGAGCGGAAGGAACGGATCGGCAAGCAGGCAGAGTTCCTTGATCCCGAGACCGACAAGGATAGTCATGCCTAAAATCGCAATGTGGTAGGCAAGCGAATCGATCGAATCCGAGTAGACCGTCTGCGTTCCGGCATGGGGTCTATCCGCTTCCGGAGAATAGAATCCAAGCTGCTCCAGACGGTCGGCATCTTCGATCCGGCGAACATTTTTGAGGATCCCGCAGCGCAGCGCCCAGTTGATCAGCGCCATCCCGCCAATGACGCCGATGAGCATTCCGCCCGTCGCAACAGTGAGTCCAAGATCCTTTCCTTCTTCCCATTTCACATTCTTAAACGTCTCAGCCAACCCGGCAACCGTTCCGTGCCCACCCTCAAATCCGATCTCCAGAAGGTTTCCAAAAAGAGAATTAACGCCGAAAAACGGAACGAGCAAAAATATGGTCAAACCGATCCCAACGACATACTGTCCCCACGCGCAGACCTGCCCGAAACAGACCTGGCTCGCAGTCATTCGCCACATTCCGCGGAGATTCGGGATCTGCATTCCGAGAAAAAGCGCGCCAAACACGACACAGATCAGAAAACCGGGCAATTTACCCCATCCGGCAGTACACGCAGCTGGAACATGATCGGAAAAAAATGTAAGGATCAAAAGCCCCGCGAGACCGCCAACGACAGAGGATGGAAGGTAAAGTTTCCGAAGGAGGGAAATGTGGGATCTCAAAAATTTTCCCACGACCAGCAAAAGGCAAAGGGAACAGAAAGACAGGGCAATTTCCATTTTTCCAGCCAGCTTTCAAATAAAAATAAATCAAACAAACCAAAACAAAAAAGAAATTCGGCACCCATGGCAAGGCAGGAGGCGGGAAAGCTCCAGCCTGAAATTTTTTCAGGACCGGAACTCTACCGAAGATCTTTTCAAACACATTCTAAAAGCCATTCACGGTTCACCGTTCCGCTTCATACAGTTTCCACGCGATCGGACCGCGTTTCGACTCGGGGAAAGCCAACCCAATGACCGCGGCCATATCGACCTGGCCCTGGTCACTCACGACATCCTCCTCCAAGATCCGAATCGCTTCATCCGCCATCGCCGCGGCAAGCCGGTTTCCGATCTCGGCCGTCGAAAGCTCCAGCGGCTCTGGATCTCTCCATTTTTCAACGAGCTTCTGGACTTCCGGATTGAACCCGGACGGCTGAAAGTCATGCGTGTGGACATTTTCACGCCAGTTCTCACCCCAAAGATAAAATCCCTCGCCGCTTTTGCGCCCAAGAAGCTTCTTCTTCCGCATCGAGACCAGGATCGGAGAAAGCGTCGTCCGCTCCGGATACGCAAGGTACAGTACCTTTCCGGCATTCATGACCGTATCCAGCCCGATCTCATCCATGATGCGCAAAGGTCCCCACGTCATCCCGAATTCCAGCGCGCCCCTCTCCACTTTCTCCATTGAAACGCCCTCCAGCAGCAGCTTCAACCCCTCATTCAGGTACGGCTGAAGCAGACGGTTGACGACAAAACCGGGACAGTCACTCACGCAAAGCGGCGTTTTTTCAAGAGAGATCGCGTAATCGCTCAAACGCTGAAGCACCAACTCCGACGTTTTCGAAGACGGAATGACCTCCACCAACTCACGATTCCAGACAGGATGGAGAAAATGCAGCCCCGCGAAATTCTTCGGATAAGGAAAAACATCCGCCAGTTTCTCGATCGGTATCGTGGAAGTATTCGACGTAAAAATGGCATTCGGCCGAAGGTACGGTTTCATCGTCTGGTAGAGTTCCGCCTTCACCTCCATTTTCTCCACGATCGCCTCGATCAGAAGGTCGCATTCGCCAAGATCTTCCAGCGTCCCAGGTTCCGCCAGAGAAAGCATCTCCGCACGAACTTCGTCATCCACCACATCCGCCAGTTCCTTCGCAAGCCGTGCGTGGACCGTCTTGAGCATCGCCGGATCGGAATCGTAAATGCGGGTCGGAAAATAGTTACGAACGTTCAGCGCCGCGATTTCAAGTCCCATGAGTCCGGCACCAATGATCCCAATGCTCTGAACGTGGGAATAGGCAGGGACCGATGCGTTTCTTTTTGCCATAAACTTTCAGCCTTAAATAAAATCTTCAAAAATCGGAACTCTAATTCAGGAAGATCGCCGTTGGCGCCCTTCCCTCTCTCCACATCTGATGCAGGACCTCGACCGCCTCTTTCAGCGGATAGATCTGGACCGCGATGCCGTGGAGACGGAGAAAATCAAGCGATTTCTGGGTCAGCTTCACGTTCAAAACGTCTCGAGCCCCAAGGACCAACTGCTCCCAGTCACCGTTCACTCCGCCAGTCAGGGCTTCATGAAAAAGGACCTTCAGCTCGCTCCGGCGGACTTTCTTTCCTTTTTCTCTGCGCTCCTGAACGATCCCGTGCATATTCACGCAAAAATCTGAGTAAATCGGGCACGCCCCGACACAAACGGTCTGCGCTTCATCATCCCACCGCAGTTCTTCCGGCTCTACCGAGAGTTCCTGCACAACTTCCATCGGATCTTCAATGTGGTTCGTTCTAGCTCTCGCCAGTGCCACGGCCCCAAGTACGACCGCGTCGTCACCCAGCTGGGAAAGCACGATCCGTCTCCTAGAAGGCGCAGCCGGAAGTTTGTCCATCGCGACGATCTGCTCAATGACGGGCAGAATGTACCGATGGCAAGCCTCCATGACGCCGCCGCCAAGAAGAATGACTTCCGGGTCGATCAGGTGCCGTACCGTCAAACACGCATACGCCAGGACCTCTGCCGTGTAGTGCACGATGGCCGTGACGAGCGGGTCCTGCGCCTTCAGTGCTTTTGCAAGCGCCCCGGCCTTGATGATGGAAATGTCTCCGTTCGTGAACTCCGTAATGTTGCTGGGGATCCCGGCCGCGACCGCTTCCTGGATCGCGTGCTCAATGGCAGTCCGGCTCGCAAAGGATTCAAGGCATCCGCGGTTTCCGCAGCCGCAGACAGGGAACTTTTCCGGATCTTCTCCCCCGCCGTCAAGCGTAATTCCCGTCGGAAGCAGTGCGCCGAGCCGGGCTTTCCAGCTCCGTACCGGCGTCGAGACGACGATGTGCCCGATCTCGCCCGCTGCGTGTCCCGCACCGGTCCAAAGGTGGTCGTTCGTCACGATACCGCTCCCGACGCCAGTCCCGACAAAAATGCCGACCGTACTTTTCGCACTCCGCGCCGCGCCGAGCCACGATTCGCCCAGCGTTCCGAGATTTCCGTCATTTGCGAGGAAAACGGGGATCCCAAAATGCTCGCTGAGCATCGTCCCCAGCGGCACACCCGTCAGATTCATGTTCGGCGTCACGACAATGTGACCGCTTTCAGGTTCCACGACTCCGGGAATCGCGATCCCGATCGCCGTGATGCGGGTGAGCGGAAGTTTAAAACGCTCTAGAAGATCATGGATCGAGCTGCGGATCGCCTCCACCGTCACTTTCGACTCGCAGTCGCGCGGAGTCATCCTTTTCATGTGTGCAAAGATCCGTCCGGACTCGCTCACCAGCGACGTGCGGATCTTCGTGCCTCCAACGTCCATACCAACGTAAAGACGCTCTTCAAGCGCAGCGAGTAACGATTCGCTTTCCACTACTTTGATTTCCGCGGACATAAAAAACTCCATTCCTGAGTGAACTTGACTGATTTTTGACTTCCTGATCCCGCGTAGGTTCCCGTTTTCGCGACACCAACACCGTTTCGCGATCCTGCTAACCGTTTCGCGATCCTGCTAACCGTTGGCAGATCCTGCTAACCGTTTTCGCGATCCTGCTAACCGTTTCGGCAGATCCATTCGGCAGTTCGGCGGCACTGTTCCGCAAGAGAGTCCGTATTTTGGAATCCGAGCTGCCGTCTCGCCTTTTCTGCAGAACAGCTCCACGATCCGGCATTCACCTCGCGGAATTTGTCCAGATTCAGTGTCGTGATCTTTCCGGTCAGCTTTGCCCGAATATGCATCGCAAGACACATGATCCCCATGACCGGCAGCGAAACCGGAAGGATCATCGTGAATTTCCGTCCCAGTGCTTTCCCAAAGATCCGTCCCATCTCGACGTAGGTCGGATGCTCCGTCTGACTCGCAAAGTAGATTCCTCGTCCGCCCTCCAGGACTGGGAGAGGCTCGGCTAGCTTCTTTGGCGAAAAAAGCTGGCGAATGAGTGTCTCTGCCGCCTCATCCGGCAAATACGGAATCCGCTCCCCTTTTTCTGCCGCAAGGATCAGGAGCTGCGACACATCCTCTGAATGGACCATGGAAAAACGGAAGGGACGCAGGAACGGAATGAAGAAGATGCCGGACTTCCGGACCGCATTGATCCACTTCCGCATCTCGTGATCTTCCGGACCAAAAATGATCGGGGGACGAACGATGGAGATCGGGACCCGGTCCGCGTAGCGGGCAAGCGTGAATTCCGCCGCTAATTTAGATTTTCCATACCATGAGACCGGTCGGCACTCATCGTTCTCTTCATGCGGACGCTGGACCGTCGAGGGACCTGCCGCAGCAAGCGAAGAAACGTAAACGAAAACGGGCGGTCTCTCCTGCTCGGCGCAGACTTTCACCAGATTTTCCGTCGCAGAGCAGTTGACCCCAAGCACCTTTTCAAAAGAGACCGCCGCCGTCGCCGCAGCAAGATGAAAAACGGCGTCCACTCCCTGAACGGCCTCACGCAAAACGTCCATTTGCGTGAGATCTCCGAGCACCAGCCGAACGCCTTCCCTCTTCAGATGCTCATGCCGCGAATTCGGCCGGACCAGGCACACGGCCTCCCACCCCTTTTCGAGCAGGTAGGCCGTAAAATTCTTACCGAGAAATCCCGTTCCGCCCGTCACGAGCGCGATTTTTCTCTCTCTGCCTTCCATTTCTTCCACCTAAACTCCCTTTCGCGGATCAGTTGATCAGTTTCTGAAAATTTTCCCGAAGACACTCTGTCCCGGCAGCCAAAAAATGGCCGTCATCCACACAAAACGGTCCGCCGTAAACATTTCGGACCGACCCGCCGGCTTCACGAACCAAAAGCGTTCCCGCAGCAGCGTCCCACGGTTTTGTGCGGAAATTCCACGACGCATCCAGCCTTCCGCAGGCTGTAAATGCCAGATTCAGCGCCGTCGACCCCGTTCTCCGGATCGCGTGTGCCCGAGGAAGAACGTTCATGAATGCGCGCACATCCGGACTCTCCGCCGCAGCCCCCGGAGGAAATCCCACAGCAGCAAGGCTCTTTTCCACCTCCGTCACCCCGCTGGTACGGATCGGTTTCCCATTCAGAAACGCCCCGCCGCCGCGAACGGCCGTGAAACACTCTTGCGTCATCGGCGCGTAGATGATCCCGACCTGCATCACGGAATCAAACTCCAAAGCCAGAGAAACGGCGAAATTCGGAAAAGTGTGCACGTAATTCGTCGTTCCGTCAAGCGGATCCACGATCCATCGGTAAACGCCCGGCCCGCCTTTCGCGCTCGTGCCCGGAAGGTCTTCCTCACCTAGGATCCCATGCGCCGGAAACGCCGTCAGGATCCTCTCTTTCACCCTCTCCTGAGAAGCAAAGTCCGCTTCCGTCACCAAGTCGGCACGTCCTTTTTCCCGCACATGGATCTTTCCCAAATAGTCCAGCAGGATCTGGCCGGCTTCCCGCGCAGTCCGCTCGCCGACTTCCAGATAATCGTAAATACTCAGCTCCATTTTCATTCCGCGGCACCGTCTCCTGACTGTTCAGACCGTTTTTCCTCTTCCGCTCCCGGAGAAAGCGGCACGGCAGGATCGGTACCTTTTCGGAAAAAGCGTCCAGCCGCGTTCGAGATCCACCAGCCCAGACCGCCGTAGAGCAATCCCTGTACATTATCGGTGAAATCGATCAGATCGCAGTACCTGCCCAGCCAGGGATGAAGTGCCCCCTGAAGCAGTTCCGTCAGACCGGCATAAAGAAACAGTCCAAGGTAAAGCCGGCCGGGATGCCGAAACCGTGCACAAAGTCCCAATACTGCAAGAAGCAGAAACGACAGCACGTGCGGACTGAGCGAGAGACCGAAACCTTTCTCGGCAAGTTCTTCATCGATCGGCACATATGCAAACGGATTGTGCACAATGAGCAGAAAAGAAAGAAAAAGGAGGTAAAGCCAAAAAATGAGCTGAAGCCAACGGCTTGGCGGCGCGTTTTTGAAAAAATTCGGCACAAACTTCATCATCTTTTCTTTCCTTTTCTGTCAGCAGGAACGAAGACTCTACGCTCCTTCAACGGTCTTTCTGCTTCTCCTTCCGACTGCCGATTCAGCGAATGAATCCGTCAAGCACACGCGACACGATGTCGATATTTCCGAACGGCGCCGAGACCTGGATCCCTGCCATTCGGTGACGGATCTTCTCGATGCTTTCCCGTGCGATCGCGATCCCCTCCGCCTGCTGGTCCTCTTTCTTTTCGTGACGCTCCATGCGCTCCATGATGGAATCCGGAACCGTGACGCCGGGGACTTCCGTTTTCATGAAAAACGCATTCCGGTAACTCGCCAGAGGCCAGATCCCCGCGATGATCGGGATCCCCGCCGATTCGATCCGGTCCATGGTCCGTAAAAGGACGTCCGCGTCAAAGACCGGCTGCGTGATGGCGAATTCCGCCCCGGCCTCCACTTTCCGGAAGAAACGCGCGATCTCCCGCTCCATGTCCAGCGCGTTCGGATCGATCCCGACTCCCGTGACGGCCTGCGTCTGCTGCGGGAGCTGCTTGCCGGCCAGATCCACACCGCGGTTCATTCTCTGCTGGATGCGCGTCATGCCGACCGAATCCGTATCGAAAACGCCGGTCGCGTCCGGATACTCGCCCAACTTCGGCGGATCCCCCGTGATGAACAGAATGTTCCGGATCCCGCAGGCTGCCGTTCCGAGCAGATCCGCCATCATGCCGATCAGATTTTTGTCCCGGCAGCAGAAATGCAGGATCGTCTCCATGCCAGTCTCTCTCTGGATCCGCTCCGCCGCCACGATCGGCGAAATTTTACAGCTTGCGCGCGGTCCGTCCGGAATATTGATGCAGTCCACGCCCAGCGCCTTGAGCCGGAGACATTTCTCGACCGTCGGAGCCAGATCGAATCCGCGCGGCGGCACGAGTTCCACGCTCGTCAGCCACGTGCCCTCCGCGAGTTTCCGTCCCAAAGCGGAACGCTCCGCAAGCGGCACAGGATCAAGAAGGACCGACTTCGCATCCAGCGCTCCCTCACGAACGTCCGCAAGACGCGCATTGGCCAGCGGTTTCACGGAACGCGCCATTTCCAAAATATGCTCCGGCCCGATCCCGCAGCATCCGCCGACTCCGCGCACGCCAAGATCGATGAAACGTTTTGCGTACTCCGTAAAGAATTCCGGCGACGTCATGGAGATCGAACGCACCTCCACTTTACGCGGCGACCCGGCTTCCGGCTGCACTACGAGCGGGAGATCCAGAAGCGAAACCACTTCCTGCACCGCCTCGAGCATCTCATCCGGCCCCAGTCCGCAGTTCATGCCGTACGCAAACGGTCTCGGAAGCTGACGTTCCCGGCACGCAGACTGGAATTTCTGCACCATTTCGCCGATCGGTTCCGAATTTCCGCACTCCGCATCCGCACAGCAGTGCGCCGGTCCGCCTTTCACGTACGGACGGAACGACAAAATGAACGGGATCTTCACCCCTTCCGTCTCCTCGATCTTCTGAACAGCATACTCCGCAGCCATCATAGCGTCCGCGTTCGTCTGCGTCTCAAACATGATGAAGTCCGCGCCGGCACGGTAAAGCGCCAGCACCTGCTCCATCACGATGTTGAGCGACTGCTCGAAAGTGAGCGACTCCGCCCCCATCAGCGGCCCGACACTTCCAGCGATGAAGAGCGGCTTTTCCGCCTTTTTCGGATTCCGTTCCCGAAACTCCGCGATGGCCTTCTGCGCATTTCGGACCCCTGCGGCATTGATCTCGCCGACACGATCCGCAAAACCGAATTTCTGAAGATAAAACGCGTTAGCGCTCGTCGTGTTCGTCGTGAGGACCTCCGCTCCGGCATCCAAATAGCCGGCGTGGATCTTCACGACCAGATCCGAACGGGAAACATTCAGCTCATCAAAGCAGGCATTCGTGAAAATGTGGTTCCGGTAAAGTTCCGTCCCCATCGCGCCGTCAAAAATGACGACCGATCTCTGAAACGCATCCTGAAGGAGCGTGATTTGACTCGTACTCATGAAAAATCAGGAAAATTCTTGGAAAAATTCTTAGGAAAAATGGGAAATTCTGGAAAATCTCTTGGGAAACCCCGGGGAATGAGAAAATCTCAAGGAATTGAAGGAAATGTTCAGCACAAAAACGGCTTCCAGCGCGCACGGAACTCCCAAAACGCTCCATTTCCGGCCTGCCGCTCTCCCGGATCCAAATATCCCGGTCCCAAACATTTCAAAATTCTCTACGATTTTATCATTTTACCTGATTCAGCATAAAAGTCAAGCAGATTTTCCCCTTTCTTCCTAAAATTTTGCCGTTTCTTTCAAATTCAAAAAGAAAAATCGTAAAATTTCGACAAATTCTTCCCTTCGGCCCTTTTCTACTTCGGCAAAGTATGATAGAATAAAGATACCGTATGAGTGCAGGTTCAGAATCAAACCCAGGATCGGATGAATTTCATCATGAAACACTTCCGTCTGAAAAATTTTTTCAGCCTTTTTTTATTCGCAGTTTTCGGAACAGTCCTTTGGGGGACAGTCGGAATACCTGTCTCCCTTTCTGCACAGTCACATTCCGTACATTTTCCAGCCGCTGCAGACCTGCCCGCGGAAGATCCTTACGCTGCCGCTCCCTCTGCGCTCCCGGCAACCACTGCGCTCCCAACGCCAACTGCGTCTCCGGCAACCACTGCGCTCCCGGCAACCAGTACCGGCTCCGTACCGTCGGCCAACACGGCAGCCGCACAGGGTACGACGCAGGAAGACGCCCGCACAGTCTCACCGTTTCGGGAAGGGCTCCGCACCGTTTCCGAGGAACCTCAAGGGACCCGAATGACGACCGTGGTTCCCGCGCAGTCACCGCAAAATTCCGATTTCCGAACGATGGATCTTCTGCTTGGCCCTCCGACTTCGATCGCACTCCCCGGCTCACAGGTCATCTTGACAGCCGGAGTTCGTGACCAGACTGGTTACCTGCGCACCAACCAGCGCATCGACTGGCGGATCGCTCCTGAAAGCGTCGGACATTTTTCCCGGATCCAGGAACGCGACCTTTCCAACATTCTGGTTTTCGATTTTGTGAGACCCCAGATCATTTCCGACACGCAGGCCGTCACCACGACGCTGCGCTCCGGCACCATTCTCGATCGCGGCACCCCAAATCCCAACGACGACATTCAAGTCCGAAGCGGCGAATCATGGA
This sequence comes from Thermoguttaceae bacterium, assembly GCA_017403345.1. Classification (GTDB taxonomy): domain Bacteria; phylum Planctomycetota; class Planctomycetia; order Pirellulales; family Thermoguttaceae; genus RGIG3701. The sequence goes on from JAFQOH010000244.1 coordinate 21,646, forward strand.
TCTCCGTAAGCTCTCCGCGGGAAGGAGTCACACACGTTTCCGCTCACGCTCCGTACATTCAGAGCGCGACTGGGCAGAGTCGGCAGGCATGTATTTTCTGGATCGATGCAGCAGTCAAACTTCCGGAATCAAAAGTACTGGATTTCGGAAGCCGATACACACTGACGACGGCTCTGCGCCGAAACTCCGACCAGCAGCCGCTCTCTCGATGGCGCGTACGTTACGAGATCTGCGGCAATTCTTCTGCGGTACTTGGAAACGGAAACCAGATGCTTGAAGTCTACACGGATGAGAACGGCGAGGCGCGGATCGAGATGCATCAAACCGTTTCACAGGAAGAAGTGACTCGCGTTTCCGTCCAGATCATCCATCCCGAAGACAAAAACTTCCCCAAACCGGTACTCGTCCAGGAATCGCAGCTCAATTTCCGCTGGAAACCGAATCTCGTCAGCATCGTAAAGACGCTTCCGGAAAACACGTTCATCGGCTCCGCGGTACCCGGACTCATTTCCGTAACGAATCTGACCGACCAGCCGATCAGAAATCTGCGTATCTCCGATCTTGCGCTGCCGGGTCTGACGCTCAAAAAGGCAGTTCCGCCGGGACACGATTCACCCGAGGGACGCCAATGGCTCATCGACGTTTTGGAGCCGCACTCCTCCTACACGATCGACCTGACCTACCTCGTCGAGCAGCCGGGAACGCACATTTCCTACGCGCAGCTCCAGATCCAGCAGATGGGACGCGAACAGACGATCGAAGCCTCCGCCGCCGTTCGCGCCGGAAGCGACACCTCCCCCTTCACGCCGGCCATGCCGAATGACGGACCTGCGCCAAGTGCTGGAGAAAGCACTCCCCAAACGGAGGCTCTCCCGGCTCCGCATGAAGACGGAACTTCCGCGGAAAACGCGCTCTCGCCCTCCACGCCATCCACCCCTTCCGACTCACAGCTTCCGCAGCCGACACTCCCCAATGACAGTGTCTACGTACCGGAAACCGACTCCAACGCGGGAAGCAACTCCAACGCGGGAAGCAACTCCAACGCGGGAAGCAACTCCAACGCGGGAAGCAACTCCAACGCGGAAACCAATTCCAACGCAGCTGCTGATCCGGCTCCTAAAATGTCGGAGATCGCCGCACAGTCTCCCAAAACGGCTCCGGTAACTCCGCGTCCCAATCCCTCGGACCAGATACAGCTGACTCTGATCGCTCCGGCTGAAGTACAGACGGGCGAAAGTTTCCCGCTCGAGATCCCGATCACCAACCGAACGGCTCTAGCTCTCAAAAACATCAAGATCTATCTGAACACAAGCAGGGGGATCCACACCCGCTCCTCACAAAACGTTTACTCCATCCAGCGCCGTTTCGATATGGACCCCAATGTCGAACAGTATATCCACACGGAACTTCTGGCAGTCGAACCGGGAACGCAAAGCGTTTACGTAAAACTAAAATTGCCGAACGGAAAAGAGTACCAGTGTGAGGCCCGCATTCAAGTCAAGGAGGCCCCCGCTTCCGCCGAAACACCCTCAAGCTATTCGGAAAATGGCTCTGGAACGCCAACGCAAAACACCACAGACAGTGTGGACGATACGACCGACAGTACGGCCGCTCCGGCTGCTGAAACTCCGGATCTGGGAGAAACTCCGTCTGCTGAAACTCCGGATCTGGGAGAAACTCCGTCTGCTGAAACTCCGGATCTGGGAGAAACTCCGTCTGCTGAAACTCCGGATCTGGGAGAAACTCCGTCTGCCGAAACTCCGGATCTGGGAGAAACTCCGGCAGAAGATGACTTTGGCGCCCTTCCGTCCGATATTCTGCCAGACGCTGCAGCATCCGATCCCGTTCCTGCAGATGCCGCTTCCCCTTCAGCAGGCCCCACAGACACGCAGCCAGAGACACTTCCCGACTCGCTGGAACTTTCGGACTCCCTCGACATTCCAACGCCGGAGGCCGCCGCAGCCCGATCACCTGCCGATCCTCCAGACCCAATGGAAAGTCCGAAAAAAACGACTTCCAGTTCTCCGACACGGCACTCCGCGACACCGATACCGCCAACGTCCCCAACGGTTGGTGAGCTGCAGGATGACGACAGCGGCGGCAATTCCCAGTTTTCGATCACCCTAAAAGCCTCGGCTCCCGAGCTTCGGACCGGTGACCTCTTTACCTACACGCTAAACGTCACGAACACGACAAATGACGTCATTCGAAACACAGAGATCATGCTGGCGCTTCCGTCTGAAAACGTCGAGATCCAAAAAGACACGATCCGCGGTCCAACGGAAGTCAGCATCGATTCCGAACTCGGTACGCTCAAGTTCGCTCCGATCCCCGAGATCCCGGCAGGTGAAATGATCTCATGCCAGATCGAGATCAAAGCCCTGAAAAGCGGTTCCTTCCAAGCACACGCCGAACTTTTCCTTGATGGCAAACCGGCCGCGGACAAGACGCTCGAAACAACGATTCGGGAAACCGAGTCCACCAAAAGAAACTAAATTTTATTTCACCAACCTTTTTTCAGGAAAGAAAAATCATGAAAAAATCGACCCACCCTCTGCTTCTTGCAGTCTTTACGCTCCTTTGCGTGATGCTTGCAGGCAGTTCCGCGCTTTTTGCGGAAGTTCCAAATTCCCTGAAGTCCAATCTTCTCCCTGAAAATCTTCGTGTCCTTTCGGGTACGGAAGCGGAAGGCAGTGCCGTCAAGCGCAGCAATATGGTCTTCCAGTGGCTTCTGCCGCAAGTGATCGACGCAGAAAAGACGTGGCGTACCAACTACGAAGCCCTCCAGACGCCGGATCAGGTCCGTGCCTACCAGAAACGCCTTCGCGCGGAATTTTTCAACGCGATCGGAAGTTTCCCGAACGACACGCCGCTGAACGTGAAGATCGTCGACACGATCCAGTACGACGGCTACGTCATGGAAAAGATCATCTACGAATCCCAGCCGAATCATTTCGTCACCGCCGTCATGTACCTGCCGGACGAAAAGAAGTTCCCGAAACCGTGGAGCGGTGTCGTCATCACGTGCGGGCACAGCTTCAATGGGAAAGGCTCGGACGCCTACCAGCGTGCCGCGATCCTTCATGCGCTCAACGGCATCGCCGCCTTTCACGTGGACCCGATCGACCAGGGCGAACGGATGCAGAACGTCGACATGAACACGAAAAAACCGCGCGTCTCCTGCGTTCAGGGCCACAACCAGATCGGCATCGGTTCCATTCTTCTCGGACGCAATGCCGCGACGTTTGAACTTCACGACCTTTTCCGCGCTCTCGACTACCTCCAGACCCGCGACGACATCCGTCACGACAATCTGGGAATGACCGGGAACTCCGGCGGCGGTACGCAGACTTCCTACGCCATGGCACTGGATGACCGGATCAAGGTCGCGTGCTCCAACTGCTACACTTGCTCGCTTTACGGGCTGAAGAAACGGAACGACACTCAAGACGCCGAGCAGAACATTTTCGGACAGGGGGCTTTTGGAATGGACCATGCGGACTACTGCATGATGCGCGCTCCGCTTCCGACCTACCTCGGAACCGCCACGAAAGATTTCTTCCCGCTCGACATGGCGAAACAAAGTTTCAAAGATGCCCAGCGTATCTTCAAGATCATGGGAAGCGAAGAAAACATCTACCGCGCGGAAACGGACAATCAGCACGGCTGGGACAAAACGCTCCGTCAGGAAACCGTCCGCTTTATGGTGAAGCACCTCGAGGGACGCGACATTGAAGTCGTTGAGCCGGATTCGATCAAAACACTCAAAGACCCGGAGATCCAGGTCACGCCGAACGGTCAGACCGTCCTCATGGAAGGGGCTCGCACGACCTACGACATCAACCGCGACTACGCGAAGGAACTCACTGCCGGACGTAAATCGATCGACGCGGAAACGCTCACGAAGATCCGTTCTCTGGCCAAAGTCCGCGACGCATCGGAATTCGGTGAAATGAAAGTCCGCGACCTCGGCACGGAAACGCTCGCGGACGGCATCACAGCCCAGAAGCTCATTCTGGAACCGGAGGCTAGGATCTACCTTCCGGGTATCCTCTTCAAGCCGGCGAATGTGTCGGAAAAAGCAGACGTCGTTCTTTACATCAGCGACCAGGGAAAGACCGCCGGATACGACGCGAACATCCTTCCGCTCGTGAAGTCCGGGAAGATCGTGCTTTCCGTTGATCTTCGCGGCTGGGGCGAAACGCAGCAGAGTCACCGCGCAAGCTACTATCGCCCGACCCACCTCGGAACCGACGGTGCCGACTTTTACGTCGCGTACTGCCTGGCGAAAACGCACGTTGGTTTCCGTACCGACGACATTTTCGCCGTGACCCGCTGGCTCAAAACGCAGGCGTTTTGCGCGAACGTGGAACTCTACGGTCTCTCCGAAGGCTGTATCCCGGTCCTTCACGCGGCAGTTCTGGAAAAAGACAGCTTCAAGCACGTAACGCTGGAACGCTGCCTCGTTTCCTGGACCAACACGGTCGAGAACGGAGAAGATTCCCGTACTCCGCTGACCAGTACCGTCCACGGTGCTCTGAAGGTCTACGATCTTCCGGAAATGCGTGCGTATCTGGAAAATGCCGGAAAACTCACGCTGAGATCGACGAAAACGGCTCTGGAAAAGTAGGAGCTCCCCCCTTTTCCTGTCTGTTTTCCTGATCTCGTTTTCCAAATGAACGCACGAAACCGCAGAAGGCCCCTCTTTCTGCGGTTTCGCAGGTTTCATCCATTCTCCGGTTTTCAGAATGGACGCCCCAAGAAGTTTCCGTTCCCCGCCCCAAAATTTCCCCAAAATTCCCTAAAGAAAGGACTTCCCATGCTCCGGAAAACCACACGATTCCTCTCTCTGCTCGCACTGATACTTTTCCTGCCGTTCACGCAGGCACAGGAAAAAGACACCCAGCCGCAAAACGGTCTTGAGATCCTGATGAAAAAACACGGGATCGCCAACTCGGTCGCACAGGTCACTCCCACGATCTGCGCACTCTGCGGAGTCACACCTCCGGAAACGAGCCAGATGCCGCCCATCGACTCCGTTCTGAAATTTTGGAACGAGCTTCGGGGGGAAGGCTCCGAAGCCGTCGTGGAAAAAGTTCTGATTTTCTGCCCGGATGCGACCGGCGCCTTCCTCGTACCGCACTACCCGGACGACTGGAAACAGCTTTTCGACAAAACGGACGTCTGCGTGAAGGGAACGAACGTCCTTCCGAGCGTCACGCCGGTCTGTTTCGGCACGATCTTCACCGGTGCGCCGCCGGAAATTCACGGGATCCGCAAGTACAGCGACAAATACGCGCCGGATCCGATCAAAGTCAAGACGCTCTTTGACGCATTCGCCGCCTCCGGCAAAAAAGTCGTCATCGTCGCAAAGAAAGGGTGCAGCATCGACCTGATCTTCCGAAACCGTCCGATCGACTACGTTTCAACGAAAAATTCTCAGGAATCGATCGAGATCACGAAAAAATTCCTGCGCGAGTCAGACTACGATCTGATCATCTGCTACGATGGAAACTACGATTCCGTCATGCACGGCAAAGGCGTTCACCATCCAAAGTCCATCGCAGCCATGCGCGACTCCATTCGCTGGTATCAGGAACTTGCCGAGGCCGCCGACGAAGCGTGGAGCGGGAAAAACCGACTCATCGCCTTCACCCCCGACCACGGAGCACACGATAATTCAAAAGGAAAAGGCACTCATGGTTCCGACCGGGCTGACGACGCGATCGTGAATCACTTTTACCGTTTCCGTATAGGAAAATAGCCAATCGTTCACTCCCGAAACGGTAATTCCGCCAGACTTAAGTCCCTTCCGCATCACAAAATCAAGGTGGGGGGACTTTACAGAACGGTCTGTTTCGGATAAAATGAAAGAATCTGGACCATCAACCAACTGCAACCCCATCAAGGTGCCATCATGAAACGAATTCACTGGGCCGTTTCGGCTTTTTCAGCGTTTACGCTCTGTCTTTCCGGCGGGCTGAATTCCGCAGATGCGGGATCCGGCAATCCGATCCACTTTAGTTTTGAGCAGGACCTCCAGAACTGGAAAGTCGTCGAGGGCCATTTTGGCGACATTCGGTGCGGAATGGAATTTCAGCACCACTCGAACAATACGAAACCGTGGATCAAAGACGGAAAATTCCACCTTTCCTCCCTTGAGATCCAAAACGCCCCGATCGACGAACAGCGCGGCGTCATCGAGTCACCCATCTGGAAAAATACCGGCGAGAAAGTGACTCTGACCGTCGGCGGCGGTTCTGTGGAAAACGTCGCGGTCGAACTCTGCGAGATCCTGAGCGACGACTGCACGCAGACCGCTCCGGCCGTCCGCGTCATCGCAGCCGCAAAAGGGAAAAATCACCAAAACCTCCACCCCGTCACGTGGGACACGAAAGAACTCATTGGCCGGAATCTTATGATCCGTCTCGTCGACAATGCGGTCGGCGGCTGGGGGCACATCACGCTGGATGACGTCCGCGCCGAGGGCGAGATCCTCACCGAAATGACGGCCAGCTTCCGCAAGATCCGTGCGCTCGTGCTCCCGGAACTTCCGGAAGTCCGCGAGATCATTCCGACGAAAGAAGATCCGAACGCAAAGTCCCACCCGGAACTGACCAAAACGCCGATCCTTTTCGTTGCCCGTCCGCAGTACGCCAAGGACCACCACAATACCGCGACGCTCTTCCAGAACGGCGAGATCAACACGCATAAATTCAGCGGCGGTTCCGCTCTGAAAGTCGCCGATTTCAGTAAACTGGACGCCAACGGTCAGCCGGAGATCAAGGTGATTCTGGAAAGTCCGGAAGGGATCATCCGCGACCCGGACGTCAGTTTTGACGGGAAGAAGATCCTCTTCTCCATGCGTCAGAACAAGTCGGACGACTACCATATCTACGAGATGAATGCGGACGGAACGGGCCTGCGCCAGATCACGTTCGGAAGCGGGGTGAGCGACATCGATCCGATCTACCTTCCCAACGGACGGATCCTTTTCTCCAGCACGCGCGAACCGAAATTCTGCATGTGCAACCGTCACATCATGTGCAATCTCTTCACGATGGAAGCCGACGGTACCGACATGGACCAGATCGGACACAGTACGCTCTTTGAAGGGCATGCCTCCCTCCTTTCCGACGGCCGCGTCATTTACGACCGCTGGGAGTACGTGGACCGAAACTTCGGCGACGCGCAGGGACTCTGGGTCACGAACCCGGACGGCACGTCCCACCTGATCTTCTGGGGCAACAATATTGCGTCTCCGGGCGGAGTTCTGGACGCAAAGGAGATCCCCGGCACGAAAAACGTCGTCTGCACGTTCTCGTCCTGCCATGACCTTCCGTGGGGCGCCATCGCAGTGCTGGACCGCACGAAGGGGATCGACAGTCCGAATGCCGTCCGCTACATGCTTCCGCCGCAGGAGATCGTCCGTGTTGGAAACGGCGGATACGATGCCTTCACGAAACTTCAGGTCAAATACGAAGATCCGCAGCCGCTTTCCGACACAGTCTTCCTCTGCTCGCGCCAGATCGTGAGTGAAAACCGCAGGATGGGGCTCGTCCTTTTCGACCTGAACGGAAATGAAACGCAGATCCTCGCCGACGCAAATCCGGGCTGGGGCATTTTTGACGCACAGAGACTCGCACCGCGTGAAGTCCCGAAACGGATCGAATCCCGCATCGACCGCTCGAAAACGACGGGGACCTTCTACGTCTCGGACGTTTACGAAAGCCAGGAAATGAAAAACGTCGAACGCGGCGAGGTGAAGTACCTCCGCGTGATCGAATCGCCGGAAAAACGCTACTGGACGCATCGATTCTGGACGCTGGCCGGAGAGCAGGCGCCGGCGATGAACTGGCACGACTTCAGCAACAAACGGCTTCTTGGAACGGTCCCGGTCGAAGAGGACGGCAGCGCGAACTTTGAGATCCCGGCAGACACGTTCGTTTACTTCCAGCTTCTGGATGAAAAAGGCCGGATGATCCACTCCATGCGCAGCGGGACCATCGTCCGTCCCGGCGAAAATCAGGGATGCATCGGCTGCCATGAAGACCGGCTCAACGCCGTCCCGCCGCGTCGGACCGTCAAGGCGCTTCTCCGTCCCGCCGACAAACTGAAGCGTCCGGACTGGATGCCGGAAGGGAAGGAATTCAGCTACATGGAATTCGTCCAGCCGATTTTCGACAAAAACTGCGTGCAGTGCCATGATTTCGGCAAACCGGGCGCGAAGAGCGTCGTGCTGGCCGCGGACAAAAACCTCATGTTCAACGCCTCGTACACGAGCATCTACCAGAAGAATCTCATCATCGCACCGGGCGCAGGTCCGACCAAGACGATGGATTCGAAGAGCTGGGGTTCCATCGTCAGCCGCCTTGGAAAGATCGTGACGGATGGGCACGGCGATGCGCGCGACGAAAAATTCGCGCTCACCGACACGGAAAAAGAGATCCTCCTCACCTGGATGGACCTGAACGGCCCGTACTATCCGACGTTTGCGTGCAATTACCGCGAGAATCTCTACGGACGCTGCCCGCTGACGCACGACGAACTGAAACGGCTTGGCGAACTGACGGGTTCGGCATTCCCGAATTCGGAATGGGACGGCGGGAAGAAATGGACATTCACCAACGTTCTCTTTGACCGTCCGGAACTCAGTCCATGCCTGGAAAAGATGGACAAAAATTCGACACAGTACGCACAGGCGGTCGAGATCATCCGAACGGGCGCGAAACGCATGAACGAGCGCACGCGCGCCGACATGCCGAATTTCCAGATGCGCGACGAGGATGACCTCCAGCGTCTCGAGAAATACGACCGATGCTTCATCGACCTGATGAATCAGAGAAGAAAGTAGTTTTTCTTTTCGCGCAAAGGCGCAAAGAGGAAAAAACAAAAATTTAGGACCAAATCATACGAAGACCTTCCCCTGCGTGTCGAAATGGCACGCAGGTTTTTTATTGGCGCACTGGCCGTTTTTACGTCTGTTTGATGAAATGTTTTATGAGTCTCTTTCTTTTTTAGTTCTTCCGGCAAGCGCGTACCGATCTGATCCGATTTTACCACTGAGAGCGCAGAAGAAACGCAGAAACACACTGAAAAGAAAGAGGAAAAAAGGCACAGTAAACGTGCCCTGACACGAATTTTACGGAAAACACAAAAAGAAGCAAATGGATTTTCAAAAATTAAAAAATGTTCGCACGATCTGTTTTTACTTCTTTTTGCATTAATATCAGTGTTTCTCTGCGAGGTTTCAGTATATTCAGTGGTAAAACTGGTACGCAGTTGCCAGAAGGAGCTTCTTTTTTTTAAAAAAATAAAAAAAATCTTGTAAAACAGGAAAAAATATTTCCAAATATAGTGTAGGCCAAGATGAGCTTGGTCAAACTTAGTCACACTTTTAAGAAAAAAAGGAGAATTTCCAATGTCCGTACATTCCGCATTAGCCCATGCCGCTACCCGTCCCGAAGTCATTAACGCTGCAAGCGCCGTCGCCGGTAACGCTGCCGCAACTGCCGCATCTGCCGCCGGCACAGCCGTTAGCGCCGTTGGCACAGTCGTAGTCACCGCCGCTCCTATTGTCGTGCCTGCCCTCGCGGTCGGCGGTCTGGTTTGGGGCATCTGCTCGCTGCTTGATGACTAAATGCCAATTCCTGGATGCGGTCCTTTCCGCAAAGTACCATTTACAAAAAAGGTCCGCATCCTCCCGGTTTCCACTATCTGTCAACATTGACCCCTAATTTTATCGGAGTACTATCCATGAACATCATGAACACCGTCGAACAGTTCCTTCACGAATCCAACTGGAAATATGATGATTCCCGAAAAAGTGCCGGCATTTTAAGCACAGACATTCAAGGAAAAAACAGTTCCTATAAACTCTATCTTCTCGGCAGCGATGAGAGACAGACTCTGCGGGTCTTTGCAATGCTGAATACCGTGATCCCGGAAGACAGACGAAATGACATTGCTGAATTCTTCATTCGATGCAATTACATTTACCAGATGGGACGCCTCGACATGGATTACTCTGATGGAAACGTGCGTTTCACGTGGGGAGTCGATGTAAACGGCAGCGAACTGACTTCAAAAATGGTCCAGACGATGGTTTACACCGCTGTACACTGTCTCGATAACACGCAGCCGTATATCTTGCGGATCTGCTATGGAGATCTGTCACCGAAAGAAGCATTTGATGTATGGAAAAACAATTGAGAAAAACAATTGAGCAGACAGCCTTGCCGAAACACCTTGTCTTCTCTTTTTCAGAAATGAGCATCAAAGAGAAAATAAAAGGCGGCACCGAGAGATCGCGCAAAGTTAAAATTTCCCCTGCGTTTCTCAAATAGCGCAGGGAGATCTTCCTCGGCAGATCAAAAAATTTCCTGTTTTTTTCAATTTTTAGAAAAAAATTTGCATAATACATCCTGACTGGAAAACATTATTAAGTAAAACATTGCCAACAACATAAAAGGAGCCAGATATGAATATTTATAAAAATTATGTTAAATGCATCGATCGTCCAATGGAAATTTTTATTCCCCCTCTTTCGGATGAAAATTTTTGATCTGAAAGTTACCGGATTTTCCAATTCCATTCATATCACATAACGAAAGGAGTATATCATGACCATTTTCGGAAAAATCGTACGAACGGCTGTTATCTCGCTTCTTATGCCAGGACTCATTCATATCGATTTCGATTTCGATGAGATCCTGGGCGATGTGATCGACGAATTGTAGGCATGCCAAAATACTTACTGGCTCCGATCTCACACAAACGTACAATAGAGACAATATCTGTCTCAAAAAAATTCATTCACACGCACACAGGAGAATATAGCATGTTCGGTATTTTGCTTGGATGTCTCATTGACATCATCCTTGAGGGCTAAGCTCCTCATATCTCAAACACAAGGCAGACCTTTCTGCATGGCTGTTCCGGCAAAAAGGTCTCCTTAAGATCAGTTTTACTCACTCTACACAGGAGAAAAAATTATGAGTATCATGAATGTTGTCGAACAGTTCTTCCATGAAGATGACTGGAAATACGATGATTCCCACAGAAACGACGAAATCCTGAGCACCGGGATCAATGCAGAAAACGGCTCTTTCAAACTGCATTACCTCTGCGATGAAAAAGGACAAACGCTGCGTGTCATCGCAATGCTGAATACCAACATCCCTGAAGCAAAACGAGGTACGGTTGCCGAATTCATCGTTCGATGCAACTACATCTACAAGATGGGGCACCTCGACATGGACTTCTCGGACGGCGAAGTGCGCTTTGTGTGGGGAATCGACGTGGAAGGCGGAGAACTCACTTCCCAAATGGTCAAAAGAATGACCTACATTGCCTTTGCCTCCATTGACGATGTGCAGCCGTATCTCATGAAGATCTGCTACGGTGACATGACGCCGGAAGATGCCTATAAACAGTGGAGAGAAAACTAGATCCTTCTCTTGCTAGCCGAGGGAAAATATTGCATCCCCCCCTTGACAGAATTTTTCATTTCTGTTAAAATAAATAATGGATTTGGTTTTACCATTTCCTAAAAAAAGTGAAATAAAAGATGGAGCCGTCTGCCTGTGGACGGCTTCGAGAAGAATGTCACGTAAAACAAGTCAGCCTCATTCCGAATAACCACCCGGCCTCGCCGGTTTCAGTCTGGTCTGATTTGTCAGGTGAAGCATTCCTGTCTGTAGATATGCATGATAGGAGTGCTGACCCTGTTTTGTTGTCAGATATCCCTGTGGTTAGGGCGGAATGAGCAGCAAACAGGTGTTCGGCACTCCATTTTTTATTTCTTGTTGTTTCTCAACATTTACACGAAAGGCATTCACTATGAACGTCAAAACATTTTTCATCGCAGCGATTCTTTCGCTCGTATGCTTCCCTCTTTCTATCTTGGCAGAAGACTGGGAATCCATTTTTCATCCAAATCAAAAAGCTTATGAAAACTTTCTTAAAGAACTGGAAAAGCGTGACATCAGCTTAGATGCTTTTCTAAACGGTAACTTCATTGAACGAAAAGATCTAACATATCTCCTTTTTGGGCGTTATGATGAGGCTCGTCTTTCAATGTTACAAGCAATACGCTTTCTTCATGAGGCACATACTATTATGGCCGAAACAAGGCAGGATTATTCCCTCGCTGATGGCGGGGTACTTTGGAAACCAAGATTTACTTTGGAGCAAGCAAATAGCTGGCAAGCTAGGAGCCTTGACTGCTTTAATCATGCCTGTCAACGTTATCAATATTTGGAAGATTATGCAATGAAATATTGCCCTGAAAATGTAGCCGCAGTTCGCAAAGAATTTGAGCATTACCGCTACTATATCAACAAATATAATGGTTATCTGCACAACATAGTAGCTCCCGATCTCATCAGACATTGTGAAAGTCAACGAGCATTGCACGATCAAAAGAGTATGCAGAACCTAATAAATATACTTAATAGATCATATTGATTAGAATATCCCCCCTGCGTGTTGAAAGTCACTCAGGGGGTTCTTTTTGGGGATGGCGTACCGCGGAAGGGTCAGCCGATGATCTTGCTCATCGGGAGTTCGACGATGCCGGTGGCTCCGGCTTCGAGGAGGCGCGGGATGAGGTCGCGGACTTCGGAACTCTTGACCACCGTGTTGATGGCGACCCAGTTGTCGTCCACCAGATTGCTCATGGTCGGCTTCTGCAGCGCGGGCAGGATGTCGATGACCTTCAGAAGGCAGGTGCGCTCCACGTTCATCGTGAGGTACACATTCTGCTCGGCAGCCATCGCGCCCTTGAGCATCGTGACGATATTCTGGATCTTCTTCTGCTTCCACGGATCATTCCAGGCCGCGTGGTTCGCAATGAAGCGGGTCGTGCTCTGGAGCACTTCGTCCACGATGCGCAGATTGTTCGCACGCAGGGAACTTCCCGTTTCCGTCACTTCCACGATGGCGTCCGCGAGTTTCGGCGGTTTGACTTCGGTGGCGCCCCAGCTGAATTCGACTTTCGCCTTGACGCCGTTTGCCGCGAGGTAGTTCGTGGTCAGGTTCATGACTTCGGTCGCGATGCGCTTTCCTTCCAGGTCCTTGACGGTCTGGACGGGCGAATCTTCCGGCACGCAGAGGACCCAGCGAACGGGACGGCGGCTGACTTTGGAGAAGATCAGCTCTTCTACTTCGTAGACGTCGGCGCCGGTCTCGATGATCCAGTCATGACCGGTCAGTCCGGCATCCAGAACACCGTTTTCCACGTAACGGGCCATTTCCTGCGCACGGATGGACATGCACTCGATCTCAACGTCGTCGATGGTCGGATAGTAGCTGCGGGACTGGAACTTGATCTTCCATCCAGCACGATTGAACAGTTCCGCAGTCGCTTCCTGAAGACTTCCCGCGGGGATCCCCAATTTCAAAACTGGCATAGTATTCCTCTCTGATTCTTTCTCGATTTTCCCAATTTTATTTTCAGTTTTTTATCCCAACGGCAAGGTCCTACTTTTTCTTGTAGACTTCAGCCGGGTCAAAAATACGGTCGCCGACGATCTCGAAGGAATTGTCCGCCGGATCGACTTTGCGGAAGAAACAGCTCTGGTATCCTTCATGGCACGCGGAACCGCCGATCTGCTCCACTTTCAGCAGGATCGCGTCGCGGTCACAGTCGATGAAGATCTCTTTTACGAGCTGGACATTTCCGCTCTCTTCCCCTTTTCTCCAAAGCTTCTGACGGCTTCTGCTAAAATAGACAGCACGGCCGGTCGCCAGAGTCTCATCGTAGCTTTCCTCATTCATGTACGCCAGCATCAGGACCGTTCCAGTCGCCGCATCCTGAGCGATAGTGGTCACCAGCCCGCCGCACTTGGCGAAATCGGGACGGATCGTGTTTTTTTCAGTCATTTTGAACCTCGCATTCTCCGGGGGTAAAATCCCAAAAATTCAATAGCTTATCTTGTATTATACCACATTTCGAAATTTTGTCATGGGGTAGGTAGGGCTTCTTGCGGGAATATCTTCATTTATTTTTCAGATTTTATCAATAAAAGAGTCTCTTCCGGCTTAAAATGCCCAACAAAGTGTTTTGTTTTTCGATTTTTCCATCGGAAGTCCAAAAATGGCAGATCGGTCAAAATTCGCTCTTGACAGTTTTCGGAAAATTCGCTAGAGTTTTCTAGGAAAAAGATTTTATTTTATGACCGAGCGTGTCTCAGGCACCCCAAAGTCCCATGAAGAAAAAAACGTATCCACGATCCCGAAATTTGCAGAATTCCAGCCTGGAACTGCTTCATACGGAACTGAAAAAGTTTGATTTTTGCGAGTCGGAAACTTCCAGCGCCGCAGATCTTCATTTTGGTCCGTCATTACCGGCACACGAGAATCGATGCCGTCTTGCGGAAGGGGTCTTTCAGACATTCCACGCGCCGCGCACGACGGAGACGTTCATTCCGCTGCACTATGAGCCGAATTACGCGTACCCGCTGATCGTCTGGCTTCACACACAAGGGGAGAGTGAACGCCAGCTTCGCCGCATCATGCCGCACTGGAGCCTTCGGAACTACGCAGCCATTGCCGTCCGTGGAAGCGTTTCCTTCGGCAATGACGGGCTCCCGAAGAAAGGTTTCCACTGGGACGCCGGGAGCTACGAATCGGCGTACACTTCCGTTCTGGAAGCGATCTCCGAGATCCGGCAGAGGATCAATATTTCGCCGAACCGGATCTACCTCGCAGGCTGCGATGAAGGCGCGGCAATGGCACAGCGGCTCGTTTTTCGGAATCCGCACTGTTTCAACGGTCTCATTTCCTTCAACGGAGCCATCCCGGACGACATGATGCTCCTAGAACACCTGCGCGAGCTGCAGAAAGTCCGCTTCCTTTACTTGGTCTCCAGCAGTCTGCGCGCGTGTCCGATCGAGACGCTTTGCAGTCACCTGCGTCTTCTGTATTCTGCCGGAGTCCCGCTGACGCTGCGAAACTACAAAAAACCGGGTTCCCTTCAGCTGGAAATGTTTCAGGACGCCAACCGATGGATCATGGGCGGGATCGAATCCGCGCTTTTTTGAACCGTTTCCTTTCATTCCCTCAGCCCCTAGGAACGTTCCTTCATGGCAGAAGAAAAACACACCGAAACTCAAAGTTCCCGAAAATTTCCCATGCGTTACCTCATGGTGGGATCGGCGGCCGTTGTGTCTGCTCTGATCGCGCTGGTCTTCAGTGTTTTCGGTAATTTCGGTAATTTCCAAAACGATCCGGACAGTTTCGTCCCTCTTTTCTCCGGAAAACTCTTCACGGAAAGCGAACTTCTGGAGATCGAAATGGCGTTTGCAAATGCGGAACTGACGCAGTACTCCATCTCAAACGGGCAAGTCCAAGTCCCTCCGCAGAAAAAAAACGATTTCATCCTGGCATTAAAAAAGACCTCCCTCTTTACGGCTGAAAACGCATCGGAAAATGGAATGACTGGTTTCTGGGTCTCAGAACGAGAACGCCAGGCTGCGGAATTGAAAACCAAACAAAATGAGCTTGCCGCGCAGCTCCGAATGTTTCGCGGGATCGAAAGCGCCGGGGTGATCCTCGACATTGGCGAGACGAAAAACGGATTTGCACGGGAAAAACACGCGACCGCCTCGATCTCGATCCGCTCCAGAGAAGGACATTCGGTCTCACAGGAAGACATCCAGTCGATCCTGCGTCTGGTGACCGGGGCAGTCTATGGACTCTCGCCGGCAAACGTCTCCATCATCGACACGCGAACGAACCGATCCTGGAAATTCAATGCTCCGGAGATCGAAACCAGTCAGAATGCCGAAAAAGACCATCCGGAAGACCTCACGTCTTCAACCGGTGCTGAAACAAAACAGGAACTGGAAAATGCGGCACACTTGGAAAAAATCGTCTTTCAGACCGAAGCACTTCCCCGTCCGGAACTTTTTGACGCCGGTGCCCGCGGAATGATCATTTCCAGTTCACCCCGGCCCGCGAGAGTCAAGGATGCCGATCTTCTCTCACGTCCTCTCGATCTGGACGAAACCACAGCTGAGAACGCAGACGAGAACGTTGCCGAATTGGCGGGAAATGCCTCCGAAGCATCCGTTCCTTCGATCACGGTGCTCCCATCGAATTTCGTGCCCGGACGCGTCGCCTTTGCCGGCAGCGTCTCTGACGTACCGTCAGTCCGGCAGCTCTCTGTCCGGCAAGTCTCGAGAGCCGCACACGCGGAAGATCCCGCCAATACCAACTCAGAGATCCAGCTGACGAGTGCAGAAGAAGCGCAAAACTGCGTACCGACCGAAAACGAAGGAGCCGCTTTTGCCGAAACGTCTCCCATTTCCGTACCGGAAATGCAAAGTGACGGAGTCTCTTCACTCCTTTCTCTGGAAACTCCGGCGGCTGCAGAAACTCCCGAGATCGCCAAAACTCCAGACCTCCTCCAAACGCCAGCGGCTGCGGCACTCGCCTCCATTCCGTATTCCGAAGCGGCAAAAGAAGGTTCCCGATTCAGCGTCAAGTCCTCAGAACGTAAATCCCAAGAACTTTTTTTGCTTTTGTGTGTCATCGCGGCACTCGTCGTTTCCGTCTGCCTCCTGGTCATCTACATGACGCGGAAAGGCCTCTTCACGTCCGCAATGCTGCGTGAGCGGATGCAGATGAATGCCTCCGAAACGAACGCCGAATGCGATGAAGAAAAAACGGCGGCCGTAACGCAGCTGCACGAACAGACAGAAGTTTCAGAGGTTCCCGGAGTGTACGCCGTCTCCGAAGCGGAAACCTGCGGATCCGAAATCAGTCTTTCCGATCCCGGCACTCACTCCTCCAAGCCGTTCCCCCTCGATCCCGCCAGCGAGGAAACTCCGACAGACCGTCCTCTGCTCCAGACTGCAGCCGCAGCTTTCCCAAGTGCCGAGGATCCGTCAGGCCTCCCCAACACCAACGCTGCCGATCCCGCAGACGCCGCCTCCACAGACTCTGCCGTTCCGCGCAAAGGAAAAATCGCAGACATTTTGGCGACGCTCGAAAGCCTGAAAAATGAGCCGCCGTTCTTTCCGGAAGACCTTGACGGAGCTCCGGAAACCAACGCGGAGACGCACGCCGGCACAGTTCCAGGCAAAGAAGAGATCAGTCTCCCTCTGTTGCCGGAACTTGAAGAGCTCCAGACTTTCCCGCCCGAACGTCTGGCTCTTGCTCTCCTCGAGGAACGGCCTCAAACGGCTGCGATGCTTTTGCGGCAGTTCTCCGACGCCAATTCACGCGCCGTTCTGGAGCACATTCCAGCAAATTTGCGTTTGGGGATCGAATCGCGCATGACCTCCTGTACCGAACCGGACCGAGAGATCCTTCGAGAGACCGCGTCTGCGATCCTAGAATATTTAGAAGCTCTGGAAACGGAAAACGCTCTCACTCCGGCGGAAAGTCTTTTCCTCCAGAAAAATGCGCCGCAGTCCGCTCCCAAATTTCGCCCGCTGGCAGACGCACTTCCGCATTCCCAGGATACCAGGATCTCCGACACTTCCGAACAGGAAATGCCGCGGAACCATGAACTTTTCACCTTTTCCGAAGATCCGAAAGAAAACGAAGCCTCACCCCTCGCAGTCATCCAGAAATCGATGGAGACTGCAGCGGTTTCAGAGTCTGCGGTTTCAGAGTCTGCGGTTTCAGAGTCTGCGGTTTCAGAGTCTGCGGTTTCAGAGTCCGCGGTTTCAGAGTCCGCGGTTTCAGAGTCTGCGGTTTCAGAGTCTGCGGTTTCAGAGTCTGCGGTTTCAGAGTCCGCGGTTTCAGAGTCTGCGGTTTCAGAGTCCGCCGCCATTCCGTCGGAGTTCCCTTCGCGATACACTTCGGAGCCGCACACAGAGCTCTTACCGTTTGAAGCGCTGAAGCAGTTTTCCAAAAAAGACCTTCGCGTTCTGCTCGCAGCCAATCCTCAGGAAAAGACGCTCATGGCTCTTCTTGGTGCCGAGCAGCGTTTGACGGACCGTCTGCTTGGCGTCCTTCCGAGATCCGAAGCCAATCGAGTCCGCAAGCAGCTGAAATGTCCGGGACAGCTTCGACTCCAGGATGTGGAAGACGCCCGCAATTCTCTCATGCTTCTTGCGCAGGAACTCGCAGATGCAGGTCAGCTCCGGCTTCCGGAAATGGCGGAAAGCATCTGATCCGCGTTTTGGAGCACTTTTCCCAAAAGGCTACACACGCCCTTCCTCGTCTGGATCGTGCGGAGTCTGTACCATTTGCCGAAAATTGCACGTTTTTTTCCGCTCACGAAAGAACGAGTCCATGAAAAAAGAAATCCCAAATGCTCATCTTTTCAATTTTGAAGATCTGCACAGTCAGGCAGAAACGTACTTGGGATCCGTACGGCAAACCGCGCGTCAGATCCTGGCAAAAGCAGTTCAGGAAGCAGAAACTCAAAAGCATTCGATCCTTCTGGAGGCCGATTCGATCCGTACACAGGCACGTGAAGAGGGATTTCAGGAAGGATTGCAGCGCGCTTTTCAGGAAATCGAAAGCCGCGTAGAATCGCAAGTCCAAACACAGCTTCAAAAAAAGATCGAGCCGGCGGTCCAAGCCGCTGAAAACGGGATCTTTCAGATCCTAGAACAGTGTGCCGATCTGCGGGAAGATCTAACGCAAAGCTGGGAACGCGCATTCATGCACCTGGTCTCACGAGTCGCTAAGATCATCATCCGCCGCGAATTAAAAGCAGACCCTCAGATCGCAACTCAATGGATCCGTGAAATGCTGGAACTTTGCTCTGGTGAAAATTCCTTCACTCTCGAGCTGAATCCCGAAGATGCCGTCCTCCTGAAACCTGCGCTGGACCGCATCCGAAGCGAATTCCGTCAGCTCGGATCTCTTGAAGTCAAGCTGGATCCCATGCTTGCACGCGGCGACTGCATTCTGCGGTCCGAAAACGGCACGCTTGACCAGCGTCTCGACGTTCAGCTGGCAAGGATCGAGGAGGAACTTCACTCATGAATCCCCTTTCCCTCCTAAATCAGCTCGATTCCATCATCCCTGCCGCGATCACGGGAACCGTGCAGGAAACGACCGGAACGACGATCTCCGTCAGCGGATTTCCCGTTCCTGTCGGCGCTCTGGCCGAGATCCGGCTTCGGGACCGCACGACTCTTGCCGCAGAAGTCATTCGCTTCCATGACGAAACCGCCATTCTCTATCCGCTCCAGACCATGCAGGGGATCCGGCGCGGAGACCGGGTACGTCTCGTCCAGACGCTCCCTTGGCTCACGGTAGGCGAAGGAATGCTCGGAAAAGTCCTAGATGCTCGGGGACGCATCCTTCAGGACGTCTCCCAATGCCTCAAACCGCATGCCCACCAGCCGGCAGAACAGAAAACGGATAGTATGTCCTTCTTTTCGGGATTCGATCCAACAGCGGCTCCTGACCATCGATGCGCATCGGAAAACTCCGGCAGTTCGGCAGAAAACAGCATTTCCGGATTTGCCGAAACCAAAGTTTCCGAATTCCTTGCAGCACGAAAAATTTCCGCAGAGGCTCTCCTGAACTCTGAACGGATCCCGTTCCACCGGGATGCCCCCAAAGCATTCCAGCGACCGAGGATCACCGCTCCGATCTCGACCGGAGTTCGCGCGATCGATGCACTTCTGACGCTTGGAGAAGGGCAGCGCGTCGGGATCTTTGCAGGGTCCGGCGTTGGAAAAAGCACTCTCTTGGGAATGATCGCACGATACACGAACGCGGACGTCATCGTCATTGGACTGGTCGGAGAACGCGGACGGGAAGTCAATGATTTCTTGGAACGTGATCTTGGAGAAGAAGGACGCAAACGCAGCGTCGTCGTCGCCGCGACGAGCAATGAACCCGCCATTCTGCGAGTTCGCGCCGCTCAAACTGCGACCGCCGTTGCCGAGTATTTTCGCGACAAAGGAAAAAACGTTCTGCTTCTGATGGACTCTCTGACCCGATTCGCCATGGCTCAGAGGGAAATTGGACTCGCCGGCGGTGAACCGCCCACCAGAAACGGTTACCCGCCGTCCGTTTTCTCTCTCCTGCCTGCGCTGGTCGAGCGTACCGGACGGACGCGGCTTGGGAGCATCACCGCGATGTATACCGTACTGGTCGAAGGCGATGACGAAAACGAACCGATCGCCGATACCGTGCGCGGACTGCTCGACGGTCACATTTGGCTCTCACGCAAACTTGCAGCAGCTGGACACTACCCAGCCATCGACCTGCCGTCAAGCATCAGCCGCCTGATGAACGACATCTGCGAGAAAAAGCACATCCGGACCGCCCTGGAACTCCGTGCCATGGTATCGCTCTGGCGTGAATTTCAAGATCTGCTCGCCATTAATGCCTACAAACGGGGCACGAATCCGGCTTTGGATGCCGCGCTGGAAAAGAAAGACGCGATCGTTCGCTTCCTACGGCAAAACACCGATGAACCGTCAACTCTCAATGAGGCAGTTCTGCAAATGACTCGGATCATCGAGTCCTGAAAAACGCATTCCGTCCCCAAAACCAAACGATTTCACTCAAAAACGTTAAAAATTTTCACGAAAGAGTACCCTTGCCATGGCATTTCATTTTCGACTGCGCACGGTTCAGAAAGTCCAAGAACTCAAGCGGGATGAAAAAAAACAGACCCTCGCGGAACTGCTTCAAAAACAGAATGAGCTGCACGAAAAAATGGCATCGATCCGGGAAAAAATCGCACGGACCCGTTCTGAACGGGCACAGCGGATGAGCGGAAAAATGCTCTCAATGGACCAACTGCGCCAATTTCACCAGTTTGAGTGTCGGCTGGAACAAAACCTCGCAGAACTCCAGAAAGAGGAAGGTCGCCTTCACCTTTTGATCGAAACGCAGCAGTCGACGCTTCTGGAATCCGAACAGGAAGTCAAAAAATTTGAAAAGCTCGAGGAAAAACAGCGCGAACAGTACCGGAAAACCCACGAAAGATCCTGGATCCCCCCAGCGCCAATGCAGAATTTCGATTCATGAGCTCACTAAAAAAGATGCAGCCGCCCCATTTTCAGGTCCACCCGCATCTTCTTTCGATTTCCCGGATCTTCTCGAAATGAAAAAGACTCTCAATCCAAAACCGACTCCGATCCTTCGGCTTCCGGTTCTACTGCCGGTTCTATTGCCGGTTCTATTGCCGGTTCCGCTTCCAGTTCCATTTTCATTTCCGCTTCCATTTCCGCTTCCAGTTCCGTTTCCAATTCCGTTCCTATTTCCGCAGCGCCGCCGCCCGTCTCATTCTCTTCTTCCGGTACCACACCAGAATTTTTTCTGACCGTCCGGTTGATCCGGCTCTCGACGTTGGAAGTATCGACGATCAGGACGTTTTCACCATAGTCGATCTCTTCCTTTTCGTAGATCCGATTCCCGCTTTCATCGAATTTCGCGTCCGCCTCAAACGTCTTCAGTTTCGCGACTTCAAGCAGGTCATCGTAGACTTCCTGGTAATCCAGACCATTGATCTCATGGATCGCCCGCGCAACTTCATGAAGGTAACGCAGGAACTGCTGACGCCGGTCAGCCTGCTCGCGGACCTTCTGTTTCCGTTTCAGGTAAAGTCCCAATTTTCGTCCAGCCGTCTGAAGTGCAAGACGGATCTCCGTCATGATCTCCGGGTAGGACGCAATGGCTTCCTTCGATTCACTCGTAAACGGCACCCAGACGCTCGCCAGATGCACCATGACCGTGATCGGCCCGCGCGGCAGTGTGCCTCTCGACTGCTGAAGACCGTAGTTTCGCCAGTTCATGTTCATGATCGTCTGCGTGACAGCACAGGCAGAAAGCTGGGACTGGAGCGGCACTCGGTTTGCGTAGCGGAAGACGGACATGGTCTGCCCTTCCGCAATATTCACGTTCTTCATGGCGGAATAGAGGACCGCAATGTCCTTCGGCTTCATTTTAGACGGAGCCATTCTAGTGGAAAGGCGCGTCGCTTTCATGATCTTGTCCGCACCGTCCGCACCGATCCCCTGGAAAGTATTCATGAGGAACTGACGCAGCGTCCGGACATCCGTCTCCGCAAGAAGTTCCTGAAGAAGCTCCAACGAAATGTTCTGCGTCACCGGAGCTCCGCCGTATGCTAACGCGACTTCGACCTGAAACGGATTCCCGCGGTAGACCGCCGGAGGACGCGTCGCCGCAGTGTAAAATTCACCTGGAACGACCTGATGAAGACCCTTCAGAAGGAGTTCCTCGCCGATCGGAGAAAGGCAGTCCGTGGACGGGTTCGGGATCTTCGTCGTCTGGATCGCTTGGTAGAGACGCTCAACTTCTTCCCGCTCGAGGTCTGCCGGATGCGCACGCAAATTGATCTGTGCCGTACCGCAGAGCTGCTTGCAGATGGGAGCCGAGACTTTCGAAAAATGGTTTTCGAAAAAACTCGTCATACTCAGTTCCTGCGAATGCCTCGCCATATCCGCGAGTCGGCCAAGTTCCACTCCGTACGGATGCGGTTTGATCTCTTTCGGTTCCGGCGGGAGCTGATCCGTCGCCCGGTCGTAGAGGCGCTCTTCCTCGTCTTCCGGTCCCTGGTAATGCAAACGTACGTGCGGGTTGGCGACGGCGGTCTGCTCGAGATACTCATCCACACTTCCGCGTCCGCGCAGATACTTCGCTTCCAGCTCGATCTCGACCCGCGTTCCAGTCTTGACCTCAGACGCCCAATCGATACCGTTTTCTTCAAAGAATCTCGCCCTCTCCTCACGCGCGACCGGTACGACGAGCCCGTCACCGTTCCCATTGAGGATCTCCGGAACGTTCTTCTTCGTGTTGATCCGGATCTCATAAAAATGCGTCAGACGCGGTGAAGTCTGTGAAACGATGCGTACCGGTTTCCCTGTCGTTAGAACTCCATACATTCCCGCCGCCGAGATCCCGATCCCCTGCTGACCGCGCGACATACGCATTCGATGGAACTTCGAACCGTAAAGCAGCTTGCCAAAAACGTTAGGTATCTGCTTTTTAAGGATCCCCGGCCCATTATCCTGAACCTCCACCTTGAAATGATTCGCCGACGTTTCCACGATCCGGACCCAGATCTCCGGGAGGATCCCCGCCTCTTCGCAGGCGTCCAGCGAATTATCGACCGCCTCTTTCAGCGTCGTGAGGAGCGCCTTGCGCGGATTGTCG
Organism: Thermoguttaceae bacterium; assembly: GCA_017403345.1. Classification (GTDB taxonomy): domain Bacteria; phylum Planctomycetota; class Planctomycetia; order Pirellulales; family Thermoguttaceae; genus RGIG3701. The sequence goes on from JAFQOH010000244.1 coordinate 44,752, forward strand.
AAACCAAGCAGGTGACGGTTTTTCGCAAAAAATTCACTGATCGAAATATCGCGCTGGCTCGCTGCCATACTTTCGGCAGTCGCACGGCGCACCGGTCGTTTTTCAGAAGTACTGTTTTCAGCCATCGTCTGTGGGTCCCCTTTGGATTTCACTAAAATTCTTCCACATTATAGACGAAATCTGAAAAAAGTCCAGCCCCCTCATCGTGAAAAAATTTCCTCAATTTTACCGATCTGCAGGAAAAAATCTCCCGCAGGAAAAAATCTCCCGCAGGAAAAAATCTCCCGCAGGAAAAAAACTCAGGAAAGCGTCTCTGCGCTTCCGCCGTCCTGCTCCAATTTCCGAAACCGCGCTTCCACGGAAGGGATCACGACTTCCGGAAGAAATTTACGGAATTCCTCTCGCCCTGCCAGCCCCGCGATCTGCTTGATCAGCGAACTTGAAACGTGTGCGAGCTCCCCGTCCGCGATCATGAAAAGCGTCTCCACGTTACTCGAAAGACGCCGATTCGCCATCATCATGGTCAGCTCTGCAGGTATGTCCGTGATGGGACGCACTCCGCGGATCATGACGTTTGCCCCGCACTCCTCAACAAAACGGACCGCCAATCCGCTGAATGTTCGAATCTCAATGTTCGGGAGATGCTGCGTCGAAAGACGGATCTGTTCCATCCGCTCTTCCGGCGTAAAAAGATGCTTTTTCTCTAGATTGATCCCAATCCCCACGATCAGTCGGTCAAAGATCCGGCTCGCACGCTCCATAATGTCCAAGTGGCCAAGGGTAATGGGATCAAAAGAACCGGGATAAATCGCGATACTGGGCTTTTTCATGAAAACTGCCTGTGAAAACGCGCGAAGCGCAATTCTGGAAAAGGTCAAGAAATAAAATAAAAGATCCTACACAAATATGTGCAGAACTCTTTAAAATACAAAACGACCCCGTTTCTGAAAGAATTTACTTCTTACAGAAAAAGGAAAAGCGGGGCAGACACCGGAACGCCGACTGCCTGCCGTGCTTTCATTCGGATACTCAGCCGGCGTTTTTCGCGGCTTTGATGCACGCGGACAAACGGGACTTCAGACGGGAAACGGTATTTTTGTGGATGATCCGTTTCGAGGCAGCCTGATCCAGATGTTTGCAGGCAAGTCTGAAGCAGCTGTTCGCCAGCTCAATGTTGCCTTCAGCAGCGGCATTGCGGACACTGCGGCAATTGCGGCGCAGAGTGCGTTTGATGGCCAAGTTGGTGACTTTTCTGGCTTCGTTCTGACGAAGACGTTTTTTAGCGCTCTTGATATTCGGCATGATTCGTCGAAATCGCTCCTGTGTTTAACTTTGAAAAAATGAAAAATTATCGAAATGAAACCCCGACAGCTTCTAAATTCCAAACTAAATTCCAAAACTGTCGAAATTTCTCTTTACTCTTGTATATTCCAGACTCACGAACACCGTTCAGGTGCCGAGAGGCTGGAATTTGACTCGTTTTCCGCTCAACCTGCGGATTCGTTCCGGATCTCTTCCACTTTCGCAAGAAGTTCCGAGACGTCTTTGTAACTGAAATCCATGTCTGCAAGCTGCGTCAGGAACTCGTTTGCCTGATCGTAATCTTTCAGCGCCATCGCAAGTTTTCCGGCAAGATAGTACGCTTTTTTGCGGTTTTCCGCATCGCGGTCCGGGATCTTTTCAATCGCTTCATGGAAGTTCGCCATCGCAAGACTGTACTGCTTGATGGCCTGGAAGCACTGACCAAGCGCCAGACAGGAAAGACCTGCTCGGCGAGGTTCCTTCTTCGAGATCTGGAACTGCTTGATCGCCTCGTCATTTTCACCCTTCATCTGGTAACGCAGACCAAGGTCGTACTTGAATCCCAAGTTGTTCGGGTAACGCATGCAGCGGTTACGCCAGATCTCCAGCTCGGTATCGTTCATTTCCAGACGCAGCTTCTTCCACTCGTCACTATTTCGATCCACCTTGGCCATTTTCTGACGCATGCGGCGGATCTGAACATCTTCCAGCTTATCCTGAAGCCCTTCGCCGGGACCACAGGCTTCCACACCACGGCGCAGTACGTCTTCTGCCTTCGTGAAGTTTTCCACCTGAATATGAATGTCCGCCAGCTCCAGATAACGGTTCGCATTCGTCGGCTGCTGAGAGATCTGATGCTCGAGCAGTTCTTCCTGCGTCATTTCGAGCGTCTTTCCAGACTCGTCCTTCGCCTTGACCACCGTCTTCGCGTCCTTCTTCGGACCTGCGGAGTAACCGGATTCACTGATCGTGCGCGCGACCGTCAAACGCGTCAGCGTCCGTTCCGTTTCCGGGTCGCCGGGCTTCATCTCATCGACACGGCGCCAACACTGATACGCTTCATTCGTACGGCCAAGCTCTTCCAGCATCGTCCCGCAAAAACGGTTTACCGCAATATCTCTTCCGCCGCCTTCCAGCGCACACTTGAGATAAAGAAGCGGCACATCTGTAAATCCAAGCGCAACCGTCGCCTTGACTAGGTAACTCAGCGTCGGGAAATCCCACGGATTCCATAAAAGCCCCTTCACGCCGGCATCGCAGACCGCTTTCCAATCTTCTTTCGCAGTCCCCTTTTTCATCGCACCTTTGGGACCCATCATCTTCAGGAAAGCCATCGGGTGACCTTTGCCGCGATTCTTCTCATACTTCGCCTTCAGAGTATCAAGCAGGCCTTTCACATACTGAACATTTCCAGGGTCTGCCGTCACACACTGAGCGAGAAGCTCGACCGCATAATCGTAGCTCTTCTGGGTGCTCTTCGTCATCCCAATGTCAAACATTTTCTGAAGCTGCTTACGGCGCGCTGGTGAAATTTCCGGAAGTCCGCCCGCAGGCTGCTGTTCCGAAATTTCATTCTGTTCAATATTTTCTTTTGACATGATCCTCGATTCCCTTGACTTTCAGTGCATTCCCCAAATCTGACACCATACGGACAGGCCGCCGATCTTCCAAGCGGGCAGACACGAAAACACAAAATGCGCTAAATTCTTCCGAAATGATCTGCCGCCGGAATTTTGACGTGCGTCGGGAATAAAATAAACATAGCATATTTTACCACACTTCGCAATTTTTTCAAGCGGGGAGGGGAATTTCCTCACTCGCGGTCTTCGCGATTTTGACAAAATGCGCCGTGTATCGTATTTTCAAGGACAAAATTGCTTTTCTCCTCTTTAAAAACACGATTTTGATTCCCTGTTTGAATGAATTCAAGGAAAAAATTTTTTCAAAAAATTTTCCTTTTTCCCAAAAAATTTTCCCCAAAACTCACATTTTAGACCTTCCCTGAGCATTCAGAGAGGTTTTTTACGCAATATTTCCATGTGTTTATCGAGCGGATGCGCCTTCGAAAGTGCATGAAGTGTGAACTCAAAACCATTTTCGCGGACATCCAGGACGACGAAACCGTTCGGCTCCGTCTTCCCATGGATCCTCTCACTGGCCGTTGGAAACAAAAGAAGCTCTACATTTTTTTCCTGACTGCGGCGATACTGATGCATATGCCCGTAAAGATACCCCTGTACGGCCGGATACTTCGCGAGCACGGGAGCAAGTTTCGTCTCATGGATCGGATGATGCGCCATCACGAAAACCGGCTTCGGCCAGTTCGCCAGCGTTTTTTCGAGCCATTCCTGCTGACGCGCATCCATCGTTCCGTCCCACGGCTGGCGGTGCGGATACTTCGTCTTCTCGGCCATGTACGCACGAGTGTCATCCAATCGGGAATCCAAAATCACGAAATCGACTCCGTCCGACTCCACGATACCGATCTGCTTGCCTTCGAGTCCCGGGATCTCCATTTTCTTTTCCGGGAAGATCTCAAACATGGTTTCGCGCGTGTCGTGATTTCCCACGACGATGTGCCACGCGATCCCTGCTTCATCGAGAGGCGCCATCAGGGACTTGAATTCTCGGTACTCTTCCTGCGTTCCGTACGAAAATGCCAAGTCGCCAAGAATGAAGACCATCGCGGGCCGGGGATCCATCGTGAGGATCTCATTCACGATCCGGGTCAGATTTTCTGAATGTTTCGGTGCCGGTTTTCCAATGTGCGTATCTGCGATCAGCGCGATCCGGTGCGGGTCGACGGCTTTACCGTCTTTTCCGAAAGTCCGTCCTGCCTGAAGTATGAGCGGAAAAGACGAAGCAAGAAATAAAAAATGGCGTCTGAGCATAAATTCCTCTCTAGGGCGTTCCTTTCTAGGTAAATGAAACACACCAAATTAAAATTTCTAAACTAAAATCACCCAAACGGCAGCGTCCAGCAAAATGAGACCAGAACACTGCCGAATACTCTGCGTCTTAAGGATCAGCCGATCTTGCGCGGTTCAAATTCCAGTTCCGTGACCGCCTTTTTCGTCGCAACGGAGTATACCGTGATCTTCAGTTTGTCGTTTTCGACTTTTCCGTGGATCACGGTCGCTCCATTGAGCGCACAGCCGCCGCCGGTGATCTGCGTCCAGCAGCGCGTTTCCGTCGGGGCATCCACGCGATGATGGTGCACGTGTGCCGCAATGACGGCCTGCACGCCGGCGTTCTGAAGCGATTCGCCCCAAAGCTCCGCTCCCAGCTTCTTCCAGGCGGAATGTCCGTACTCGAGCGTACCGGGATTCGCATCCGGACGGGGATCGAAAAGCGGAATATGGCAAAAGACCAGAACGAATTTCGCCGTCTTCACCGCATCGGATCCCATGACGTCCTTCAGCCACTCGCCCTGAAGCGCGATGTACGGCTCAAATTCCGCCAGCGTTCCCCATTCTTTGCGGAAGTCCGGTTTATCTTCCCCCGTATCGAGGCAGATGATAGCCAGGTCTCCATGACGCACGACGCTGGAATAGCCAAGAGCGGCATACTTCGGATCTTCCTGCTTCCACGGCGTCAGATACTCATCAAGATAACGCGCCCAACGTCCGCGAGTGTCGTGATTTCCGCGTCCCACAAGCAGCGGATGGTCATTCGCAAACGCACGTTTTCCCGGATCCATGATCGCGTTCTGGATCGTTTCATGCCCCTCAACATGATTCACGAGGTCGCCGTTCCAGATCGTATAGTCCGGCTTCAGCTCTTTCGCCAGGTCAAATTCACGCGCAAGGATGTCCTGCACTTCGTGGGTGTCATTCACCACGACGAAACTCGCCGTCTTCGCGTCTTTTCCCGGCGTCGTGAAGGAATTCACTTCCGTGTACTCGACCTCTTCATTCGGGATGATTTTGTATACGCCGCGGAAATCGATCCCGCGAACTGCGGCACGGTAAAAGTATTTCGTATTCGGTTTCAGACCATTGATCGTCACACTGATGACGCGGTCCGAGTATGGTTTCAGTCCCCAGACGGCCCCGCATGCCTTCTGGTCCAGTTTGTCGGGTGAAAGCCCCCATTCGACCCATCCGGTCGCGTATCCGTTGAGCGTCCAGGACGCACTCATCGAAGTTTCCGTCGGATTCTGAAGCACGACGGCAGAAGCAAAAAGTGATTTCGGAGCGTCAGCCTGCGCATTCTCTGCGCCCTGTGCGCTTGGGATCCCGCTTCCGGAAAAAACGGCGCCAGCGGCGGCTGCGGCACCGGAAACGGCCAAAAAATTACGGCGGGTAGTCTGGTTCATAAAAGACCTCTTGGATCGTAAATTAAGGTTGGATTAAAGGAAGGAAAATCCCGGCGAAAACCGAGATTCCTCAAAATTCCATGATGGACACGAAAAATAAGGAAACTCCTTTCCGCGACGGAATCGATTCGATTTTTTGTACTCACGTCAACACTCAAGTTCCGGCACTGCTCTCTTTCGGCGGCGGAAGCGGAAGTCCCATGAGTTTCATCAGAAACTGCAGATCTTGCCAGGTCGCGTTTTTCTGGGAAGGATTCCGCAAAAGGTAGGCCGGATGGTAGGTACAGACCACCGTCGCGTTCCGGTAGCGGAACTCACGCAGACGCATTCGGCTGATGGTCGTCGTGGTGTCGAGGAGATACTGTGCCGCGGACGCACCGAGACAACAGATGAATTTCGGTTTCACGATGTCGATCTGCGTATCGAGAAACTGCCTGCACTTGAACGCCTCCTCCGGCATCGGCGCACGGTTTCCCGGCGGACGGCAGCGTAAAATATTGCAAATGTACGTCTGCTCCTCACGATCTATCTGCATTCCGTTCTCGATCATTTTCGTCAGCAGCTGTCCCGCACGCCCCACGAACGGGATCCCCGCCCGGTCTTCATCCGCACCGGGAGCCTCACCGAGAAACATCAGCTCCGCGTAAGGGTTTCCTGTCCCGAGGACCGTCTGTTTACGATTTCCTACCAGATCGATGCACCGGGTACACCGAGAGACTTTTTCGCCAAGAAGACGGAGCGCTTCGTGACGGTCCTCCATTTCGGCAAGTGCCGAGTAGTCCTCGTGCGGCGGAATGATGATCTCAAGGGAAAGCGGAAGGTGTTTGGGGGCCATGGCGACAGGCCGGCGGGAACCGGAAGTTGAAGGAAAGGCCGAAGTCTCGCGGGAAACTGACCCGGAGCGGGAAACTGACCCGGAGCGGGAAACGGACCCGGAGCGGGAAACTGAGGAGGACGATAAAGAAGAGGAGGAGGAAACAGCGGGGAAAACTCCGGGGGAAACAGACGCTCCCGGAACAGATGAAACGCGCTTTTCCCATGGCAATGCGGAGCCTGAAACCGAAGCCCCCTGCACCGGCGCAGCCATCTCCGCAGAAGGTACAGGAGATACCGGCTTCACGAAACCGCGTTCAGGTCCGGCAGACGGATCTTTCGGCATTTCTGACGGGACCCTGCACGCCGAAGTCTCCTGATCGCGGAGCGCTCCAAGCAGACCTTCAGCCAGCGTGCGCGAAAGCTCTTCCACTCCCGCACACTGCAAAGCCTGAAGCCGCTGAATGACGGCCCGCCTTAAATCTGCCATGCGCTCCTCTTCTTTTCTTCAAGATCCATCCATTTACATTACCCTTCGATTATACTCCGGTCCATTCAGAAACGCAAGGGGGAGAAACCCCATTTTTGAGAAAAAATTTACGTCTCGTACTTCATTGCCCCGGAATTTGCTTCAAAATCTTACTCTCCGGCGCATTTTATTTCCGGTACATTTTACTTTCCGGTTTTATTTCCAACATTTTCTCTTCCTTTATTTTTTTCTCAAACTTCAAAGAATGGGGGAAACACACCGTAGAAACAAACCAGACAACAAAACCCGCACAAGCAGCAAATCCCCCAAACTCACCCCCCCCCTCTATCAATAAAACTCCACCCAAAACTTCAAAATCTCTGATTTTTTTAAAATTTTTCCCAAATTTCAAGCATTTCTGATTTTTTTGGAGTAAAATAAGGGATAGTGTTGACTGGAATTGATTTTAATTTGGCAGGTGAGACGCACTGCCGTTTTTTCGCCCGGTCCCCCAAAATCATCCGCAACCGCCTTCCCGCCTTCCTTTTTCCCATTCCGAGGAGCCTTTCATGAAACGAACCGATCCCCGAAAATCCGCGTCCGCGCCAGCTTTCCGCCCGTATGGCTTTACGCTCGTTGAGCTGCTGGTCGTCATTGCCATCATCGGCATGCTGGTCGGTCTGCTTCTCCCGGCAGTCCAGCAGGCACGCGAAGCAGCGCGTCAGATGCAGTGCAGCAACAATCTGAAACAGATGGGACTTGCCGCGATGAACCTCGAATCGACCAGCCAACATTTTCCGAGCGGCGGCTGGTGGTGGCCCTGGGAGGCAGACGCGGACCTTGGTTTCAAATACCAGTGCGGTTCCTGGGCGTACTCACTGCTTCCGTTCCTCGAACAGCAGGCGATGTGGGCCATGGGACAGGACGGCGTCGAGGATCCCAAAAGCGGAAACCAGTACACGGAAGCCGCCAAACGCTGCGAGATCCCGCTTCCGGTCTTTTACTGTCCTTCCCGGCGTACGGCCGTCACGTATCCGCTAAAGGGGGGAGGAAACTCAACGTGCAAAAACGCAGACCGCTCGAAACTCACGAACGTTTCCAAATTGGATTATGCGGCATGCACCGGAGACAATTACGCCGTTTATGAGGCCAGCAATTACGCCAACGCGAAAAAGGAGATCCCTTCCCGTACCATCGCTTCAGACTGTCAAAGCGGCGCGACATTCCCCACCAGTGCCGTCAAAATGGGAGAGATCCGCGACGGAACGAGCAACACGATGCTCTATGGTGAAAAGTACCTGAACGCTAATATGTACGCGACGATCGAGGACGGCGACGACCAGACCGCGTGGTGCGGAGCAGACAATGACAGAATGCGAAAAACGAAAAACGAAACGGCTTGCGCTCCCCGGCAGGACCGCGGCGGGGTCAGTAATACGACCAGTTTCGGAAGCACGCATGCGGGTGCGTTCGGCATCACGCTTTGCGACGCCTCGGTGCAGCGCATCTCCTACAGCATCGACTTGGAAGCGTACAGTTACCTCGGCAAAAAATCCGACGGTAAGGCCTTTACCTTGGAATGAAGATACGCGGAATGAAGGTACGCTGAAATGAAAGATCAGTGTCCCGAAAAAGTCCCGAAAAAGTCCCGAAAAAACCAAAAGACCAAATAAACGAACAAAACCACTGAAACGAACCTGACAGCAGAACAAATACCATGAAAAGATCACGAAAAAATCCGCGTATCCGTACCCTGTCCGCCGCTGCGCTGCTCACGCTTCCGGTTTCAGCCGTAAGTACCGTGAATGCCGCCGCGATCACTGACGCGAACTTCAACGCTTCAGCGAATTACGCCGAAAGCGTCTCTTTTGACCTGACCGGCTCCCAGACCTGGTCCGGCATCATTTCCGGGGCCTCCAGCACGCTGACCAAGACCGGCACAGGGACGCTCACCATCTCGGCGGACCAGACGTTCCAGGGCGCGACGCTCATTTCCGGCGGTGCCCTCTCCATCGGAAACGTGAGTCGGCTGGCATCGACGTCAGGCATTACGCTCTCCAATGGCGGAACGCTCAAGTACACAGCGAAAGCCGGAACGCTCGCTCCGACGATCACCGTGGGAGCCGGAGAAACCGGAACGGTCGAATTCAAGAGCGCGACCTCTGAGACCCTCTCCATGAATCTGGCCGGAAGCGGAAAGATCGTCCTGGCCGGAAATTCAAACGCGACCGGGACGGGCAACGTGAACTCTTTCGTCATCCGCTCCGACTCCGCTTTCACCGGCGACGTGGAGATCACGGGCGGAAAGATCCGTCTGCTCGGCGACCTGCCGAAGGTCAACTCCATCATTCTCAACGGCGGCTCCGTCATGAATGACGCGCAGATGAACATCGGGAACGAAAACACGAAGATCTCCACGGATCTGGTTTTGGGTGAAAAAGGCGGCACCGTCCGCGTCGGTTTCGATAACAGCCGGCTCATCTGGTCCGGAAAGATCACCGGAACGGGAACGTTCGGCATCGGCGGTGATTCGGGGACCTTCTGCTTCGCCAATTCCGCCAACGATTTCTCCGGCGGACTCCAGATCGGCGACGTCATGAACGGGAATTTTAATCAGGTCACCAAAGCCGAACTCCGAGCAAGCAATTCGCTCGGAACCGGCGTCGTTTCCTTCGGCGCAGGCGCAAACCACTGGCTCGACCTCTACGGCCACAGCATCGTCTCTACACCGATCGCCGGTCTCTCCGCGACACGTTCCGGAGTGGAAGTCAAAAACTCCAAAAGCACCGTCAGTACCCTGACGCTCAGCGTTCCGGACGGCCAAACGCTCACCTACGCCGGGAAAATGACCGGGAAGATCGACCTCGCCAAATCCGGTGCGGGCACGCAGATCCTGACCGGTACGGGATCCACCCGGACGGGAAACACGACCGTCAATGAAGGCACGCTCCGACTGACTTCCGGAGCGAAACTCGGCGGCGGACTCCTCACCGTCACCGGGACCGGAACTCTGGATCTCGCAGGACTCACCGACGCGGAACTCTCCGATGCTGGCAAAGCTGCCGGACTCGCCGGAAACTCCGCGAACGCCATCCTGACCAACTCCAACGCGGAAACGCCGAGTGCCCTGACGCTTGAACTCGCCGGGGATCAGACCTACGCGGGAAAACTCACCGGAAAGCTCTCACTCACGAAAACCGGGACCGGAACGCAGACGCTCGCTGGGGCCGGACTGGGCGCAAACGTCTCCGCGAAAGTTTCCGAAGGCAAACTCCTCATCCAGAATCCAGGCGGAAGCGCGGCAAACGCCTTCACGCTCGACGGCGGAACGCTCGCTTTTGAGAAAAACGGCGCCCTTACCCTCTCCACCAAGATCGACGTGACGGCCAACGGCGGAACCATTCAGTGGATCACGACCGGAACGAACGCGCTGAGTTTCGGCATCAACGGAACCGGTACGACGGAAAACACGGTCCTCACCTTCACCGCCTCAAATAATGCGTCCGGAAACTGCTCAACGCTCACGCCGACCGCCCTCTCCAATTTCAGCGGGAAATTTGAGATCACCGCCGGCAAACTGAACATCACGTCCATGAATTACCTTCCCGCCAAAGGCATCATCCTCAGCGGCGGGACCCTCATGCTCAACATTGGCGGAACGCAGACCTACGCGGCTCCCATCTCGCTCACAGACGGAACGTTCAGCACCATCCGGAACGGATCATTTGGAACTCACGTCTTTACCGGAAAGATCTCCGGAACCGGCGAACTCGGCATCTCCGGCGACAATGGAACGACCGTCTTCAAGAATTCTGCCAACGATTTCTCTGGAGGACTGGTCATCGGCACACAGAAAAACCGCGGAAACGGCCCCTTCCAGAGCAAAGTCCAGGCCGGCGCGGAAAATGCGCTCGGAACCGGCCCCGTCACGGTCATCGGAGCGTCTGAACAGGGTGCCTCCACCCTCGATCTGAAAGGTTTCAGCCAGAAGATCGGCGGTCTGATCTCCACCGAAAAAGACACGTTCGCCGTCGTGAAAAACTCCGGCGCAGAAGCCGGCCTCACCCTGAACGTCGCGGAAGGCAAGGACCTCACCTACGCCAGCGAACTTTCCGGCGCACTGAACGTCACGAAAGACGGCAAAGGGACTCAGACGCTCACCGGCGAAAAGATCCTCTACTCCGGCTCCACGACCGTGAATGACGGAACGCTCAGGATCGATGCCGTCCCCGGCTCCCTCACCGAAACCGAATCGCCCATCCCCGCGCACCAGTTCTTCCTCAACGGCGGAACGCTCTACCAGGTCTCCGCACTGAACGACGCAGCGAAAAATGCGAACTACTCCTTCAACGGCGGTACACTTTCCGTCACGGGAGTGAGTACCGACCACCTGAACAAGATCTCGATCGAAGCTGACGGCGGGACCATCGACTGGCGCGGAAAAGGGACCGACCAGCTCTACCTCACGCTCGCGAACGGAACCACCGCGGCAAAGGATACCGTCTTCATGCTCAACGGCATCAACGTCACCGGCGGGAACTGCAATTCATTTCACATCGTGACGAATAATTTCACCGGAAAGATCGGCGTTTCCGGCGGAAAACTCATCGCGAAAACTGACGGTTTCAGCAAATTCTCCGGAGTCGTCCTGGACGGCGGGACCTTGATGTTCAACGCGAATCTCAATTCCCTGAAAAACTTCACCCTCCCGATCGAGCTGACCGAAAACGGCGGCACGCTCCGCGGCGGGTCAAACATCACGTACACGATGAAAGGCGTCATCTCCGGCACCGGTGAACTCGGCATCTCCGGCGACAATGGACCGATCGTTTTCGCGAACAGCCAAAACTCTTTCTCCGGCGGTCTGAACGTCGGCGCGAATCTCAACATTGGGGACGAGAACAAAGCGATCGCCAAACTCGGCGCAAATGATGCACTGGGAACGGGCGTCGTCTCCATCAGTCACGCCAAAGCCTCGCTTGATCTTGCAGGATTCAGTCTGACGAACACGCCGATCGCCGGTCTTTCCTCGACCGTTTCCGGAGCCGTCCTCAAAAACTCCTCCGCAAACGCCAGCACGCTGACGCTTCAAGTCCCGGAAGGGAAGAGCGAATCGTACGCCGGTCAGGTCACCGGAAACATCGAGCTGGTCAAGACCGGCGCGGGAAATCAGACCTTCACCGGCGCGTACGCCTCCACGGGTAACATCACCATCGCCGACGGCACGCTGACCTTCGCGGATAACTCGTTCGACCTGCCGAACTCTGCACTCTCGATCGAAGAAACCGGCATCCTCGCGCTGAATGGGGCTTCTCTGGATCTGGGAAGTCTGGACATGGCGCTGGAATCCCTCCTTTTCTTCGACCCGGCCTCCGAAACCATCTCGCTCACGACGGATTCATTCCAGGGCAAGGCCGGAGATTTTTCGCTTAGCTGGAACGGCGTGACGGATACGCTTTTCGGAAATCTTGCGGACTATTTCACCATGGATCCCAATGGTTTCCTCAGTCTCACGGCACTTCCAGCAGGTCCGGATGTTCCCGGCGTCCCGGAACCCGCAACGTGGCTTCTGCTTCTGGCCGGTCTCGGGATCTTCAAACTCCGGTGCAGGACGTCCCGCAATTAGAGACCGCAAAAAAGATCCATTCGGTACGTACTTGCCGGATGGATCTTTTTTTGGAAGAATCCGGTCCGCAAACGGCACGCCCCCCGTTTTCATTTCCTCTTTTTATGGTAAAATAGTTTTGGATCCAGTGCGTCTGCATCCAGGACAGCACGGAAAAGTACGGAACTTTTTTTTGAGGAAATCATGGCAGAGACTCCGAATCCCAATCCCGAAATTGCAGAAAATCAGGAAACATCTGAAGCTCAGGCTCCGCCGCCCTATGTGCATCTTCACTGCCACAGCGAATACAGCCTGCTGGACGGTGCCGGTTCCTTGAAGCGTCTCGTCAACAAAGCGGCAGAATTCAAGATGAATTCTCTTGCGCTGACGGACCACGGCAATATGTTCGGCATCCTGAAATTCTATCAGCGTGCACTGGATACCGGGATCAAGCCGATCCTAGGATACGAAGCCTACCTTGCGCCGGACAGCCGCTTCAATCGGCAGTACCCTGCCCGCACGAACTATGCGTACCATCTGACCGTGCTGGCACAGAACCACACGGGCTTCAAAAACCTCCTGAAAATGGCGACGCAGGCGTACACCGAGGGGATGTACCGCAGGCCGAGGATCGACCGGGAACTTCTGCACCAGTACGGCGAAGGTCTCATCATCCTCAGCGGCTGTCTTGGCGGTGAGATCAATCAGCACCTGATCAACGGCAACGAACCGAACTGGAAAGCGGCTTACGAAGTCGCGGAATGGTACAAAAAGGAATTCGGCGACCGATTTTATCTGGAGATCCAGAACAATGGGATCGATCTCCAGCAGCGCGCAGCACGGTTCATGATCGAAATGGCGGAAAAAACGGGGATACCTCTGGTCGCGACGAGCGACGTACACTACGTAGAGAAAAAAGACGCGCCGATCCAGGACATTCTCCTCTGCATCAACACGGGGAAAAAACGGATGGATGAGGACCGAATGCGGATGGATACCGACCAGTTCTACTTCCGCTCCCAGCAGGAAATGTACGACGCCTTTCCCGGTCAAGAGGCTGCCGTCGCCCGTTCTCAGGAGATCGCGGACCGATGCAATGTGGAGCTGGAGCTTGGAAAGCGTTTCTTCCCGGTCTTCACGCCTCCGGACGGCAAAGACGAAGTCGAATATTTGCGCGAAGTCGCTCTTGAAGGTCTGCGCGACCGCTACGCCGACGAACCGAAACGGTGGGTCAACGGCGAGATCGGCGGCGATTTCACGAGTGAAGTCTACGAACGGCTTGAAACGGAATTGAGCGTCATCAAGCGTCAGGGATTCCCGAACTACTTTCTCGTCGTGTGGGATTTCGTCCGCGCAGCTCACGAGAAAGGGATCTCCTGCACTGCCCGCGGTTCCGGTGTGGGGTCGCTCGTCTGTTTCGGATTGGGACTAAGCCGGGTCTGTCCGCTGGAGTACGACCTTCTCTTTGAGCGTTTCTTGGACGTCAACCGTAAAGAGGCGCCGGATATCGACATCGACTTCGAGCAGGCGCGTCGAGAAGAGGTCCTTCAGTACGTCCGCGACACGTACGGAGCAGACCACGTCGCACAGATCGGCACGTTCGGGACCATGGCGGCGAAGGCGGCCATCAAGGACGTTGGGCGCGTTCTGGGATTTCCGGTCTCCTCGGTGGAAGAGATCACGTCGAAAGTCCCCAAAACGCCGAAGATCACCATCGAAAAAGCGCTCAAAGCCAACCCGGAATTCCAGGAAGCCTACGACACCGATCCGGAAGTGGCGGAGATCGTGGATCTTGCGAAAGGGTGCGAAGGTCTGGCTCGTCAGCCCGGCACGCACGCCTGCGGAGTTCTCATTACGCCCCAGCCCGTCGTGAATTTCGTGCCGATGCACACGATCCGAAACAAATCAGGCCTCGTCACTCAGTGGGAAGGCGCGGAAGTGGAAGCGTCAGGGCTGCTGAAGATGGACTTTCTCGGACTGCGCAACCTCTCGATCCTCTCGCAGACGATGAATTTCATCAAAGAGACGACAGGGAAAGACATTAATCCGTACCGATTCCCCCACGACAATCAGCCGACCTACGATCTGCTATGCCGCGGAGAAACGAAAGGCGTTTTCCAGCTGGAAGGGGAAGGGATCCGCAATCTGCTCCAGAAGCTCAAACCAGACAATTTCCGCGACATCATCGCCATGCTCGCGCTCTACCGTCCCGGACCGCTTGGAGGCGGAATGGTGGACCAGTACATCGACGTGAAGCACGGACGCGCGACCGCCTCGTACATTCACCCGGTACTCGAAGACGTACTGACCGAGACTCACGGCGTCATGGTCTACCAGGAACAGGTCATGCGTATCCTAAACCGCCTGGGAAAGATCGAGCTGGCCGACGCCTACAAGTGCATCAAGGCGATCTCCAAAAAGAAGATCGACAAGATCGCGCACTACCAGTCCCAGTTCATCACCGGATGCCAGGAAAACGACCTGACGGAAAAGGATGCCGAGCATCTTTTTGACCTCATCATCCAGTTCGCGGGCTACGGCTTCAACAAAAGCCACTCCACGGCATACGCAAAGATCGCGTACATCACCGCGTACCTGAAATGCCATTTCCCCGTGGAATTCATGGCCGCGCTTTTGACCGGCGACATCGATCAGCGAAACTTCAAGAAAAAAGACAAAACCGTCGAACACATCGAAGACTGCCAGCGAATGGGAGTGGAAGTCGTTTTGCCGTGCGTCAACACTTCCGCCGCAAGCTACAGGATCGAAGACGGAAAGATCCATTTCGCCATGACCGCGATCAGCGGCGTGAACGAAACCTTCGCGGACGCCATTCGGCAGGAACGTCTCGCGAACGGCCCGTACTTGGATCTTTTCGATTTCTGCGAGCGCAATGCGGTCAACAAGATCCCGCGTGCAACGCTCCTCTCACTCTTGGATGCCGGCTGCTTCGACTGTTTCGAAGGAAACCGCGCCCAGCTGGAAGCCGTCCTTGACCGGGCGATCCAGGCAGGAGAAGCGACCGTCGCTGACAAACGAAGCGGCCAAATGTCCCTCTTCGACATGTTTGAGCCGGCGGCAGAAAGCGGGGAAAAAGAAGTCATCGATCTCCCAGACATTCCGGACTGGCCGGAGAAGGAAAAATTGGCGCGGGAGAAAAAAGTCCTCGGTTTCTACCGTTCCGGACACCCTCTGGCGGAGTACCGCGAATCGCTCCAATTCCACTGCACCCATAATACTACGGGAGCGAAGGCTCTGCCGCACATGACGCAGGTCGTACTCGGCGGAATCGTCGGTCAGCTGGAAAAAAAGGCGACGAAATCGAAAAACGAACTCTACGCGCGTTTTGAGCTGGAAGATGAAGAAGGAACGATTCCGTGCATTCTCTGGCCGCGGAAATACACGATGTACGGCGACTGCCTTTCTCCGGATGCCGTGATCCTCTGCGTCGGATCGATCGACAACCGAAAACAGCAGGAAGAAGCGCAGGCAGCCGAAAAAGCGGCGAAACTCGCGAAAGAAAAAGCGGAACGTGAAGCAAAAGAAGCCAAAGAGGGTAAAAAGAAACCATCCAAAGACCAGAAAGCCGCTCTGCAAAACCTCACCGACGACGATGATGACGACGATGATGAGGATGAACTGGACACGATGGGCGATGATTCCCAGGATGACGATTCCGGAGATTCCGGAGGCGGCGCGATCAGCACCGTAAGTTTCCTCGTCGACAAGATCGTGACGATCGAAAGTCTGCGCCGCGACTACACGGAGGGACTTCGGATCCGCATTTTCGAGGAGGACCATTCGCCGGAGACTCTCAAGACTCTGAAAGAGATCCTGCGGTCTTCCCCCGGAAGTGAACGTCTGGAATTGGAGATCTTCACGAAAGACCGAAACCGCGTGGTCATGCAGTGCGATTTCACGATGAAGGCGACGCAGGACATCCTCACACAGCTTCAAAACATCCTAGGCATTCAGAATGTCCAGCAGATCATCCGCAAGATCGAACCGGAAAAACGTGAAGAACCGGCCTGGAAAAAGAACCGCAAATCATGGAAACGGGAGGGATAATAAAATGAATCCCCAAGAATCCATTCAAACAAAGTTGAACGCACTTTGCAAAAATTTCAAACGCCTTCCCTATTTGTTTGTCGGGTCCGGTTTTTCTAGAAGATATTTGGGACTCCCAAGCTGGAAGACGCTTTTGGAATACTATGCGCGGCAGCTCAAAGAAGATGATCCGGACCTTGCTTTTCTCATCTATGAGAATATGGCTGAAGATAAAATAAATTCAGACAGGAACCAAGGAAACAAATTTGCGGTCATCGCCAGTCTGTTGGAAAAAGATTTCAATACCCGCTGGCTAAATGATCCCGCGTTTCGCCAAAAACACTCCGCCTACAGAGCACAAGTTCAGGAAAATGAATCGGCATTTCGGCTGGATGTCATCCAATATATTCAGGAGAGTACCCAACAGCGGTTGCCGAAACTCTCTGAAGATCCGGAGATCCAAAAGCTCAAACAGATCCACAATCGCAATATTGGCGGCGTGATCACGACCAATTACGACATCCTGCTGGAACACCTGTTTCCGAAATTCAATCCGTTCGTCGGGCAGGATGACCTGTTGCTGAAACCAATGTTCGGGATCAATGAGATCTACAAGATCCACGGCTGCGTTTCCCAACCGTCAAGTATCGTTATTACACAGAAAGATTACGAACATTTCCAAGAAAAATGTGATTACCTGACTGCCAAGTTGCTGACCATTTTTCTGGAAAATCCGATTTTCTTTTTAGGATACAGTCTTTCCGATGAAAATATCCGAAAGATCCTGAAAAGTGTTGCCGGGTGTATTCCCCCGGAAAAACAGGATGAAATCAGCAAACAGCTTATTTTCATCGACTGGCTGCCTCCGGAATCTCAGGAAAACGAGCAGTTTGAAATCGTCCGGAATCTTTCGCAAACCGATATTTTGCCAATGACCCATGTCCGTTTGCGTTCTTTTACCCCAGTCTATGAAGCTCTGGCAAAAGTACGCAGCCGGTATGCCCCCAAACTTCTCTACCAACTAAAACACGACATCTACAAACTGGTCCTGACTCAGGAACCGACTGAAAAAATGTACATTCAGGGTCTGGATGATGGAAAGATTCCCAATCATGTGGAATTTGTGATCGGTGTTGGTGTCTTAGACCAATTCGGCATGAAAGGTTTTACCAAAATCGATTCAGATGAAATTTTTGAAGACATTATCCTGGATAATTTAAAAGAAAAATATCCACATTCAGATTTTCACACTGGAATCATACGCTATATCCTCAATGAAGAGAACGGGAAAAAAACACTGCCGTTTTACAAATACATTCAATCTGTTCCTCAACATGAAATTCCGGAAAAACTTTGGATAAAATATTCACAAACTTTCGATGAGATATTTCCTCCACAAAAATCAATGCAAAGAGGAAAATCAAAATTTCATTCGATCCGTGAAATCGTTGAATATGCGGAAGTTATCTACAAACAGATCTACAATATCAAAGCGTTGCTTCAATCAGAAATACAAATTGATGAACTTGAGGATCTGTTGAGAAATTTACTCAAAGAACATCCGATCTCAACATGGAGAGAAAAAGGCTTTCAACCTTATGCCTCACAGATCCGAAGCCTGATCCGTCTGTATGACTGGATGAAATTTAAAAAAGAAAAGGGAATCGCTGACAAACTGTAGGAAGTCATCCGCATTTGCCAGAAATTCCCAATTGTAATGTAGGGGACACAGTGCGCAACTGCACCCTTACTTTAAATTTTACAAAACATGCAAAATAATTCAAGGGGGGGAATGCGAAAATTTTAATTTTTTAATTCACCCTCTCTATGGAGAAAATTTATGAAACTCACATCATGCATGACTTCCAAAGGACCGCGGGCAGCTGCGGTCGTGGAGGACGGAAAAAAGCTCGTCGTTTTCGACTGCTCCGTCAAAGAACTTTTTGAACAGGAAAATTGGCTGGAAACAGCAAAAAAATTCGTCGAGGATACCCTCACGGCACGGCGTCCGCCATGTATCGCCGCGATGGAAGATGCGGAACTCCTCCCGCCGGTCCCGGACCCGCAGAAGATCGCGTGCGTTGGTCTGAATTACGCAGATCATGCCGCTGAAACTGGAGATTCCATCCCGGATCATCCGGTCATCTTCAACAAATTCCCCACCGCACTGAGCCAAAATGGTGCCGTCGTTCCGATCCCTGCCGTCTCGGACAAGATCGACTACGAAGCGGAACTGGTCATCGTCATCGGAAAAAAAGGGCGGGACATTTCCCCCGAATACGCGATGGAGTACGTCGCTGGTTACTGCTGCGGAAATGACGTCTCGGCACGCGACTGGCAGATGCGTCCCCCGGCGAGGCAGTGGTTTCTCGGAAAAACTTTCGACGGT
This sequence comes from Thermoguttaceae bacterium, assembly GCA_017403345.1. Lineage (GTDB taxonomy): Bacteria > Planctomycetota > Planctomycetia > Pirellulales > Thermoguttaceae > RGIG3701. The sequence continues at coordinate 63,695 of JAFQOH010000244.1, forward strand.
TTTGCGCCGATCGGTCCATGGATCGTGACGCCGGATGAGATCCCGGATCCACACACACTCAAGATCCAGATGCGCCTCAATGGCCAAATCATGCAGGATTCCAGCACAAGCCGATTCATCTTCAGCGTCCCGTTCCTGATCCACTGGATCTCGCAGGTCTGCACGCTCCTGCCGGGCGACCTGATCTTCACCGGAACTCCTCCGGGAGTCGGTATGGGACGCGATCCGCAGGTCTTCCTCAAGTCAGGCGACGTCTGCGAAGTGGAGATCGAAAAGATCGGCCTCCTGCGCAATGAATTCCGTTAACCCAGAAGTCTTCGCCATTCCCCCCCCCGCAGTACCCCAAAGTCCGGTTTTCTGCGGGTTTTCTGAAAAAATTTTCCACTCTGGACTGTACAAAAGGCAAAAATTCTGCTAAACTCTCCTTCATAGTATTTTCGGAAACGTTCCGTGAAACGAAACACTCCAAAAATATGGATAATTTTGCCTGAACAGGATGAAAAACAGATTCACGCAGGAGATAGAAACGCAGTGAAGCCGGAAGATTTTGGTCTGAAAAACGATTGGGAACCGGAAGTTTCGGGGACGGGATCCTCTAACGCAGAAAATCCGCATTCAGACAGTTCGGTTTTGGGATCTCTGGAAGATGAAGTTCTCTGGAACCTGGAAACCGGCGAGGTTTCAACGCGCGAACTGTTTGAGAGTTCCGTCAGTTTCCTTTCCAGTATGATTTTTCATCTTCTTCTGCTGATCGTACTGTTCCTCTGGAGTACTGCGATCCCTCAGGGAAAAGGGACGGCAATGCGCCTTCAGATGGAATTCACGGAATGGGAAGAAGATGCCGAGACTTGGGATGAACTCGAAGATGAAGAGGCGGCCGTTCTGCTCGAAACAGAAGAGGAAACTGGAGAAAACATCGAAGAGGAAGTCCTTCCGGAAGAAATGACCGAATCGGAGGAAATGCCGACGGAAGAGGCGTCTGAAACGGAACTGGACACGGAAATTTCAGAGGCGGAAAAAGAGGCGGAAGAGGCATTCGGATCGCTCGACCTGCCAAACGCCTCGCCGACCGACCCGAATGAGACGGGAAAGGAATCTCCCGCAGTAGAATGGAGTCCGACACCGATCCGTACCGGAGAACCGGAAAGCTGGGTTCCGATGGGAGGAGGCCGTTCCTTCCCGACCGGCGGCGGGATCGGTCCCCGTACCGACGCGGCTGCCCGCAGGAAGATGCTGGAATCTGCGGGAGGAAACGACCAGAGCGAACGCGCGGTAGAACGCGGACTCGCCTGGATCGCGCGGCACCAGCAGTTTGACCCGAAAAAACGCTACTTCGGCAGCTGGAGTTTCGACCTTTCACGATTCGGCACCCCCAATTCCGGAGAAGCGACCTCACGCACTGCCGCGACGTCTCTGGCACTTTTAGCGCTCATGGGACACGGAAACACACGGGAGGAAGGACAGTACCGTCAGGCGGTCCAGGAAGGGATCTACTTCCTCTCCACGCAGGCTAAAAGCCGAAAAGATCAGCCGGGCTACGATTTCCGCGATTCCCCGGACAGTCGCGGAATGTACGGACACATCCTCGCGACACTGGCACTGTGCGAAGCGTGTGCGATCGAAACAAAAAAAGACCCGAACCTCCGTCAGCTCGCAAAAGGGGGGATCCTCTGGCTCCTTCACGCACAGGACCCCAACGGCGGCGGATGGCGCTACCAGCCTCACGAAGCAGGCGACGTCTCCGTGACGGCCTGGGTCGTCATGGCGCTGAAGAGTGCGCAGATGGCCGGTTTTGAGATACCGTCAAGCGCGATCGTAAAGATGGATCTTTTCATGGACTCCATCGCACGTGACGAAAAAGCTCAGTACTCCTACCAGCCTGGAAAAGCGCCGATCCCCTCCACGACCGCCATGGGACTCGTGGCCCGCGTTTTCTCGGGAACGCCGAAAAATGCAAAATTCCTCGATGCTGGAACGCGCCTGATCTCGGAATGGGGATGCGATGAGTCGGATCTCTACTACGACTACTACGCGACGCTCCTTTTGAGACACTACGGCGGAGAACGCTGGACGACCTGGAATCAGGAAATGCGCGACTATCTCATCCTCACGCAGATGCAGTCCGGAAAAGATGAAGGAAGCTGGTTCTTCACGGAACCGGAAAAGACGAACAATCAAATCGGCGGAAGACTTTACACAACGGCACTCGCAGTCATGATCCTAGAAGTCTACTATCGCTACCTGCCGATCTATCAGGAAAAAACGGCAAACTGAAAGGATGGCCGGAACCGCGGCCTCCTCAAAAATAGAGGCTCTTCCGGAAAGTGAGTACCGATCCAGGTTCCGATCTCACCACGGAGAGCACTGAAAAGAAAGAAGAAAAAGGGAGTGAACGTGCCCTGACACAAATTTCACGGAAAACACGAAAAGACACGAAAGGTTTAAAATTTTTTTTAGTCTTTTGGTGTCTTTCAGTGAACTCTGTGTCTTCAGTGATAAAATTCAGTGGTGAAACTGGTACGCAGTTCCCGGATGAACCCACATTTTACTGTTCGCGGAACGTCAGCCAGCTCTGAACTGCCACGACAAGCGCCGCGACAAGAAAAATGACGTCCATCAAGATGCTTCCCTGTTTAAACGGGATCCCCATACTCAGGTCCAAAATGAAAACGACCGCAAGGATCAGCGAAAGCGCCAGCGAAAAAAGACAGAGGATCTTGGACATAATGAAACTCCCCGGACATCATGGAACCCGACTGGTCCCCATAAAATTTCTCAAAAAATTCCCAAACAGTCTCTTTCCTTCAATGAAAAAGACTTTTCCACCTTTTATTTTAGCACACGTTGTGGTTTTTGGCTACCGGGGGGAGGGGGTTTTTCGCAGAAAAATAAAAAATACCGTAAAATTTTCATCGAAACGACCGAAAAAAACGGAAAACACGTTGCGCTTATTTGAAAATTTTGATACAATCAACGCGAAATGCCAATTTTACCCAGTCTCCGAACATGGAAAATTCACCATTTCCATCATCACGGAGACCGTCCGGACAGTCTGACTCGCCATGCCGTCTGACTCGCCATGCCGTTTGACTCGCCATGCCGTTTGACTCGCCATGGCGTCAGACGCGCGCCGGACCTCGTTTTCCTTTTAACGCCGTCATGCTCATGAAAGTCATCGTTTTTGAAGACCAGCCGGTTTGGAACCTTTACCCGATCACGATCGGACGAGGGGCGTTTGCCATTACGTGCGGGTCTCTGCGCATGATCGACGTCGTCCTCCAGATCCCCAGTTCCGCCGTTGGTTTCCTTTGCCGACCGTATCTGGAAGGCATTTCCCGCTACGATTACTCCGAACCGGGATTTTTCTTCGGGCAGCAGGCCGTCCAGACGGAACTCGCCAACTGCGCACCGAATGAAAATATCCTGCTTCTGAACGCCAGAATGGTCCCTAACATTCAGCTGCTCTCATTTTTTCGCAACTGTATCCGAAAAAATAAATGCTGCGCATTCCCATGGCAGACCGACCTTGCGTGTGCCTGCATTCCTGCAGAACGGCTTCTGAATGTCTTGAAGGCACTCCCGGAAGTCCTTCCTCCCACAGCAGTCCTGCCGATCGATTTTCTGGCGCTTACACGGGATCTGCCTCAGTGTTTCGAGCATCCGCTGGAACTTTTCGACTATCCGCATGATGTCGTACGCAGTCATGTCGAGATCTTCAATTCCAATTTGGAGTACCGCATTCAGCACACCGTACCGGCACAGACCGGCCGAAGCAGCGCACGGTGGACGAATGGGAAATGGACGGAGATCCGGGACGGCGTTTTCGTCGGCGAAAACGTTCGGCTCGGCGACTACCTCGTGACCGACACGACGCAGGGCCCCATTCTCGTGGATGAAGGTGCAAGCATTGGTCCTTTCTGCTACCTGAAAGGCCCCGTTTACGTCGGTCCCTACTCCAAAGTCATCGAACATGCCGCACTGAAAGATTTTGTCGGACTCGCGCACACGACGAAAGTCGGAGGTGAAGTGGAAGCCTCCGCGATCGAACCGTACACGAACAAACAGCATCACGGTTTCCTAGGGCACTCCTACCTTGGAAGCTGGATCAATCTCGGAGCCGGAACGTGCAACAGCGACCTGAAAAACACGTACGGAAGCGTTTCCATGCAGTATAAATCGGGCCGCGTGGCGACTACGATGCAGTTCCTAGGCTGCATCATCGGCGATTACGCCAAAACTGCCATCAACACGAGCATCTTTACCGGGAAAACGATCGGAAGCTGCAGCATGGTCTACGGTTTCGTCACGCGGAACGTGCCGTGCTTCGTCAACTACGCACGCTCTTTCGGACAGTGCACGGAACTCCCCGTCGAAGTCATGATCAGCACGCAGCAGCGAATGTTTGAGCGCCGAAATGTCCGGCAGGAGAAAGTTCACGTCGATCTTCTCCACCAGATGTTCTCTCTTTCCACGGGAGAACGCCAAATGGAAAATGAACCCCTTTCCCTTTAAGTTTCGAAACTGGTTTCAGACGTAAACCAGGTCACGAACGAAAGCAATTTACAAAATCAAGACATGATCATCACGATAGACGGTCCGGCGGGTTCCGGAAAAAGTACGATCGCACGCAAACTTTCAGAGCAGCTTGGCTTTGAGTACCTTCGAACCGGTCTGATGTACCGCGCCGTCGCACTCGCGGGCCTGCGTCAAAACGTCGACTGGGATGCCCCGGAGGCTCTGGTCCAGATCGCCAAAACCATTTCCCTGAAAATGGATGGTCCCCGGATCTTCCTCAACGGCGAAGACGTCTCCACGGAAGTCGAAACGCTCCGCGTCACGGCCGTCACGCGCTACTCCGCCGGAAATCCGGAGATCCGAGAACTCCTTACCGAAATGCAGCGCGAGTACGCACGCAGCAAAAACTGCATTACCGAAGGACGCGATCAGGGCACAGTCGCTTTTCCGGACGCAGAGTGCAAGATCTACCTAGACGCGACGCCGCAGGAACGCGCACGCCGCCGTTTTGAGCAGAAAAAAGCGCTCGGCGAGCCGGCCGACTATGACGAGATACTCGCCGGGATCGAACGACGGGACTTTGAGGACTCGACACGTCCGATCGCTCCGCTGAAACCGGCACCAGACGCCGTCCGCATCCTTTCTGACGGTCTAAGTGTCGATGACGTCGTCGAAAAGATCATTGAGAAGGTCGCGGAGGCAGGAAAAAACACAGCAGAACGCAGTAAACGCATTTCCTGACCGCGTTTTTCCGATCAAATTTTCATTCATCCTTTAATTTTCAAATTACCCTATGAGCCTGTTTGACCGATTTTACTATCAGCTGTGGGTCATCATCACCTACACTTTAAGCCGAATCTTCTTTGGATTGCGCTACTTCCATTCGGAACGCATCCCTAAGAAAGGAAAAGTCGTCGTGATCGCGAACCATCAGAGTTTTCTTGACCCGCCGCTCATTGGGATCGGTACCGGAAGACCGTGCCACTACATGGCGCGCGACACGCTTTTCAAGGGACTTTTTGGATGGCATATCCGCCACCTGAATGCGTATCCGGTCTCGCAGACGAAAAATCCGATCCAGGGGATCAAAGAAACACTGAAGCGTCTGAAGCAGGAACAGGCAGTCCTGATCTTTCCGGAAGGAACTCGCTCGGAAGACGGAAGTCTAGGAGAGTTTCAGAAAGGGATCATCGCCGTCGCCCGAAAAAGCAAGGCGCCGATCATTCCCTGCGTCATTCAGGGAGCGTATGATGCGTGGCCGCGTCACGCAAAACTTCCCCATCCGCACAAAATCACCGTAACATACGGAAACGTGATCACCACAGAAGAGATCCAGGCCATGCCGGAAGAAGATCTGCTGGTCTACCTGAAAAATCTGATCGCCGAAATGCTTGGCGAGACGGAAAAGATCCAGCCTCTGCCAAGTCAGATCCAGGCATCAGAAACGCCTGCGGAAACGCCCGCTGAAACGCCCGCTGAAACGCCCGCTGAAACGCCCGCTGAAACGCCCGCTGAAACGCCCGCTGAAACGCCCGCTGAAACGCCCGCTGAAACGC